>JBHJJC010000057.1:0-26482 GCA_050042945.1 Croceivirga sp.
AATTTTTATTTAGGGGCACATATTAATGCTAATCTGGGCCAAGCAGACTTTACCGAAATCAGTTTCGGATATGTCAAACGCTTGGAGAATTCGAAATGAACTAAATTGATTGTGGACAAGTGCTTGAATTTCAATACAGAAAAGTACAATAATAAGTTTCTTTTATTATTGTTACCTTCAAAAAAACATGTGTTATGCACAAAATCAATATACCGCTCCTTATCCTTGTACTATTGGGGCCGTACCAAATGAGTAAAGTTTTCGCTCAAGACTGGCCCAATCTGGGGAAATATCAAAACGCCAACAAAAAAGTGCAACATCCTAAACCGGATGAATATCGAGTGGTTTTTATGGGAAATAGCATTACAGAAGGATGGTCGAAGGCAAATTCAACATTTTTTGAGGGCAAACCTTATCTAAATCGAGGAATCAGCGGTCAAACCACACCACAAATGCTATTGCGATTTCGACAAGATGTAATCGACCTACGCCCCAAGATAGTGGTGATTCTCGCGGGGACCAACGATATCGCTGAAAATACTGGCCCAATTACGTTGGAGCAGATTCGAGATAATATGCTTTCAATGGTTGAACTGTCAGAGGCAAACGGTATCATCCCTATCGTCTGCTCGGTACTGCCGGCAAACGATTATCCATGGCGGCCGGGAAAAGCCCCTAAAGTGAAGATTCCAAAACTCAATAAATTGCTACTGAATATGTGTGCAAAACAACAGGTACCCTATTTAGATTATTTTTCTATCATGGTCGATGACCGTAACGGCCTTCCAAAAAAATATACCACGGATGAAGTACATTTGACCAAAGAGGGCTATGCTGTTATGGAAGAACTGGTTGAAAAAGCAATTTCAGAAGTTTTAGAAAAGTAACCCTTTGGTCAGTATCATCATTCCATTTAAGAATACTGCCCACTTTTTACCAGCTTGTTTGGATTCCATCGTTAACCAGACTTATAAATCATGGGAAGTCTTAGCTGTCAACGATGGTTCTATAGACGATAGTTTTGACTTGGTTTCTGAATATTCCGAAAAAGATAATCGTATTCATGTTTTTCAAAATAGGGGTCAAGGTATTATTCCTGCGCTTCAAACGGCCTATGCCCATTCAAAAGGAGAATTTATTACCCGAATGGATTCTGATGATATTATGGTGACACATCGCTTGGAAAAGATGGTTCACAACCTTAAATATAAAGGAAATGGACATGTCGCCATTGGCCAAGTGAAATACTTCTCAAACCGGGGTATCAGCAATGGATACGCTCGCTACGAACAATGGTTGAACAAACTGACTTCAGCAGGAAATAACTTTACAGAAATTTACAAGGAGTGTGTTATTCCATCCCCTTGTTGGATGATTTCAAAAACGGATTTTGAGCGGTGCGGAGCATTTTCACCTAACCGCTATCCTGAGGATTATGACCTCACATTTCGTTTTTATGAAAATGATTTAAGAATCATTCCATGTCAGGAAGTACTTCACTATTGGCGTGATTATGATACCCGAACATCTCGAACACATGAGCATTACGCCCAAAACTATTTTTTGGATATTAAAATACACTACTTTCTGAAATTAGATCATGACACCAATAGGTCATTGGTCGTTTGGGGGGCTGGCTTTAAAGGGAAGAAAATTGCAAAAGCCTTATTGAAGGAAAAGATAGACTTTATATGGCTCTGTGATAATCCCAATAAAATCAACAAATCGATTTATGGAAAGGAAATGCACCACTTTAGTATGATGGAAACGCTACAATCTCCCCAAAGTATTATTACTGTGGCCAATGAGAATGCCCAAGATGAGATACGAACCCATCTAACCAAATTGAACCAAAAGGCTATGGAAGATTATTATTTTTTTTGTTAGCCTTAAGATTGGCTATCCCTTAACATCGTGTCGTCAAATTCAAATGTATCAAAACGCTATATTTGAACATTAAAACTTGGAATGCAGTTTAAACATCCAGAAATTCTTTGGGCTCTCCTTTTGCTGCTTATTCCCATTATAATTCATTTACTACAATTGAGGAGGTTTAAGCGAACCCCCTTCACCAATGTGGCAATGTTACAACGTGTGGTCTCGGAGTCACGTAAAAGCCAAAACCTCAAGAAATGGTTACTCCTATTGACCCGACTGATTCTTTTGGCAATGTTGGTCATTGCTTTTGCACAACCCTTTTCTTCCAATACTGATGCCCTGACCGAAAGGGAAACCGTAATCTATCTTGATAATTCATTTAGCATGGCGGCTAAAAAAGAGAGTGTGGAATTACTCACAAGGGCCGTTCAAGACTTAATTCAAGAGATTCCTGAGAACACAGTTTTTTCGTTGTTCACCAATGACAGAACTTATACTGATGTTACCATAAAACAAGTTCAAAATGAACTATTGTCACTTCAGAAGAGTTCCAAACAATTTGATAGTGATCAGGTTCTTCTAAAGGCCCTTAGTTTATTTACTGATGCTGAACAGACCATAAAAAACTTTTTGTTGCTCTCCGACCTGCAAGGTAGAGGTATTCTTGATTACCCAAAAAATAAATCGGTTCAGCTCCATATAGTGAATCAAAAACCGGAAAACACAAATAATGTGTATATCGATTCTTTGTATTTGGGCAACAGCGATGGCAATCAAATTCCTTTGAATATAAGGGTTGTAGGCCTAACGGAAGGCCAAACCCTCCCATTATCCGTTTTTAACAAGAAGCGGCTGATTGCAAAAACTGCTGTTAAGGGTACGACACAAAACGCCACCGAAATAACCATTTCATTACAAACCAATGAAATGATAAAAGGCAGGGTCTATATAGAAGATCCTGTGTTGGAATATGACAATCATTTTTTCTTTTCCATTGATGAACGAAACCCACCCAAGGTTTTGGCTATTTCGGAAGCGGATTCCAACTTTTTAGAACGCCTTTTTGGGGGTGAGGATTTCGAATATTCAAACTTCAATTTAAACTCACTTGATTATGGCCTATTGAGCAAGCAGAATACTATAATTTTGAACGGATTAAACGCTATTCCATCAAGTTTATCCACCATTCTTATCGATTTTTCAAACAACGGTGGCACCTTGGTTGTGATTCCGTCTGAAGATAATATTGATTTAGCGTCATATAATGACCTTTTTAAGTCTTTACTTCCTTTATCTTATGGACCTTTGATTACATTGGAAAAAGAAATCAGTAAAATTTCTTTTCAACATCCCCTGTTTCAGAACGTATTTGAAAAAGAAGTAACGAATTTCGATTATCCCAAGGTAAACTCATTTTACGGCCTTACCTCCAAAGTACCGCCTGCATTATCATATGAAAGTTTTGAGCCGTTTCTGACCTCTTACAAAAACTGTCATGTTTTCAGTGCTTCATTGGCCAAAGGGAATTCATCTTTTATTAATTCTCCCTTGATCGTTCCCACTTTCTATAATATTGCAGAACAGAGCATGAGTAATCCGAGTTTATATCAGGTCATTGGGAAAAATGCAACCATAGATATAGAAATCGAGGGTCTAGGGCAGGACAACTTTATAAAATTGTCTCAGGAGGGAAATGATTTTATTCCATTACAACAAGTCTTTTCGAATAAGGTGCGATTGCAGTTTGAGGAGAATCCGAAAAAAGCTGGCATATATAGTGTTCTAAGGGAAAACGATACGTTAAGACGTATTGGTTTTAATTATGATAGAAAAGAAAGTAAACTCGAGTATCTCAATGCTGAATTGATAAATGAAGCCCGTACTTTTAATACCATCCCCAATCTGTTCGATGAACTTCGAGAAGATACTGCGGTGACCCACTTTTGGAAATGGTTTGTTATTTTTGCGCTGCTCTTTGCAGTGTTGGAACTACTGCTACAAAAATGGCTCCCATGAACATACTCATTAAATCAGCAAAACTGGTAGCCCCTACGCAAACCACCCTTCATCTTAAGAAAAGGGATATCCACATTAAGAATGGTAAACTAGTTGCCATAGCCCCTAAAATTACCACGGATAAAGATATGCGCGTCATAGCGCGTAAAAATCTGCACGTATCGTTAGGTTGGTTTGATTCGGGAGTGGCTTTTGGGGAGCCTGGATTTGAAGAACGTGAAACAATTGCCCACGGACTGGAGGTGGCTTCAAAAAGTGGTTTCACCGAACTGCTCCTCAATACCAATACACACCCAGTTCCAGACAATAGTAGTAATATCATTTTCCTAAAAGAACGCAGTGCGAGAAAAAGTACGGTACTGCACCCTTTGGGAAATGTTACAGTTAAAGGCGAAGGTGAGGCCTTAGCAGAATTATTTGATATGCACCAATCAGGGGCCGTTGGTTTTTATGATTTCAAGGCTCCAGTGACCAATGCTAACCTTCTAAAAATCGCCCTACAGTACGCCCAAAATTTTGGTGGATTGATTTTTTCCTACCCCCTTGATAAACAAATTCAAGGGAAAGGAGTTGTTCACGAGGGAGTCATATCTACCCAATTGGGCTTAAAGGGCATCCCAGCCATGGCAGAAGAATTACAGGTAGCGCGAGACCTTTCCATATTAGAATATACGGGAGGCAAACTTCATATCCCTACAATTTCGACCATAGGCGCTGTCAAACTGATTGCCGAAGCGAAAAAGAAAAGATTGAATGTTAGCTGCAGCGTGTCCATTCATAATCTGGTATTGACTGATACCTTATTGCAGGATTTTGATGCAAACTTTAAAGTGATGCCGCCGCTTCGTACGCAAGAAGAGTGCAAAACACTTCAAAAAGCAGTCTTGAATGGTACCGTCGATTTTGTAACAACCGACCATACCCCGCTGAACATTGAAGAAAAGCGTGTGGAATTTGATAACGCGGGCTATGGAACCGTTGGGCTTGAAAGCGCCTTTGGTACGCTAAATGTTCTTTTTGGTTTGGAAAGGGCAGTGGAAATTTTAACCAAGGGAAGGCAGCGCTTCGGGATGAAAGAACCTAGCTGGGAAATTGGTGATGCCGCCAATTTATCTTTGTTCAATCCTGAGGGGGAACGTATTTTCACAAAAGAGGTAATCAAATCCACTTCAAAGAACAGTGCATTCATTGGTCAACAACTTCAAGGTGAGGTCTACGGTGTAATCAACAATGGAAAAGTAAACCTCTGATGAGCAAAAAAAGCAATATAGCGAAAGAGGGCCGCACAACTGCGATTATATCATATCTAACTATTGTGGGCTGTTTGATTGCCATCACCATGAACATGGAACCAAAAAATACGTTTGCCCGTTTTCATATCCGTCAAGCTTTTGGTATTCATATACTCTATCACGCCTTGGCCATAGCTTTTAGTAATTTGGGGCTGGTTTGGATACCAGTAGGTCTTTTCTTTTTGTATTTACTGCTTTGGGGCTTTGGTTTTATCAATGCCATGAACGAACAAATAAAACTATTACCGGTGTTGGGCGAATACTTCCAAAAGTGGTTCACGTTTATTTCTTAAACTAAATGGCCAAAAACTATCATACGTGATAAATAAACTAATTCAATAAGGCAAGTCTGCAAATTTTAAAATTCATCACTAAAATGTCTCCCACCCCACTCCCACTATCTTTAGAACATTTAATTCGTCCCAATACAGTTCCCTATGAGCACCCTTCTGTTTTAATTATGCTGCATGGCTACGGAAGCAACGAAGAGGATTTGTTTTCATTTGCGTCAGAACTTCCTGAGGAATTATTTATCATTTCAGTGCAAGCCCCGTATCGACTTGAACCCTATGGCCATGCATGGTACGCCATAAATTTTGATGCGGAATTCGGAAAGTGGAGTGACGATGAACAAGCCATTGCCTCTAGGGAAAAAATCGTTGCTTTCATCGATGAAGCCTGTAAGGCATATCGCTTGAATCATAATAAAGTGACCCTTTTGGGATTCAGTCAGGGTACTATTCTCAGCTATGCGGTTGCCCTTTCTTATCCTCAAAAAGTAAAAAATGTTATTGCGCTTAGCGGCTATATCAATCAGAATATTTTAAAAGAAGGGTATCAGGACAATGATTATAGTTCCCTGAACATTTATGCCTCTCATGGTCAGGTAGATCAGGTCATTCCCGTGGAATGGGCGCAACAGTCCCCGGCATTTTTAAAAAATCTTGGTATTGTACACACTTATGAGGAGTTTCCAGTGGGGCATGGTGTCGCTCCTCAAAACTTCTATTCGTTCAGAGAGTGGTTACAGAACAAAATATAAGTCTATAGAAATCAACCAAGAGACTTTTATCAATTTCTTACATTTAGTAAATGAAAATTATCCTTCCTTTACTAAGTTGCCTGCTTCTTTTTATAAGCTGTAAACAACAAGAGATAAATGAATTCCAAGTATTTAAGACATATTGCGAAATGGTCGCAAATGATGCCAAACCCATTGCATTTTACCATTTCCCTGAAAATCGAGACATTGATGAGCTTTGGGATTCTTTTAAAGCCATTGCCAAAGATTTTGAAGTAGAATTATTTATGGAAGAAAAACTACCCGAAACGGTATTATTTCCTGCTAAGAAAAACGAAGAAAAGACTATCGTTATCATTTATGGTGATGACCGTTTACAACAATACCTACAATGGAAAAAGGATGTCCATTCGTATGAAGGAGGGGACTTTAAAACAAAAGAGGCCTTGGCAAGAAGACTGGGGCGGCTTTTGGGATATAGCCCTCAAGGCATCAATACATTACTGCGTGAAAACCAGTCATACCGTGACCTACATTCTTTTGGAGTTATTCAGCAAATCACCCATTTATACTATGAAAATCTACCGGCTGCCATAGATTTTTACCAAAATACTCTGGGTTTATACTTGTTACAACAAAATCGTTTTCAAATTGGTACTGATGGCTTTATCGAACTTCATGAATTTGATGGGAACCATACGCCCGAGCAACCAAAATCCACTGCCATTGCCTTACTGACGGATCAATTGCAACAATGGTATAACCATGCGCAAGCCAATGCTGTACCCATTAAATACAGCTACAAACCAAAACATGGTGGTGCACATGACGGCTTTGTTGCTATTGACCCGGGTGGATATCTATTGGAATTTGAAGAATTCAAACAGCATCCGGAAAATGAGCTTTTTATGGCGGTACTTTCAAAATCACCCAAAGTGCAAACGAATATAGATAACCTCCATTTCTTTGGAACGATTACCTGGACCTATCATAAAGATTTACTCAAAATGCAGAAATTTTATGAAGAAGAACTAGGCTATAGACTGGTAGCCGACCAAGGCTGGACCAAGATATACCAAACAACGGGTTCATCATTTGTTGGACTGGTTGATGAGCGAAGGGGTATGGAAGACTATACCGATGAAAAGGCCATTGAAATCGAGTGGAAAATACAAGACTTCAATGGTTATAAACGATATTTAGAACTGCATAGCTATTTTAACTTACAGGTAGTAGGGCCCGAGAACTATATTTACCAAATCACATCAAATGAAAATTAGATGCTTCCCTAATTACTGCGGGTATATAACAAATGGTCCATCACGGTAAAATCGATTCCCAAATCATCTTTGAGTTCATACTTTATTACTAAATCACCCCAATATTTACCATCCGAAAAATCAGCCAATATCCATCGATGGTTGAGCACTTTGATTTTATTGATTTTAAAGTCACTCTCCATACCCTCATAAAAAGGTTTGACCAAAGGGTTGTCGCCTTTTCGTTCGTTGGTTTCCAATAATTTGTCCTCTATATGGCGAGAAGGGTTCTCTAGATTCAAATGATCGTAATAAGCTAGGGCATCATCATTGTTTTCCAGTGAAAAATATTGCATATCCATTAAACGAAACTGTAACTTTTCGGCAGAATCCTTGAGCTGATTGACTTGACGTTCTAAACCTCCTATTTTTTCAGTACTCATTTTAACCGTTTTATTACCCCTCATCAACAGAAAGAGGGCAATTAATGCCACAAAAACAAAAAGATAGAGAAATATATTCTTCTTCATTTAAATAGTGATTTTAAGATTGTCATAGGCCAAATGAATGCCTTCGGGTAATTTAGCCTCTACTTCATCATGAAACCCGAGCAAGTGGCTGATATGGGTAAAATAAGTACGCTCGGCGCCTATTTCCTGTGCAAATTCCAATGCTTCTTCCAAATTGAAATGGGAGTAATGCGGTTCGATTCGTAAAGCATTGATAACCATGACTTTTAAATCTTTTAATTTTTCTTTTTCACTTTCTTCAATACGCTTGACATCAGTGAGATAGGCAAAATCGTTTATCCTAAAACCTAAAACAGGAAGGCGGTTATGATAGGCCTCAATGGGGGTAACTGATAGTTCGCCCAAAGTAAAAGGGGTTTCCTTATCAATGAGTTGTACCTGCACCGCCGGTGCACCTGGATAGCGGTCTTCATCGGCAAAAATATAGTCAAATCTGCGTTTCAATGCCTGAACCACACGTTCGTGTGCATAAATGGGGATATCGCCCTGTCGAAAGAAAAAAGGCCTAATATCGTCGATACCAGCAGTATGATCGGAGTGCTCATGGGTGAAAAGAATGGCATCCAATTGTGTTATGGGATTGGCCAATAGTTGCTGTCGAAAATCAGGTCCACAATCAATAATGTAATTAAATTCTTTATAAGAAATGAGAACAGAGACCCTTAGTCTTTTATCCTTAGGGTTTGAACTTAGACAAACAGGATGTTTGCTGCCTATTATGGGAATTCCCTGTGAGGTACCCGTACCCAAAAAAGTGACCTGTAATTGCTCCTTCATGAATACTCAAAATTATAACATAATTGTTTAATAGATTGTGCTATCTTCTTAACTTTGGTAGTGATAAAATTCCTGTTATGCCCAATACTAAAGCTAGGGACAATGGCTTTGAAAATATTCCCTCCATCAAGGCCAAAACGTTACGAATCAATTTGAATCCTGATATCTACGGTACTTTCGCCGAAATCGGTGCTGGCCAGGAAACAGCCAGACACTTTTTTCGGGCCGGTGGAGCCTCCGGTACGATTGCCAAAGCAATGAGCGCCTACGACAAGGCTTTTAGTGATGCTATTTACGGGGTTGAAGATGATGGTAGGTATGTCACCCAAGCTCGTTTACGACGAATGTTGCGGCATGAGATGAAATTGGTTGAAGAACGTATAGATAGAACGCAGAACCCAGACTATCGCTTTTTCTCTTACGCCAATACGGTAGCAACCATTGATTTTTCAAAAAGATATAAAGGCCATGGTTGGATAGGATTGCGTTTTCAATTAGAGCCCAATCAAAAAGAACCGAATGAAATCATTCTTCATGTTCGTTTCAAACAAAATGAGGCCCGTTTACAACAAGAAACATTGGGCATATTAGGGGTAAACTTAATTTATGGTGCCTATTTCAAATTCGACAAGCCCAAAAAACTTCTGAAATATTTGTACGATCATATCGATAAAGACACCTTAGAGATAGACCTAATCAACTTTCATGGCCCAAGCTTTAAAGATGTTGATAACCGTTTAATGAGCTTACAGCTGATTCGAAATGATATGACCGATGCTGTGATGTTTGGTCCCGATGGACATAATCTTCTCCCCGCGGCCATATTGTACAAAAAGAACATCCTTGCCCTACGTGGTAGTTTTAGACCGGTGACCAAGGTGAATATGGACATGTTCCAGAAATCTTACGATATCTTCGTTCGAGAACAAACCGTTGACTATGATAATACCATTGTCATCTTTGAAATTACGTTGGCAAACTTAAAAGCTTCAGGTGAAATCGATGAACAAGATTTCATGGACCGTGCCGAACTATTAAGTTCATTAGGTCATACCGTGATGATTTCAAAGTTTCAGGAATATTATAAACTAGTGGAATATTTTAACAATTATACCAAGGCAAAGATTGGGCTGACCATGGGCATAAATAACTTAGTTGATGTATTTGATGAAAAGTACTACCGTCATTTGAGCGGGGGTATTTTAGAGGCCTTTGGCAAGCTGTTTTTTAAAGATTTGAAAGTGTATCTCTACCCCATGAAAGCCCAGGAAACTGGTCAAATAATGACCAGTAACAATGTAAAGGTACACCCACGCATGAAAGAACTGTACAAATTCTTTAAGTACAATGGAAAGGTGATGGATATTATCGATTACGATCCCGATATCATGCATATTTTCTCAAGAGATGTGCTCAGGCGCCTTACGAATGGTGAAGGGGGATGGGAAGAAATGCTACCAGAAGGTATTGCTGAAATGATAAAAGAAAAGAAACTCTTTATTCGAAAGGAAGTAAGTCAAGAAAAGGAAATAGAAGAGGTAGAAGAAGATTAAGACATTTTCACATCGTTTCGAGCGAGGTCGAGCAGCAACATCAGTGCATGTCGACCTCGCTCGTTTTCTATTTGAATTTAGCTTTCTAGAATTTGAGCCGCATGATCTTTGGTTTTTACCTTCTCAATAACCCTGTCGATTATTCCTTCTTCATTGATAAGAAAGGTCATACGGTGTAAACCATCATACTCCTTGCCCATAAATTTTTTCGGCCCCCATACACCAAAAGTTTCTATTACAGTATGGTCTTCATCGGCCAATAAAGGAAAAGGAAACTCATATTTGTTTTTAAAGTTAGCTTGCTTCTTTTCTGAATCCTCACTGACACCCAATAGCTCATAGCCCTTTGCCTGCAGTTCCGCATAGTTGTCTCGAAGGTTGCAGGCCTCTGCTGTGCATCCTGGGGTATTTGCTCTAGGATAAAAGAAAACAATCAATTTCTTCCCACTATAATCTGAAAGGGAAACTGTATTTCCGTCTTGGTCTTTTGAGGTAAAATTGGGTACTTTATCCCCAGCTTTTAGTGTATTCATCGAACTCGTATTTTTGTTTAATATATTTACACCAAAGTTAAACAATAATGAACAAACAGGAACGTGTACAATTTGCAATAAATACCTTAGAGGAACTCTATCCCGAAATTCCGGTACCACTGGACCATAAAGATCCCTACACCCTTTTGGTTGCCGTACTACTATCAGCACAAAGTACTGATGTACGGGTCAATCAAATTACGCCTCTCCTTTTTGCCCAAGCCGATAATCCCTTTGATATGGTCAAATTAACCGTTGAGCAAATACGTGATATTATACGACCCGTTGGCTTATCCCCCATGAAGTCCAAGGGTATACATGGCCTTTCGAAAATATTAATTGAAAAATACAGTGGTGAAGTCCCCAAAGAGATTGAACTTTTGGAAGAATTGCCCGCTGTCGGACATAAAACGGCTAGTGTAGTAGTTTCGCAAGCATTTGGTATTCCCGCATTTCCGGTAGATACGCATATTCATCGATTAATGTACCGATGGGGGTTTTCAAATGGCAAAAATGTAGTTCGGACCGAAAAAGATGCCAAAAGATTATTTCCAAAAGCGCTTTGGAACCGACTGCATCTTCAAATTATCTGGTATGGTAGGGAATACTCTCCTGCGCGGGGTTGGAACCTTGAAAAGGACATCATCACCAAAACGATTGGAAGAAAAACTGTCTTACAAGACTATTATAAACATAAAAAAACCACCTAATTAGGTGGTTTTTTTATTTTGATTTTGAGCACTTTAATTTAAAAAATGCTCAAAAGTAACGTTATTGTGTTCAGCTACCTGGTACGACCTTGAAAATGCCATCAAAAATGAAACGGTTTCAGGTCTAGCCTTTAGTCTTCCACAGGTTTTAGGTGTCTCAGAGTAAATTTCTTCCATATTCTAGCGTTTTAAATTCTATATCAAAACGCCAGTATTTTGGAATTATTGCTCAGTTCGACCTAATGCATATTAATTCGTTAAAACGATATTATTGCGTTCAACAATCTTTCTAAGATTAATTAACGCGTAGCGCATACGACCCAATGCCGTATTGATACTGACATCAGTATTTTCAGCAATCTCCTTGAAACTCATGTCCTTGAAAATTCGCATCAACAATACTTCTTTCTGGTCGTCGGGCAGTTCATCAATTAAATAAGACAAATCGCTATCGATTTGATCTTTAATCATTTGTTTCTCGACATTTAGCTTATCATCCTTAATTACCGAAAAGATATTAAAGTCTTCGCTACCCTCGAATTTGGGCATTCTTTTATTTTTTCTAAAATGGTCGATGATTAGGTTGTGGGCAATACGCATTACACTAGGCTAAAATTTACCCTCTTCACTGTACGAGCCGCGTTTCAGTGTTTTTATTACCTTAATAAAGGTATCTTGAAAGATATCTTCCGCAACATCGCGGTCAAGAACTTTCGAATAAATAAAACTTAGTATCTTTTGGTTGTGACGGTTGATGAGAATTTCAAGAGCCTTTTCCTCACCCTTGATATATTGTTTGACCAATACAGAATCTTCGATTTGTAGTTCCATACAAATTACTTTTTTGGTTTAAACACCACCAGACCAACGGAATGGACCGGTCGAGAGTTATTAGCTTAAATTGTAAAAAAGTAATTATTGCTGTATAGGCCTATCAGTTTTAATTACAAATCAAAGATATATAATCATGTAAGTTACCAAAAAAGTATGTTGTGATCTACTGTTTTTTAGATGTCAACATACGCAATATAGACATTAAGCCCCTCAAAGGGTATCTTTGCACAAAAAAAATCGACGAATGACATCATTGCAAGATGTAAATCCTAAGGAGAATATAATCATTAAAGGTGCCAAACTACATAACCTCAGAAATATAGATGTAGTAATTCCAAGAAACAAGTTGGTGGTTATTACCGGGCTATCAGGTTCAGGTAAATCATCTTTGGCCTTCGATACCCTTTATGCAGAGGGGCAGAGACGTTATGTAGAAAGCCTGTCTTCATATGCCAGACAGTTTCTTGGTAAACTCGATAAACCAAAGGTTGACTATATAAAAGGTATAGCTCCGGCTATCGCCATCGAGCAAAAGGTAAATTCGACCAACCCTAGATCTACTGTAGGCACTACAACAGAAATTTATGACTATCTAAAATTGTTGTTCGCACGAATCGGTAAAACCATCTCTCCAATTTCAGGAAAGGAAGTAAAAAAGCACACGGTTACCGATGTGGTCAATTATGTAAAAACCTTCGAGGAAGGAACAAAACTTTTACTCTTGGCGCCAGTGGTCATTAGAGAGGATAGGGATGCCCTTAAGTCTTTAGCATTGTTTTCAAAACAGGGGTATGCCCGAATAAAATACAACGGCCACGTAATACGAATTGACCAAGCGCCAGAAGATATTGGTAAAGAATTTGATTTGGTAGTTGATAGAATTGTTACCAAAAAAGATAATGAAGATTTTTTAAATCGATTGGGCAATGCTGTCGACAATGCCTTTTTTGAAGGCAAAGGGGTATGTCGAATTGAAGAGCTAAGCACCAAGGAGGAACGGGAATTTAGTAGTTTGTTTGAGTTGGATGGTATGAAGTTTCTCGAACCAAATGTTCATCTTTTCAGCTTCAACAATCCTTATGGAGCATGCCCCAAATGTGAAGGCTATGGCGATGTAATTGGCATTGACCCTGATTTGGTAGTACCCAATACCGCCCTATCCATTTATGAAAATGCTGTTTTTCCATGGCGGGGCGAGAGCATGGGCTGGTATCGCGACCAATTGGTCAATTCGGCCTATAAATTTGATTTTCCCATACACAAGCCTTGGTTCGAACTTTCTGAACAACAAAAGCAGTTGGTTTGGAATGGTAATGACCATTTTATTGGTATTCATAAGTTTTTTGAACAGCTAGAGGAAAAAAGCTATAAGATTCAAAATAGGGTGATGCTTTCCCGCTATCGCGGTAAAACCAAATGTCCTTTATGTAACGGTAAACGACTACGTAAAGAAGCGAACTATGTCAAAATCCAAGGGAACTCCATTTCTGACCTTATTGAATTACCCTTAAAAGATTTGATTCCATTTTTTGAAAAACTGAAACTGTCAGCGCATGATCAGACCATTGCAAAGCGTCTACTAAAAGAAATTACAACTAGACTGGATTTTTTAGATAAGGTCGGGTTGAATTACCTCACCCTGAACCGCAAATCAAATACCCTTTCAGGTGGGGAAAGTCAACGCATTAATTTGGCCACAAGTCTTGGTAGTAGTTTAGTAGGATCTATGTACATCTTGGATGAACCTAGTATTGGACTTCACCCCAAAGACACTGAGAATCTTATAGAAGTTTTAAAATCACTCCGCGATTTGGGTAATACCGTAATTGTGGTTGAGCACGACGAAGACATTATGAAAGCGGCCGATGAAATCATCGATATTGGTCCAGAAGCAGGAACCTTGGGCGGTAACGTGGTAGCGACAGGAACCTTTAAGGAAATCTTGACAAAAAAAACCTTGACAGGAAACTATCTCAATGGGAATATGGAAATTGAAGTTCCAAAAGAACGTCGCAATTCTAAAAACCATATCCAAATTAAAGGCGCGCGGGAAAATAACCTTAAAAATATAGATGTTACTTTTCCTTTGAACATGTTGACCGTCATTACCGGTGTTTCAGGAAGTGGCAAAAGTACCTTGGTCAAGAAATTACTGTACCCATCTATTTTAAAAGAAGTTGGCGGCTACGGTGAAAAAGCGGGACAATTCACAAAACTAGATGGAAAATATAGCCAATTAAAGCATGTAGAGTTCGTCGACCAAAATCCCATTGGGCGTTCTTCCCGTTCAAACCCAGTCACCTACATCAAAGCCTATGACGACATTCGAGCCTTATTTGCCGCTCAGAAATTAAGCAAACTTAGGGGTTACCAAGCCAAGCACTTTTCATTTAATGTAGACGGTGGTCGTTGTGAGAAGTGCAAAGGCGAGGGCATGATAACCGTTGAGATGCAGTTCATGGCTGACGTACACTTGGTATGCGATGTATGCGAAGGCAAAAGATTTAAAAAAGAGATTCTGGAAGTGCAGTTCGAGGGTAAAAACATCAACGACATCCTCAATATGACCATTGACGATGCCATCGCACACTTTGAAACGTTCAAGCAACCTAAAATTGTGCAAAAATTAAAACCCTTGCAGGATGTTGGTTTAGGATACGTTACTTTGGGTCAAAGTTCTTCTACCCTATCTGGTGGGGAGGCCCAGCGAATCAAACTGGCTTCTTTCTTGGTCAAGGGGAATACCAAAGAAAAAGCATTGTTCATTTTTGATGAGCCTACCACCGGGCTTCATTTTCACGACATCAAAAAGCTATTGAAGTCTTTTGATGAATTGATTTCAAAAGGGCATTCCATAGTGGTCATCGAACACAACATTGAATTGATTAAATGTGCCGACTATATTATTGACCTCGGCCCAGAAGGAGGGGAAAACGGGGGGAATCTGCTTGCCGAAGGTACACCGGAAGAATTGATAAAAAGTGAAGCCTCATTTACAGCGAAGTATTTAAGGGACAAAATTTGATTAAAGAACAAGGCTTTCAAATTAAGGTTTTTCTTTGCCATAACCAGTTAAGAATAACAAAAAAATCACCATGGTCTCCTTCAAGAGACCATTTTAAGCTATTGCCCAACTTAGAATATAGTGGCTTATCCAAAAAAGCAAATAGACCAGAGTAGGTTGTAATCTATTCCTATCTAATAGTCTTCTGACTTCTCCTTGATAAGGAAGATGGGAAACAAACATGTATATCCCAAGTGCTAAAACCCATTACCGAATAAATCCTTTCGCATCATGTTCCAGGAATTTCCCAATTGCCGCTCAAGATACTTTCAATCAAAGTATATCTAAATTTCCATTGCGGTCGAAATGACATCATCCAACTATTTGTCATTTCGCACTTGATGCGGAATCTATTAAAATAAAGTTCGGATTTGGATTTCTGCTTTCGCAGGAATGACAAAAAACCACTTTTATTGAACTTTATTTTGTTCCAAAAGAATTGGTTACCCTTGAAAGCACAAAATATAAAATTGTAATTAACTAATAACCAAATATTTAATCCCGTATAACTTTTTTGGCACGCTGTTTGATTTGATATGGATGGGATGTAAATAGTTGCTCCTAGAACTTAAAATTCAACAGTTATGAGAAAGTTTGTACTCTTAATGGCAGTATTAGTATTTGGGGCTGCTGGTACGCAGGCTGCAACAATGAGCGGCGAGATGGCTGTAAATACATTTCGCAACGGCAACTCCTTTATTTTTAATGAAAGCGGTATTACGTTTTCGGTATATCCCGATGGTGAATTTGATTTCTTTATTGACAATCGAGTGAATGTTGGGGTTGGAGCACGTGTTGGGAATGTCGGAATCACTTTTAACTCAGGGTTCAATTATAACCCATTTGTACAGTATGATGATTTCGGTGCCGTGGTTCAGGTAGAGAACGTACCCATCTTTTATGACTATTATGGTCGTGTTTCACAAATTGGTGGTATTGATATCTGGTACCGAAATGGCTTTGTCAGACGCGTAGGTGGATTGAATGTTTTCTGGAACGGAGGTGTCTTTAGCCATACCACAGGTTTTATCAATGTTTATAATCGTGGATTTGTCTTTAGGCCATGGCACAGATGGTTTGTTCGACCCGCAGTTGGCTTCTGTAACGTTTGGACAAACCCCTACAGAAGATGGTACACCCCTATTCGATACACCTGGCACAGACCCTATAGAAATAATGTTCGTAGAGCGTATGCCCAAATTGGAAGGGAATATCGATTCAACAGAAGCCGTAGGGCCAATATCTATAGAAATGATAGACGGGTAGCGGTTCGTAATAATAATCGAATTCGAAGGACGAACACTGGTAGAAATAATAGAGCTGTGGTAGAAAGAAGAGCCGTAAGTCGTTCAAATAATTCGGTGGCCAATCGTGCAAACAGAAGCTCGGTCACAAGAAGCAACAACACTAGACAGGGTGAGGTACGTAGAAGTACGACAACAAGAAGGACTTCCAATATCAAACGTTCGAATAGCGGTAGTTCTGTTGCCCAAAGATCGGTAACACGATCTCCTCGAAGTACCACGGTTACCAAAAGGGAAGTAAACCGGACACCGAACAACAGAACGGTGACTAGAAGGACTACCACAACTACGAGACCAAATCGTAGCGTGGCTCAGAACCGAGGCAGAAGTTCCAGTGTAAAGCGAAGCACTTCTCCTTCAAAACGAACAGTAACAAGAAGTACAAACACAAAGAGAAGTACTTCTGGAAGAACAAATAGAAGCTCAAGAAGCACAGCAACGAGAAGTGCAAGAAGGAGATAAAGATTGTTTTTAGGTTGGTTAGTTGTTTAACCCCGTGGTAAACGTACCAGTTGACCACGGGGTTTTTCATTGTGCTGGAAAACCTTGATTTTGGTTAACGAATTAAACTCTGAGTACTTCGAATGCCCTAAACACAGGCTAGTCCAAAGCTTTGATTATTTAAATTCTTATCTCTGTTCAGAATGATAAAAACTATTCTCTTTTTCTTAAAAATCCAGATATTAAACCCGAGACATCTTTAGAAATATCAAAACGATACAGAATACCCAAGTACATGGCAATCATCATCACCGATTTACATATAATATTGAGTATCGGATGAAACGTAAAATTTAGTTGCCAAAACAAAAACCCCAATAAAACCAATGTAGCGAATACCTTGAAAGTACTCCTTCCAAAGGGTAGAAATCCAAACTTTATCTTGACAACCACCATTTTAATACCATTGAAGAGAAAAATAGCTATAAAGCTAGCCAATGCTGCACCTTCTATTCCTAATAGTGGAATGAACCATAGGTTCAATAGAATAGTGGTCAGTGCCAACAAAACGCCCAATAGCAATATGGTTTTATAGTATTCTGAATTATAGAGTATGGAGTTGATGTTTCCCAATAACGAATCAAACACTTTGGCCATTCCTATCAAAAAGACAATGGAGAATCAATTGCGATATGATTTGGGAAGTAACTGGTATAAATCTTCCTAGTTTAAAACAATTAATAAAAAAAGAATCCCGGAAGCGATAAAAAGGGTCAAAGAACTTTTCTTGTATAAATCCTCTAAACTAAAAAAGTTCCCCTCACTCAACAGTTTTGCGGTTAACGGATAAGTAATCTGATGCATAGCCCTAGAGGGCACAATAATAACAGTCGCAATATATACCGCTACACCGTAGAACGCCACATTTTCAATAGCAATCAACTGATTGATCATAAATTTATCGATTTCCAATAGCAGTACCGCAGCCGATCCTCCAAGAATGATTAAAAGGCTATACAAAAGAATCGGTCTAGTTCCTGGCGGAAGGCGAAATTTTAAACTCGGTTTAAGGGTAGCAAATGCATAAAGCTTCATGATGATGGTCCGCAGAAGATATAACCCCACTATAGCCTTCAGAAAAACAGATGTGTCGATAAATTTAAGGTATAATAAAACCAATAGTATCAGGGTTACCAACCTTGCAAAAACCTCTTTCATGAAATTTCCAAAAACGGACTTTAACTGCACCTTGGTCCATGCATAGAATACCTCGAAATAGGCCATGGCAAGTCCGACCAAGAAAACATACCATACATACGTTTTTACCAAGGCATTCTCCCTGGCTAAAAAATCACCAATGGTCTCTTGAAAAAAAAAGGTAACCAAACCTAAAGGGATAAGTGCTAATAGTGGCAGTATTAGCATGAGGTTGAGAAATCCATCTTTATCTTCCTCTTTCTGAAAGCTATAAAAACGCACCATAGTGTTGTGCGTACCAAAAGCCATAAGAGGCATTAGAATTGCCCCCGTCGCCAAAATAAAGGTGACAAGACCATAATACTCTGGAGCGAGAATGTACGTATAGAGAAAGAGGGTATTAACGGCCCCAACAGCAAACCCTATGTAGGTGATAACGGTATTTCGCAAGGATTGTTTTAAGACGACTCCCATTCCATCAATTTAGCCATTTGGCGTGTCAATTCTTTCCTGTGGTATTGTCCAGTTCCCTTGGAATCACATTTCAGGTTTCCCGATTCGTACTGCGCAAATAAATTTAGAAGTATTTGTTTTATTGCCCCACCATCTTTTTGATAGGCGTATTCCCCAGCTTGATGTTTCTTAACCAGTTCACCTGCCTCCCATCCATCAGGGCCAATCGCAAGAATTGGTCGTTTTGCGTTGAAATATTCAAAAAGTTTTCCGGGAATAATACCACGGGTTTCTAGGGAATCGATTTCAAGTAACAACAAGACCTGAGACCGTAACTGATAATGCAATACACTATCATGAGGCATATAACCCAAAAGTTCTACATAATCTGTAAGGGCGTGCTCTTTCAAAGACGCCATCACTCCATCACCGACTACTCCTATCAATCGAATTTTCAACAAGGAAGCAAACTTAGAATTTTCCCTGACCAACGCTGACAATGCTTTCCATAGGCTTTTTGGATTTCGCTCAGTCAATAACGAACCGATATGCGACAATGAAAAATACGAATCTACTTTGGCATCCTCAATAGTATGATCATACCCATTGGTAATCACAGAAATCGGTTTGGCTGTAATTTCCTGAAACTCCCTTTTAGTTGTCTCGCTGGTAACTATCAATGCATCTGCTGTATTTAAAACGCTACTTTCGAGACGTTTGTGCTTTCTTTGCGCAGCTTTTGTCAATTTTAGTTTTTTATGATATCCTATAGAGGTCCAAGGGTCTCGAAAATCAGCTATCCATCGAATGTTGAGGTTTTCTTTAAGTCCTTTTCCTATTAAATGAACACTATGGGGCGGACCTGTCGTAATGACCGTGCTTATTTCCTCTTCGTCCAGGAGATGGCGAATTCTTCTAATAGAAGGTCTGACCCAATATTTTCGTGCATCGGGAACAAAGAGATTACCACGAATCCATAGTAACAGACGTTCCAACGGAGATTGCCTTTTAAAATCATGTATAATCCCCGAGCTGATGCGTTTTGTTTTTTTTGAGGAAAATAAAGATGCCAATCCATAGGGTTCAAAAATAGGTTGTTTGATTACTTTAATTCCTTGGGGAATATCTTTCAACAACGACTCATCTTGAAACGGATAATGTGGATTTTCTGGAATAAAAACGATAGGATCAATATGAAACCCCCTAAGATATTTAATGAACTTGAGCCAGCGTTGTACTCCTGGGCCACCGGCCGGAGGCCAATAATAGGTGATAATCAACACCTTTTGCATTAGCCCCTGTTTAAGAATTTACCTATTTTTCCATTACGTCCCGTTTTAAGCGCTTCTGCGCGAAAACGTTTTATGATAACAAGAGCTAGATTCAAAATCTGTGTCATACTTCGATAAAAGTAATGTGTAATCCTTCTTATTACAAATTCGTAATCCGACTCAGTCCACCTGTTTTATCTTGGGTTCGCGGAATATAAAAAACAATCCACCCAAAATCACCAATCCCAATAAAACATTACTAGCGAGAGCAATGGTACTTCCTGTCTTGACCACCTTAGGTTCGAAACGAAAGATTATCTCATGTTGACCAGCGGGAATTTCCATCCCGCGCAATGCATAATTCACGCGATGATGGGGTACCGTTTCTCCATCTAAAGTAACTACCCAACCCTCTGGATAGTGCATTTCCGAGAATACAGCAAAACCCCAGTTGGTATTTTTGCTTTCATAACGAATGACATCTGGTCTATGTTCTTTTACAGTGATAGTCGCGAGTGAGTCTTTTTCGAAGTGTTGTGCGTTCAAGCTTGAAGATAATACACGATCAAAAACTGCTGACACCTTGGTATTCAGACTATCCAAAACCTTGATTTCAGCATCGGCATTGGTCACCGCAATAAGGTTCTCTATAAACCAAGCAGGCCCGTTGGCATCGGGATTAACTGCTGGAACACGATTTCCCTCTTCATTTTCTTGAAAAATGTATTTCACATTGAGCATGTTCAACACGTCCAAATTGTTAGTGTAAAGATGAAATTCAAATAGGTCTTGCAACTTTGCTGGCTTTGCGGCATGATAGCCACTCAGGGTTTTGTGAAAATATGCGGTTCGTGAACCGACCAAACCTTCCGAGGGGTCAAAAACGCGGAATACCGACCGGTCTGACTGGATTTGTTGGTCTGCCTCGGTCGCCTGAAACGGTCGGTCAATCAAACGTTGTCGTACAAAGTCCCCTTCATTCACATAACGCTGGTTGACCCAAACCAAATCAAAAATAATCAGAAGGCCAATACCGATAAAAGCAAGGTTTCGCTTTAACATATCCTTAGCGGCCAGGAAAAGTGTGGTAGCCGTCAATAGTACATAAATTAAGGAACGGAAAGCATCATTGATATAAACTGATTCACGGTCGCGTTGTATCATAGCCATCAACTCTTCACCAAAATACTGCTGATATGTCGCATCACTGGAACCTTCAAAATTGAAAGTTCCCTTAACTAAAAAAAGTCCGATAACCAATCCACCGGTGATCATCGCACTGAGTTTTACCGCTCTAAGTTTTTCGGTCCGTTCTAGAGACTTGTAGAACAATTGCTTTAGCCCCAAAATAGCCAAAATCGGAACGCATAGTTCTAAAATCACTTGTATTGAGGATACGGCACGAAACTTATTGTACAGTGGGAAGTAATCGATCATTATATTGGTCAATAATGGAAAGTTCTTTCCCCAAGAAAGTAAAAGAGATAGTAGCACCCCACCGAGCAACCACCATTTCTTTTTCCCTTGAACCAAAAACCAACTGAGAACGAATAAAAAGAAGACAACGGCACCAATGTAAGCCGGCCCTGATGTTCCGGGTTGATCTCCCCAATACAATGGAAGTCCTTCTGTAAATTCCAAAGCCCTTGATGGCGGTAGGCCCTGCCCTGTCAAAAACTCATACGTCTTGGAGTCCTTTCCCAAATCTTCATTGTTCGACCCACCAAACAATCTTGGCACGAACAAGTTCAACGATTCAACGACACCATAACTATAATGGGTAATATATTCCCGGTCAAGTCCATTTTTGATTTCCTTTTCTGACCCATCAGGGTTAATGGTCAACGCTGATTTGCCCCTTGTACTCCAATCGGCGTATTCTTTGGTTGCCATAATTCCAGTAGCATTCGTCGCGATACCTAATATGACCGCGCCCAAAAGAATTCCTACGGATAAAATGAAGTGCTTTATTTTTTTCTTTCGAACGGCTTCCACCAAATAAACAGCTCCTAATATCAGTACCAATAGCATAAAATAATAGGTCATCTGATAGTGATTGGCACTCACTTCCAAAGCCATTGCAATAGCCGTCAGCATAAAGCCTAGAATATATTTCTTTCGAAATACCAAAAGTATTCCCCCCAATACCATTGGCAGATACCCTATGGCATGGGCCTTTGCATTATGCCCTACCCCAAGAATGATAATGTAATACGTTGAAAACCCAAAAGCCAAACTTCCTAAGATAGCCAATCGCCAGTCCACTTTCATGCAGAGCATTAAAATGTAAAATCCAATAAAATACAGAAACAAATAGTCAGCAGGCCTTGGTAAGAAACGAATCAATCGGTCTAGTTTCTTAACATAGTCGTGCGGGTAATTCGCCCCTAATTGGTACGTAGGCATACCCCCAAAAGGAGTATTGGTCCAGTAACTTTCAATGCCCGTACTTTCTTTATAATCGTTGCGTTCCTTGGCCATTCCTTTATACTGGGCAATATCAGACTGATATATTCCTTTACCCTGAATTACAGGATAGAAGTAGGCCAATGAGGCAATTATGAAAAAGATGATAACGGCTAAATGAGTAACTATGCTTTTTGCGGAAAGCTTCATAAGCTGGCTTTGAATGCCCAAAGATTACTCATTTTCTTCAAAATCTATATATTCTCCCACTTTTTTTGAGGGATTGCTCTTAGGATTTCTTGATTTATGTACAGAAGTCTTACCCTCTTTTGTCTGCTGGGGCGAACCTTCATAAAATTGCCCGAATTGTTGCCCAAACCGTTCTTCTGTTTTTTGCATAGCATAATTCAGCAATTTGGGAGCCAACCACTTTAAAAGGATTTTGGCCACATAGTATACTATTATGAGAAATAAAATCGTTTGTAGTACAACCATAGTGTATTGCTATTGATTCAAAGTTACCCAACTAGTCTATTAATTTGACCATTCGTTTCATAAAATAGTATTAAAGTCCTGCTATGGTTTATTACAAACATCTTCTTTTCTGTCTAATTGTTCCTTTACTTTCATTGGGCCAATATACCGATGTCATCAATTCAAATCGGCCTGGTATTGGTGTAAGTGCCTATGCTGTGGGCAAAAACGTGGTACAAGCTGAAACGGGATTTTTATATGAAATGCGAGACCATAAGCTTTTGAACACCTCATCTTCTATTTTGGGTGGTGAATTGGCCTTGCGATACGGTTTTCTTTTTGAACAGTTGGAAATCAAATATGAGGGCACGTATATCAATGAAACGATTGCCTTTGACAACTTTGGTACGGAAGAAACCCGAACTGATTTTTCAAGAAATCGAATTGGACTAAAATATCTTGTTTACGATAAATACAAAGACCCACAGGCCAATAAACCCAATCTTTACAGTTGGAGGGCCAACAATAAGTTTAGACTTAAAAACCTTATTCCCTCGGCCGTAAGCTTATATGGTGGTGCAACATTTACCTTAGGAGATAATCCATTCTATCCTGAAGACGGTATGATTTCATATCGTGGAATGTTAGCCACACAAAGTCGTTTGACGCCTAAGTCTGTCTTTATTACGAATATAGCTTACGACCGAATTACGACTGATTTTCCAGAATGGAGTTATGCCATTTCATATACCCGGGCCTTTCGCAATCCGAAATGGAGCATTTTTGTAGAACATCAAGGTATTCAAAGTGACCGTTTTTCCGATTTACTTTTTCGCACGGGTATAGCGCATCTATTCAACCCCAATTTTCAAGTAGATTTCAGTGCTGGAGCCAGTATTAAAAACACGCCGTTCAGGGTTTTTGGAAGAACCGGACTATCGTACCGACTTGATTTCCATAAAGATCAATTGATTCCTATTGAAGATCAAGCACCGCAAGGAAAAATCAAGCGCGGCAGTATGAAAAAGAAAGACAAGCCCAAGAAGGCTAAAAAACAGAAAAGGAAGAAGAAACGCAACCGCGACTTCGACTTCTAAACCTTTCCACCCATTTTCAACACTTTTTTATTCTTAGTATTATTGTATTTGTAAAGCGAGGTCTATTCGGGCGCAGAAGAGAATAATCTTTGTCTCGACTACATCTATGACTTTAGATTGTTCCGAACCGGACTTAAGTCAAATGTCTATCAATGATTGAAATTAAAGAGGCCAAAACTCCCAAAGCGCTAAAGGCATTTGTAAAATTTCCTTTTTCATTATACAAGGGCAACCCGTATTGGATTCCTCCTATCATCAATGATGAACTGGAGACTTTTAACAAGGATAAGAATCCAGCTTTTACCTCTGCCGATGCACAATTTTTTTTAGCCTTTAAGAATGGGAAAATTGTCGGACGTGTTGCGGCCATCATCAATCATATTGAAATTAAAGATCAGCAGGTAAAGAAGATGCGCTTTGGATGGTTCGATTTTATTGATGACTTGGCGATTTCCAAATTGTTACTCGACAAAGTTGACAAGATCGGTAAGGAGAACGGACTTGAATACATGGAAGGTCCTGTAGGTTTTTCAAATCTTGATAAAGTCGGTGTACTTGTTGAGGGGTTTGATCATATTGGTACAATGATTACGTGGTATAACCATCCATATTATCAGAAACACTTTGAGGCCCATGGTTTTGTAAAGGAAAAAGAATATTTGGAAAACAAATTCAAATTTGCGGCGGCAGACCCTAAGTTGTTTACGAAAGCAAATCAACTCATTCAACGCCGTTACGGGGTAAGGCCTATGAATTTTACCAAGAGTAGTGAAATTATGCCCTGGGCCGATAAAATTTTCGTTCTCTTTAACGAGAGTAATGCAAAGCTTTCCTCTTATGTAAAGATTACAGACGTCCAAAAAGCGTATTTCAAGGAAAAATATATCAAGTTCATTAATCCTGAATTCATCAAATTTGTTGTTGACAAAGAGGATAACATTATCGCTTTTGCTATTGTAATGCCATCGTTCTCGAAGGCACTCCAAAAGGCGAACGGAAAACTCTTTCCTTTCGGAGCCTTTCATCTTCTAAGGGCCAAAAAGAAAAGTAAGGATGTTATTTTTTATTTGATAGGAATTCACCCAGAATATCAGAACAAAGGGGTTACGGCCGTTATTTTCAATGAATTCTACCATACTTTTAAGAAGCGTGGGGTAGAAAACTGTATTCGTACACCGGAGCTTGAAGAAAACACCGCCATACGACAAATGTGGAAACACTTTAATCCCGTGACCCATAAACGTAGGCGAACCTATAGAAAATCGCTTTAGTGGAAAGGTCGATAAAAGATTTTTATTGTACTCTTAAATGTTAGGGGAAATACCTCATGTAGCCTTTAAGAAAACCCAAGAACTCTATATTGAGGTTATGGATTTTCAAACACTCGGTAAGAAGTTAAAAACTTCGACCGATCATAACCCGTTTGAAATTCATAGAATAGATTTCTATTTGATATTGGTCGTTACCAAAAATTCATACACGCATTTTCTTGATTTCCATTTTTATGAGCTGTCAGAGGGTAGTTCTCTCTTCATATCTAAAAACCAAATTCAACGTTTTTCAAATACCATAACAAATGCAAAAGGCTATGGTCTTCTTTTCAATACTGATTTTTTAAACAAACATTATTTTCTTTCAGATAAGCTCAGACTCAATAGAGTATTTAACTACCATATTGAATCCCCTTTAATTCATCAAAAAGAGCAGGGCGCCCATCATTTTTTAGATATCATCAAAAACTTGTATGAAGAATACCAATCGTCACATAGTTTTGGAAAATCAGAAATTCTTGGTTCACTACTGAACGTGCTTTTACTCAAAGCAGAACGCACTAAAGATCGAAGAACTAAGGTCGAAATAAATCAATATTGGTTGGATGTATTCAGCAGGTTCAAAGAATTACTTGAGATAGAGTATGTAACTACCAGAAATTCCAGAAACTATGCCCACTTACTCAATATTAGTTACAAATTTCTAAATGATATCGTAAAAAAGCTAACTGGTAAAACAGCCAAAGTCTTTATTGATGCATATGTAACCATTGAGATTAAAAGATATTTAGTGACCACTCCATTGTCTATTAAAGAAATAAGTCATAAAACAGGTTTTGATGAACCAGGGAACATGATTGCATTTTTCAAAAAAAATACGAATACGACTCCCTTAAAATTCAGACAACGTTAACCATTCGGTTACACTTTTATAATTCTTATCACCAAAATAATAGTGACCTGTCCTCTGGTGCCAGTTAATTTTAACTTGAGAAAATCAATGTTAATACGTAATCATGAAAATCAAATCGTTTTTAATTGGGGTGGTCATTTTATCAATTGTAAGTTGTCAAAAACCTAAACCTAGTTTAGTTTTAGAAG
>JBHJJC010000058.1:0-15056 GCA_050042945.1 Croceivirga sp.
AGCGAATTGCATCGGTTACCGAAAAGGTAGTGCCTATTATGGCGCTCATTTATATTTTGTGATGCCTTATTATCATATTCAGTAATTTCTCTCTGATTGACGATGCCAATGCCTTAATCGTTAAAGAAGCTTTCAACCCGACTGCCATCGGAGTTGGTGGTATCATTGGGGTTCTTCTTGTAGGCTTTAGAATTGCGGCAGTTTCCAATGAGGCGGGCGCAGGTGCAGCATCTATTGCGCACTCTGCCGTAAAAACAAAATATTCTGCCTCTGAAGGCTTAGTTGCATTGTAGGAACCTTTCATTGACCCCGTTGTGATATGTACCATGACGGCACTGGTTATCGTCATTTTCAATTTCGGTGGATTCTTCGAGTACGGAGGGGACGGATCAGGTGTTGTCTTCATTGATGGACAACCATTTGAGGGCGCCGGTATTACATCCAAAGCATTTGCTGAATACATTCCTTATTCCAAGATATTTTTGACCATTGCTGTGGTATTGTTTGCAGTGTCAACCATGATATCATGGTCGTATTATGGGTTGCAGTCTTGGAAATATCTTTTTGGACGAGGAAAGAAAACTGATTTGGCCTATAAATTGTTGTTTTTGACATTCGTCGTAATCGGTGCTGCAGCCAGTATGGATTCCATTTGGGCCTTTTCGGATGCAATGATTTTTGCCATGGTCTTCCCCAATATGATTGGGTTGTATTTCCTTTTTCCGGAGGTAAAAAAACAGCTTCAACGCTATTTGAGTGCTATTAGAAAGGCGTACAGTTAACCACTGATTTTTTGAAGAACGTAAAATCCCATTTCAGTTTCAATAAACAGGAACGAAGTGGGATTTTATATTTATTGCTCCTTATTATTGTATTACAGCTTTTCTATTTGGGATTAAAATACTATCCCTTTAAAACTGATAAAAATAGATTTGAACTGGATATCGAAAATCAAAGCGCCTATGATAGTCTGGTAATCTTTTCCAAAAAAGAAAATAAAAGTGCAATAAAAATGTTCAATCCGAACTTCATTTCTGATTTCAAGGGCTATTCTTTAGGGATGTCTATTGATGAAATTGATAGGATAAAGCGGTTTAGGGCTCAAGATAAATGGATTAATTCAATCGAAGAATTTCAAACAATTACCAAGGTCTCCGATTCATTGTTAAAAACTATATCTCCTTTTTTTAAGTTTCCGGATTGGGTAAACAAAAAAAAGAAAAGATTGGAGGGTCGCGCTAAAGAGAAGCTCATTGTGCTAAAAGATTTGAACAAAGCATCAGCACTTGAACTACAACAGATTCGTGGAATTGGAGAAAAGCTGTCAGCGCGAATAGTGAAATTTAGGAATCGGCTAGGTGGTTTTTTAGTCGATGAACAGTTGTATGATGTATATGGATTGGAACCTGAGGTTATTAAAAGAGTTCTAAAGCAATATCAAGTGCTCTATCCTCCAAACATCAAAAAAATAAATATCAATACAGCAAATATTGATGAATTGACCACTTTGGTGTATTTTAAGTACAAAATGGCAGAAAATATCGTTAGGTATAGGGAGGAAAACGGTCCGTTTGAATCAAAAGAAGATTTGTTTAACGTTGTAGGTTTTCCGATAAACAAAATAGATAGAATAGCCTTATATTTGTTATATTAAAGAGACGGAATGAATAGCATGTATTTTACCGAAGAACACCAATTATTTAGGGAAAGTCTTCGGGAATTTCTTCAGAAGGAAGTGGTCCCACACATTGATAAGTGGGAAGAGACCGGAGCGATAGAACGTTTCATCTGGAAAAAGTTTGGTGAAATGGGTTACTTTGGTCTTGCTACCCCCGAAGAATATGATGGGTTGGGGCTTGACTTATTTTATACCACGATATTTCTTGAAGAGCTCCAAAAAATAAATTCAGGAGGATTTGCAGCGGCGATGTGGGCCCATGTGTACCTTGCCATGACCCATTTGAATAAAAATGCCAATGACGACCAAAAAAGAAGATATTTGGTACCTAGCGTTTATGGAGATAAAATAGGTTGTTTAGGCGTAACAGAACCCTTTGGTGGCAGCGATGTCGCCGGCATGAGAACCTCGGCCATAAAAAAGGGCGATAACTATATTATTAATGGTTCCAAGACTTTCATAACCAATGGAGTTTATGGAGATTATATCATTTTAGCAGTAAAAACTGACCCCTCTAGAGGGAATAAAGGGATAAGTATATTTATTGTTGACCGTAAAAGTGAAGGAGTAACGGCAAATAAACTGAACAAGTTAGGCTGGCGGGCTTCCGACACAGCTGAATTGGCTTTTGATAATGTTATTGTTCCTGCCAGTAATTTGATGGGTGAAGAGGGTAAGGGTTTTGCATTTATTATGGAGGCTTTTGCCCTAGAACGTTTGGTAATGGGTATCAATGCGCACGCTCGTGCAGAGTTTGCGTTGGATTACGCTTTACAATATATGTCAGAGCGCGAAACATTTGGTAAACCAATTAATCAATACCAAGCGTTGCGTCATCGATTCGTGGATCTTTACGCTGATATGGATATGTGCAAACAGTATAATTATTCTGTAGTCCATAGAATGGAAAAGGGAGAATATGTAGTCAAGGAAGCTACAATTTCAAAGTTAAAATCTACGAAAGTCGCAGATGACGTCATGTATCATTGTCTACAGTTTTTGGGCGGATATGGATATATAGAAGATTACCCTATGGCTAGGATGTTAAGGGATAGTAGATTAGGTCCGATAGGAGGTGGAACCTCAGAAATTCTCAAGGAAATAATTTCTAAAATTATCATCGATAAAAAAGAGTATCGTCCTGTCTCTGAAAAGATGACGGCAGCCGATAAACGAGAAATTTTAAAATAACTGTTTGGGTTATAAATACATTTGTATATTTGCAGCCCAATAAAAGAATAAAAATTTAAAGAAAGGAGGTTGTAGCCAATGTTAATAATACCAGTAAAGGAAGGAGAAAACATCGATAGAGCACTAAAGCGTTTCAAACGTAAGTTTGATAAAACGGGTAAGATGCGTCAATTAAGAACAAGGCAACAATATACTAAGCCCTCTGTAAGAAGGAGAGCCGAAATCCAAAAGGCCCAATACATACAGGGCCTGCGTGATAAGGAAGAGCTTTAGCCTCTAAGTTGAATATAAAACAAAAATCCCGCTACACAGCGGGATTTTTGTTTTCACCCTGTTTACTATCTTTAGAAAATGAGCTTAGATGCTTTTATTTCTTATATAGCATTAGAAAAGAACTATTCGCCGCATACGGTAAAAGCATATGCCAGAGATATCGCTGAGTTCATGGACTATTGCGGTGAAAGCCATAACTTGACGGAAGCACGGGAGGCCAATTACACTATAATTAGAAGTTGGATTATTGGTTTGGTTGAACGAGGTATTTCTAATCGTTCAATAAACCGAAAAATATCTTCTTTAAAATCATTCTATAAATTTTTGCAGCGAACCGGTCAAGTGAACAACACCCCCCTAGCCAAACACAGAGCCCTCAAATCGGAGAAAACAATTCAGGTCCCTTTCTCAGAAATTGAAATGTCAAAAGTACTTCGTGCCATAGAGTACGAACCAGATTTTGGTGGTTTGCGTGATAGGCTGATCATTGAGTTACTGTATACTACAGGTATACGACGCGCTGAACTCATCAATCTTAAGAGGGCAGATATTGATATTGACCGTAAATTATTGAAAGTTGTTGGAAAACGAAATAAAGAGCGAATAGTACCTCTTATTTCTACATTGGTTGACTCCATAACTGCTTATCTGGAGAAGCGAAATATGCAAGAACATGAGGTTGACCAAACCTATTTTTTACTTACAAATAATGGGCACAAATTATACGAAACTTTTGTTTACAGGGTTATAAATAAGTATCTTAGTAAGGTTTCGTCCAAAGTCAAAAAAAGTCCACATATGTTAAGGCATACGTTTGCGACCCACCTTTTGAACCAAGGCGCCGAACTAAATACGTTAAAAGAGCTATTAGGGCATTCTAGCTTAGCATCAACACAGGTGTACACTCACAGTAGCATTGCCAAATTAAAGGAAGTACACTCAGCAGCCCATCCGAGAAGTAAGGAATAATACTCTTTTTCTTTAATGTTTAACCTATCTGCACAGCGCGGACCTAAAAGAAAATTTTCATGAAGGTTAATGTACAATCTATAAATTTTGTAGCCGACAAAAAATTGATTGAATTCATCCAATCGAGAATGGATAAGCTAGAATTGTTCTATGACAAAGTCATTAGTTCAGATGTCTATTTAAAGGTTGAAAACACGAGTTCAAAAGAGAACAAAATAGTTGAAATAAAAGTGAAGGTTCCCAGAAATCAATTTATAGTAAAAAAACAATGCAAATCATTTGAAGAAGCAGTTGACAATGCCTGCAATTCAATTGAGCGGCAATTGGTAAAAACCAAAGAAAAAATGCGGGCTCATGCCTAATCAAAAATTTTTTTCAGTTTGTTTTGAATAAACAAATAAAACGCTACCTTTGCAGTCCGTTAGAAATAGCGGGCTTTTTTTGTGTTTAATTGAACCAAAAAAGCCGATATAGCTCAGCTGGCTAGAGCAGCTGATTTGTAATCAGCAGGTCGTGGGTTCGAGTCCCTCTATCGGCTCGTAATTTATTGATAATCAAAGGAGGGGAGATACTCAAGCGGCCAACGAGGACAGACTGTAAATCTGTTGGTTTTTACCTTCGCAGGTTCGAATCCTGCTCTCCCCACAAGGGTAATCCAAAACCGTTCCTTAGGAATGTGTTTTTTTGAAATATTGATAGAAGTTAATTTGCGGGAGTAGCTCAGTTGGTAGAGCGTCAGCCTTCCAAGCTGAATGTCGCCGGTTCGAACCCGGTCTCCCGCTCAAAGAGTGACGAAGCTTTCCTGTATTGGAAGGTGAAATCTCTTCCTTTGTAAATAAGGATGTAGATTGAACACTTTACGCCGACGTAGCTCAGGGGTAGAGCGTTTCCTTGGTAAGGAAGAGGTCACGGGTTCAATTCCCGTCGTTGGCTCGATAGAAGTAAAGACACTAATATAAACTAAGATTAAAATTATTAAAAATGGCAAAGGAAACTTTTGATCGTTCCAAACCACACCTTAACATAGGTACTATTGGACACGTGGATCATGGTAAAACAACATTGACTGCTGCTATTACTACGGTATTGGCAAATGCTGGTTTGTCTGAGCTGAGAAGCTTTGACTCTATCGATAACGCTCCTGAAGAGAAAGAAAGGGGTATTACCATTAATACATCTCACGTAGAGTATCAAACGGAAAACCGTCACTATGCCCACGTTGATTGCCCTGGTCACGCGGATTACGTAAAGAACATGGTAACTGGTGCCGCTCTGATGGATGGTGCTATATTAGTGGTTGCCGCTACTGATGGTCCCATGCCCCAAACGCGAGAGCACATCCTCTTAGGTCGTCAGGTTGGTATTCCAAGAATTGTTGTTTTCTTGAATAAAGTTGACATGGTCGATGATGAAGAGCTTCTTGAGCTAGTAGAAATGGAAGTGCGTGAATTGCTTTCTTTTTATGAGTATGATGGTGACAATGGTCCTGTAATTTCAGGTTCTGCCCTTGGTGCCTTGAACGGTGAGCAAAAATGGGTTGATACTGTAATGGAATTAATGAAATCGGTAGATGAGTGGATTGAGCTTCCTGCCCGTGACATTGATAAAGACTTCTTGATGCCAATTGAAGATGTATTTACGATTACAGGTCGGGGTACCGTGGCAACAGGTCGTATCGAAACGGGTGTGGCCAATACAGGTGATGCAGTTGATATCATCGGTATGGGTGCCGAAAAACTTTCTTCAACTATTACTGGTGTAGAGATGTTCCGTAAGATTTTGGACAGGGGAGAAGCAGGCGATAACGTAGGTATTCTTTTGAGAGGTATCGAGAAATCAGATATCAAAAGGGGTATGGTTATCTGCAAGCCAGGTTCAGTAACTCCGCATGCCAAATTTAAGGCTGAGGTGTATATCTTGAAAAAAGAAGAAGGTGGTCGTCACACACCATTCCATAATAACTACCGTCCGCAGTTCTATGTAAGGACTACTGACGTAACCGGAAACATTAATCTTCCTGATGGGGTAGAGATGGTAATGCCGGGAGATAACTTGACCATAACAGTTGACTTGATTCAGCCAATTGCATTAAATGTAGGTCTTCGTTTTGCTATTCGTGAAGGTGGTAGAACGGTAGGGGCTGGACAGGTTACCGAAATTCTAGATTAATTTTTTGAAATAATCACTTTACATTGAGGGTGTTCGCTTTTCAGGCGGATACCTTTCAGTGTAAATATAAACGGGTGTAGCTCAGTTGGTAGAGCACTGGTCTCCAAAACCAGGTGTCGGGAGTTCGAGTCTCTCCTCCCGTGCTGAATAAATAATAAAAGCCAGAGAAGCAAGAGATTTAGTTTGAGCTGTAAGCCAAAGGGAAATCTCCTGTATTGCAAAAAAGAATTTAAGATGTTGACTTACATTAAAGAATCTTGGGAAGAGTTGAAAAACAATGTGACTTGGTTAAACCGAGAGAAAGCTTCTAATTTAATGGTAGTTGTGGCGGTTTTTTCAATTCTTTTTGCTCTGGCTACATGGGGTGTAGATACTGTGTTCAGTAAGTTGATAGCGTTATACTTTGAAAAGTTAATAGGATAGACGATGGCCGAGGTTCTGGAAAAAAAATGGTATGTGGTACGAGCGGTAAGTGGCCAAGAGAATAAAATCAAGGGCTACATTGAGAGTGAAGTTGAGCGTGCTGGCTTTGGAGATTATTTAGAAGATGTTTTGGTGCCTACTGAAAAGGTAGTTCAAATTCGAAATGGAAAGAAAATTAACAAAGAGCGTACTTATTTTCCTGGGTATATCATGATTAAAGCCAATTTGGGCGGTGAAATGATTCACATCATTAAATCGATAACAAATGTCATTGGTTTCTTAGGTGAGACCAAGGGTGGAGATCCGGTTCCCTTACGCAAGTCTGAAGTCAATCGTATGCTTGGTAAAGTTGATGAATTGGCCGTTAACACTGATAACGTTGCCATACCATTCATTTTAGGGGAAACAGTCAAGGTCATTGATGGCCCATTTAATGGATTTAATGGTACCGTAGAAAAAATAAATGAAGAAAAGCGTAAGCTCGAAGTTATGGTGAAAATTTTTGGAAGAAAAACACCATTGGAACTGAGTTATATGCAAGTGGAGAAAGTTTAAGTGAAAATAAAGATGTGAGATATTATATCTAAGGTGATTATTTGTAGAAAAATAATAAAATCTTGAATCTTGTTTCTAATATCTTCAATTTAAATAAAGAGCTGTTACATATAGAAGTTGTGTTGCTTCCAATAAACACAATTAAAATTTAATTAGTAAAAATGGCAAAAGAAGTAGATAAGGTTGTAAAACTACAAGTTAGGGGAGGTGCTGCGAATCCATCGCCACCGGTTGGACCCGCCTTAGGTGCTGCTGGTGTTAACATCATGGAGTTCTGTAAGCAGTTTAATGCACGTACTCAGGACAAACAGGGTAAGGTTTTACCCGTTGTTATCACCGTTTACAAAGACAAATCTTTTGAATTTGTTGTAAAAACACCACCTGCGGCCGTTCAATTGATGGAAGCTGCTAAGATTAAAAAGGGATCTGGCGAACCTAACCGTGTGAAATCAGGATCGGTTACTTGGGATCAAGTAAAAACGATTGCTGAAGACAAAATGGTTGACTTAAATGCATTTACGGTAGAATCAGCGATGATGATGATTGCCGGTACTGCGCGTTCCATGGGACTTAAGGTGTCTGGTGCGAAACCTTTTTAATCGGAAAAGCAATTTATAATGGCAAAATTGACGAAAAAGCAAAAAGAAGCATTGGCCAAAATCGATAAGAATAAAATGTATTCTTTGGAAGAGGCCTCTTCTTTGGTAAAAGAAATAACCAATGTAAAATTCGATGCATCGGTTGATTTGGCGGTAAGATTGGGAGTCGATCCCAGAAAGGCAAATCAAATGGTGCGTGGTGTCGTTACCTTACCTCACGGAACAGGTAAAGACGTGAAGGTTTTAGCATTGGTGACCCCAGACAAAGAGGCCGAGGCTAAAGAGGCTGGGGCTGATTTTGTAGGGTTGGATGAATATTTGGACAAAATAAAGGGAGGATGGACAGACGTTGACGTCATTGTCACAATGCCCAGTGTAATGGGTAAGTTAGGTCCTCTCGGCCGTATTCTTGGTCCAAGAGGTTTAATGCCCAATCCAAAAACCGGAACCGTAACCATGGATGTGGCTAAAGCGGTTGCAGATGTAAAGGGAGGTAAGATTGATTTCAAGGTTGATAAAACGGGAATCGTTCATGCTGCTATAGGAAAAGTTTCATTTTCTCCTGACAAGATTGCGGGTAATGCTAAAGAGCTTATAGATACGTTAAATAAGCTTAAACCCGCCGCTGCAAAAGGAGTATATATGAAAAGTATTTACCTGAGCAGTACGATGAGCCCTAGTGTTCAATTAGACCCTAAAGCCGTTTAAAAAAGAGTTGTTCAAATAGTTACTAAAGATGACAAGAGAAGAAAAAGGAATCGTTATTGAAGATTTGACTGCTCAGTTGGCCGACAACGCCAACATATATTTGGCAGATATTTCTGGATTGAATGCCACAGCAACTTCTGATTTGAGAAGAGCTTGTTTCAAGGCAAACATTAAGCTTGCGGTTGTTAAGAATACTTTGTTGGCAAAGGCGATGGAAGCTTCTGACAAAGAGTTCGGCGAACTACCGAGTGTATTAAAGGGGAACACTTCTTTGATGCTTTCTGAGACTGGTAACGCCCCGGCGAAATTAATTAAGAACTTTAGAAAAAAGGCGGATAAGCCTCTATTGAAAGGGGCCTTTATTGAGGAGGCAGTCTATATTGGTGATGAGAATCTTGAGGCTTTGGTGAACATCAAGTCAAAAGAAGAAGTTATTGGCGATATCATTGGATTGTTACAGTCTCCTGCGAAGAACGTTATTTCTGGATTGAAATCCGGTGGCGGTAAATTAGCAGGTATCCTTAAAACATTGTCCGAAAGATAATACGTACGCACTAAAACAAACATATTTTTAAAAATTTATTAAAACGATAGAAAATGGCAGATTTGAAAGATTTTGCAGAGCAATTGGTTAACCTTACCGTAAAAGAGGTAAATGAGTTGGCTGATATATTGAAAGAAGAATACGGCATTGAGCCTGCTGCTGCTGCAGTAGCTGTTGCTGCTGGTGGCGGAGCTGCTGGTGGTGGTGAAGATGCTGCTGAAGAAAAATCTGAGTTCGATGTTATTCTTAAGGCCCCAGGTGGATCTAAATTGGCTGTGGTTAAATTGGTTAAAGAATTAACCGGTCTTGGATTGAAAGATGCTAAAGAAATCGTTGATAGCGCACCCAAAGCAGTTAAAGAAGGTGTTTCTAAAGACGAAGCTGAAGGAATTAAAAATTCTTTGGAAGAAGCAGGAGCAGAAGTTGAGCTTAAATAGTAGCGAAAACTATATCATTTTTGGTTAAGGTCTTCTCACTAAAGGTGGGTAAGACCTTAGCCTGTTTAATAGAAGCGTATGAAGATATACGCACCCAGACCGAGAATTCACTATTAAAATTGTCCATTGATGTTCACTAACAACACTGAAGAAAGAGTAAACTTTGCAACCGCTAAGAACATGCCGGAATACCCGGATTTCTTGGACATCCAAATAAAATCATTTCAAGATTTTTTCCAACTTGAAACCAAATCTGATGAACGTGGTAATGAAGGGCTGTACAATACCTTCATGGAAAATTTTCCGATTACCGATACCCGCAATCAGTTCGTTTTGGAATTTTTGGATTATTTCATTGATCCACCCAGATACACTATTCAAGAATGTATAGAACGTGGTTTAACCTATAGTGTTCCTTTAAAAGCAAGGCTGAAGCTATATTGTACCGATCCGGAGCACGAAGATTTTGAGACCATAGTCCAAGACGTTTATTTGGGTACTATTCCGTATATGACACCCAGTGGAACATTTGTTATCAATGGAGCTGAGCGCGTCGTAGTTTCTCAATTGCATCGATCACCAGGAGTATTTTTTGGACAGTCTTTCCATGCCAATGGAACAAAGCTTTATTCAGCTAGGGTAATTCCATTCAAGGGGTCATGGATTGAGTTCGCCACAGATATCAATAGCGTGATGTATGCGTACATTGATAGAAAGAAAAAACTACCTGTTACTACCCTCTTCAGGGCTATAGGATTTGAGCGTGATAAAGATATTCTCGAAATTTTTGACCTTTCAGAGGAGGTAAAAGTTTCAAAAGCGGGCTTGAAAAAAGTTTTGGGCCGCAAGTTGGCCGCAAGGGTCTTGAACACTTGGCACGAAGATTTCGTTGATGAAGATACAGGTGAGGTGGTCTCCATAGAACGGAATGAAATTATCCTTGATCGTGATACAGTTCTCGAAAAAGAGCATATAGATGAAATTATAGATGCAGATGTGAAGACCATTCTTTTGCATAAAGAGAATGCAAATCTATCTGATTACGCAATCATTCATAATACACTTCAAAAAGATCCTACCAACTCAGAAAAAGAAGCGGTAGAACATATTTACAGGCAACTACGTAACGCTGAACCACCAGATGAAGAAACGGCAAGGGGAATCATAGATAAATTGTTCTTCTCCGATCAGCGATATAACCTAGGTGAAGTTGGGCGTTATCGAATGAATAAGAAATTGGGTCTTGATATTGGAATGGACAAACAAGTTTTGACCAAGGAAGATATCATTACCATCATTAAATATTTAATTGAGCTAATCAACTCAAAAGCAGAAATTGATGATATTGACCACTTGTCCAATCGACGGGTAAGAACGGTAGGTGAGCAGTTGTCATCACAGTTTGGCGTTGGTTTGGCACGTATGGCGCGTACCATTCGTGAGCGAATGAACGTTCGTGATAATGAGGTCTTTACCCCAATTGATTTGATTAATGCTAAGACACTTTCGTCAGTAATCAATTCATTCTTCGGTACGAATCAGCTTTCCCAATTTATGGACCAGACGAATCCGTTGGCTGAGATTACCCATAAAAGAAGACTTTCTGCATTAGGCCCAGGTGGTTTATCAAGAGAAAGGGCTGGATTCGAAGTTCGAGACGTGCACTACACCCATTATGGGCGATTGTGCCCTATTGAGACGCCTGAAGGTCCAAACATTGGTTTGATTTCTTCACTTTCCGTTTTTGCCAAGGTAAATCAGATGGGTTTCTTGGAAACGCCTTACCGTAAAGTGAAGGATGGAAAAGTAGATACGAAGAATTTCGGGTACCTGAGTGCTGAGGAAGAAGAAGGGATGAAAATCGCTCAAGCCAATATTCCTTTGAAGGAAGATGGAAGCATCATCAATGATAAGGTGATTGCTCGTGAAGAAGGTGATTTCCCTGTGGTCGACCCATCAGAAGTAAATTATACTGACGTTGCGCCAAATCAAATCGCTTCCATTTCAGCTTCATTAATTCCTTTCTTGGAGCATGATGATGCAAACCGTGCTTTGATGGGGTCTAACATGATGCGTCAGGCTGTGCCTTTGTTGCGTCCTGAATCGCCTATAGTTGGTACAGGTCTTGAAAGACAGGTGGCCAAAGATTCCCGTGTATTGGTAAATGCCGAAGAAAATGGTGTCGTTGATTACGTAGACGCCAAAAAGATTGTCATTAAATATTCAAGGTCTGAAGAAGAAAAGATGGTCAGTTTTGAAGAAGATTCCAAGACTTATGACCTCATCAAGTTCCGCAAGACCAACCAAGGTACTTCGATTAATCTCAAGCCCATTGTAAGAAAAGGTGACAAGGTACAAAAAGGACAGGTTTTATGTGAGGGCTATGCTACGCAAAAAGGAGAGCTGGCTTTAGGCAGAAATATGAAAGTGGCCTTTATGCCTTGGAAAGGGTATAACTTTGAGGATGCCATTGTGATTTCTGAAAAAGTCGTACGTGAAGATATTTTCACTTCCATTCACATAGACGAGTATTCCCTTGAGGTGCGTGACACCAAATTAGGTGCAGAAGAGTTGACAAATGATATCCCTAATGTTTCTGAAGAGGCCACCAAGGATTTGGATGAGAACGGAATGATTCGTGTGGGAGCAGAGGTGAAACCTGGTGATATTTTAATTGGTAAGATTACGCCTAAAGGAGAGTCGGACCCAACACCTGAAGAGAAATTACTTCGAGCTATATTCGGTGATAAAGCTGGTGATGTAAAAGACGCTTCTTTAAAAGCGTCACCTTCATTAAGAGGGGTTGTTATCGATAAGAAGTTGTTCTCACGTTCAATCAAAGACAAGCGCAAGCGCTCTGAAGATAAAGAGGCCATTTCGAAACTGGAGTTGGATTATGAGGTGAAGTTCCAACAGCTTAAAGACGTATTGGTTGAAAAGCTTTTCGCCTTGGTCAACGGAAAAACTTCACAGGGCGTTCAGAATGATTTGGGTGAAGAAGTACTTCCTAAAGGTAAAAAGTACACTATTAAAATGCTGAATTCAGTTGATGATTTTGCGCACTTGATTAGCGGTACTTGGACAACAGATGATAAAACCAATACGTTGGTGAACGATTTGTTGCACAATTACAAAATTAAATTGAATGACCTTCAAGGAAGTTTAAGAAGAGATAAGTTTACCATCTCGGTAGGTGATGAATTACCGGCAGGTATTATGAAGTTGGCTAAAGTTTACATTGCTAAAAAGCGTAAACTTAAAGTGGGGGATAAGATGGCAGGCCGTCACGGTAACAAAGGTATTGTTGCCCGTATCGTTCGTCAAGAAGATATGCCTTTCTTGGAAGATGGAACACCTGTTGATATTGTTTTGAACCCATTGGGTGTGCCTTCAAGAATGAATATTGGTCAAATTTATGAGACCGTATTAGGATGGGCAGGCCAAAAATTGGGTAAGAAATATGCTACTCCAATCTTTGACGGTGCGTCCCTTGATGAAATTAATGGATTTACCGATGAAGCCGGTGTGCCACGTTTCGGTCATACGCATTTATATGACGGTGGAACCGGTGAGCGTTTTGACCAAGCAGCAACAGTGGGTGTGATTTACATGTTGAAACTAGGGCACATGGTCGATGATAAAATGCACGCGCGTTCTATCGGTCCATACTCCTTGATTACACAACAACCGTTGGGTGGTAAAGCACAATTTGGTGGTCAACGATTCGGGGAGATGGAAGTATGGGCCTTGGAAGCCTATGGGGCCTCATCGACACTGCGGGAAATCTTGACCGTTAAGTCCGATGATGTTGTCGGTAGGGCCAAAACCTATGAATCTATCGTCAAGGGTGAGACTATGCCAGAGCCTGGATTGCCAGAATCTTTCAATGTATTGATGCACGAACTCAAAGGATTGGGTCTTGACATTAGATTGGAAGAATAAGAAATTTAAAGAGAACATTTAATATAATAGCTTCGTAATATCATGGCTAGATTAAAAGATAATAATACTCCAAAAAGGTTCAATAAAATCTCTATAGGATTGTCTTCTCCAGAAGCAATTTTGGCAGAGTCCCGAGGTGAGGTTTTAAAGCCTGAAACCATTAATTATCGTACCCATAAGCCTGAGAGGGATGGGTTGTTCTGTGAGCGTATTTTTGGTCCTGTAAAGGATTATGAATGTGCCTGTGGAAAATATAAGCGTATCCGTTACCGCGGTATTGTCTGCGACCGTTGTGGTGTGGAAGTAACGGAAAAAAAGGTGCGTAGAGACCGTGTGGGTCACATCAACTTGGTGGTTCCTGTGGCACATATCTGGTACTTCCGTTCCTTACCGAATAAAATAGGATATCTACTAGGGCTTCCATCCAAGAAATTGGATATGATTATTTACTATGAGCGGTATGTGGTTATTCAACCAGGTATTGCCAAGGGTCCGGAAGGAGAGGAAATTAACAAGATGGATTTCCTGACTGAGGAGGAGTATCTCAATATTTTGGAATCTATTCCCGCCGAGAACCAATATTTGGAAGATTCTGATCCCAATAAGTTTATTGCCAAAATGGGAGCGGAATGTCTTATTGATCTGTTGTCACGAATTGATTTGGAACAACTTTCTTATGAACTTAGGCATAAGGCGAATACAGAGACCTCGAAACAGCGTAAGACCGAAGCGTTAAAAAGATTACAAGTAGTAGAGGCACTTCGTGAATCACAAGACAACCGTGAAAATCGTCCGGAGTGGATGATTATGAAGGTAATCCCTGTAATTCCACCAGAATTACGTCCATTGGTTCCTTTGGATGGCGGTCGTTTTGCCACTTCCGACTTAAACGATTTGTATCGTAGGGTTATTATTCGAAACAACCGTTTGAAGCGATTGATGGAAATCAAAGCCCCTGAAGTAATTCTGCGTAATGAGAAGCGTATGCTTCAGGAATCAGTAGATTCCCTATTTGACAATACCAGAAAAGCATCTGCGGTCAAAACGGAATCCAACCGTCCGTTAAAATCCCTTTCTGACTCTTTAAAAGGGAAGCAGGGTCGTTTCCGTCAAAACCTATTGGGAAAACGTGTGGATTATTCAGCACGTTCAGTTATTGTTGTTGGTCCTGAAATGAACCTTTATGAATGTGGTCTACCAAAAGATATGGCTGCTGAATTGTATAAACCTTTTGTCATCCGAAAATTAATTGAAAGGGGAATTGTAAAAACGGTAAAATCGGCCAAAAAGATTATTGATAAAAAGGAACCGGTAGTCTGGGATATCTTGGATAATGTGATTAAAGGGCATCCTGTCTTATTGAACAGGGCTCCCACCTTGCACAGATTAGGTATTCAAGCGTTCCAGCCTAAACTGATTGAAGGTATGGCGATTCGTTTGCATCCATTGGCCTGTACAGCGTTTAATGCAGATTTCGATGGAGACCAAATGGCAGTGCATTTGCCATTGGGCCCAGAAGCGATTTTGGAAGCGCAATTATTGATGTTGGCCTCTCAAAACATTTTGAA
>JBHJJC010000059.1:0-18877 GCA_050042945.1 Croceivirga sp.
TGCCCGTTGAAACCACACGCTACCCATTGGTTTCAACCGTACTACAAAGGCGTACTAAGGGGCGTAAGATATAGCGTATTTCAATACCTGTGGTAGGGGATGAGCTTGGGTAAAATGATAGCGGCTCAGAGGCTACTAAACCCTTTATAAAAGTGGTTACGGGCCATCATTCTACCAGTTAGCAATAGCGAAGGGCAATCCAACCATCTTTAACAGGATATCATCTTTTGATATTACTTATGGGGAGGACATCTCTTGGGTTAAAATCGAGCATGGCATTGATCAATTGAAATCCCTGATACCGTTCTAAATCGTTCAGTTCAATAGGGGTTTCACGGATAAGACCATCGTGCAGCAGTTGGCTTCTTTTGGTTCCTTTCAACAAATAGGTACTTGGGGTATACCATGTTTTTCCGTCCCAAAAAATGATATTGGCATAACTACTGTCCGTAATATGCCCTTGCTTCACAATAAGCACATCATCACAATTCCCCTTCAACGCATAAAGGGCATGGATTGGCTCTCTTTCTTCCAATTTTAGGTGATAGTCAATGGCATCATGGGACACTAACTTTAGGGTCTTTTTTTCCTTTTTTTGATAAGGCTGAAAAATGTGTTCCTTTTCTGCTTCCCCGTACGAAATTCTTAGCTAGACCTTATGTTGTTGATGGGTCAAAGGAATCTCAATATGGTCAAACAACTCGAATTTCGGGCGATTTCTAAAGTATTCGTAGTAGGCATATTGAAAGCGCTTCTCGTGAAAAGCGGTATTTTGAATGGTGCCATTCACCACACATACACTTTCAAATAGTGGGAATGTAGATTTTGTCAATGAGTTCAATATACTCTTCTTTTACATTGCTTTGGTGGGTGATGCCCCCGCCACTTTTATACCAAAATGAACCGTCTTTCTTTTCTATGAAACGAATGGCTACCCCGCTATCAATGGTTTCTCCATCAAAGATGCCAAAAATACCGGTATAGAACCCTCTTTTATAGTTTTCGGCGGAATGGATAATATCTAGGGTTTTCGCCTTTGGAGCACCGCTTATGGAGCCCGCCGGGAGCATTTTTAATAAGAGTTCACCAAAGTTTTTTTTCCAATCCAAACGCAATCGCCCCCGTATTTCGGAACTACTTTGAAGAATTTCACCCGCTCCTTTTTTAATTCTTTCCAGATATCGAAACTTTGTGACCGTCACATCGCGTGCCACCAAGGAGAGGTCGTTGCGTATGAGGTCAACAATGGTATTGTGTTCTTGTAGCTCTTTACCATTGTTCATCAATAGGTCTTCTGCATTTTCAATCGTCGCATCAATGGTACCTTTCATGGGGTAGGCGTAGATATGGTCGCCCTTTATTTTAATAAAAGACTCTGGTGAAAAACAGGTAAACTGATTCTGGAACAACAACTTATACGGCGCATGGGCCTTTACAAATACGGAAAGCAGGTTCATTTTAGAAATGATTTCACTGGGAAAGGTCAGATTGACCAAAAAGCTATCACCATTCTTTAGATGCCCAACAACCTTTTCAAATCCTGATAGATACGCCGCAAAAGGGAAAGGATTCACGGTGATGGGTGGAAGCTCGATAATCTTATGGTCCGTATTCTTTTTGACGTTCGAAACGCCATTGATATCAAAAAAGATGTTATGGTCTTCGGCTTCGTCAAACGAATAGGCCAAGGTCTCACTTTTGTCAAAATCCACTACAAACAAAAAAGGCTCCTTATGTTCAAGAAACCTTTTCGTTTTTTCATGGAATTCGATTTCAGTCATTGATCTCTAAAGATGAATGGTCTGTAATCGATCAGGTCCCACAGAAACTATTTTAATGGGAACTTTAAGTTCTTTTTCAAGAAAATCAATGTAGGCATTGAGCGCTTCGGGTAGCTCGTTCGCTTTGGTCATTTGGGTCAAATCTTTTGACCAACCTTTGAGCTCTTCATAAATGGGGTCCACATTTTCTCCTTCCACACTGTAGGGGAGATGTTTTATGGTTTCCCCCTTGTATTTGTATGCCGTACAAACCTTAATGGTATCAAAACCGCTAAGCACATCGGCTTTCATCATCATCAAATCGGTAACCCCATTAATTTCAACCGCATATTTCAAGGCAACTAAATCAAGCCATCCACATCTTCGAGGTCGCCCGGTGGTCGCCCCAAATTCATTGCCAACGCGCCCCATGGTCTCTCCATCATTATCAAAAAGTTCGGTAGGGAAAGGGCCACTACCCACACGAGTGGTATAGGCTTTAAAAATACCCAGTACATTCCCGATTTTACCTGGGGCCACGCCTAAGCCTGTGCACGCTCCAGCAGCGGTGGTATTGGATGAGGTCACATAGGGGTAGGTTCCAAAATCAATGTCCAACAACGAACCTTGTGCGCCTTCGGCCAATATTTTTTTGCCTTGCGCCATGGCTTCGAAAATATATTGCTCACTGTCTATAAAGGTGAGTTTTCGTAAGGTATCGATACTTTCGCAGAATTCATCTTCCAACTCTTTCAGGTCGTATTGAATATCTACGTTATAGTAATCAATCATACCGATATGTTTATCGGCAAGGGTGCGGTATTTTTCCTTCCAGTTATCAAATTCAAGATCACCAACACGCATACCGTTACGCCCGGTTTTGTCCATGTAAGTGGGGCCAATACCTTTTAGGGTCGAACCAATCTTGGCTTTTCCTTTAGCCGTTTCTGAAGCGGCATCCAACAAGCGGTGGGTCGGTAAAATTAAATGTGCTTTTCTTGAAATAAAGAGTTTGGAGGCAATATCAATATTAAATTGGTCGAGATTATCGAGCTCTTTCTTGAAAATAACGGGGTCAATGACCACCCCATTACCTACAATGTTTAAAGCATTTTTGTGAAAGATTCCTGACGGGATGGTGTGGAGCACATGCTTTATTCCGTCGAATTCAAGCGTATGACCGGCGTTTGGACCTCCTTGAAAACGTGCAATAATATCGTAGTCTTTGGTAAGAACATCAACAATCTTGCCTTTTCCTTCGTCTCCCCATTGGAGGCCAAGCAATAAATCTACCATGAAATAAAGGGGTTAGTCGGTTACTTTTTCTTCTTTGTTACGCGTACCGTAGAAGTATAGCGAGTGGGTATTGATCTTGATATCGAATACTTCTTCAATAGTCTTTTTGATGGATTGAATACGAGGGTCGCAAAACTCCACTACCTCGCCGGTATCAGTCAATATGACATGGTCGTGCTGGCGGTCAAAATATGATTTTTCATATTGTGCCTGGGCCGAACCGAACTGGTGTTTTCGAACCAATTTGCAGTCGAGCAATAACTCTATGGTGTTGTATAGCGTGGCGCGACTGACCCGATAATTTTTAGTTTTCATTTTGATGTAAAGCGATTCTACGTCAAAATGATCATCGCTATCATAGATTTCTTGAAGTATGGCATAGCGTTCGGGTGTTTTTCTATGGCCGTTTTCCTCTAAAAAAGCGGTAAATACGTTTTTGACTATTTCTTGGTTCTTGTTGTTCTCCATGGTTTTGTTTCCCATCGTAAAGGGCAAATTTACATCGAATTAATTAAACTCGTACCACTTTATCGATGCCGCCGATTTGCTTGAGACTGTTCATTAATTTTTTCAATATCGAATTGTTTTTTACCACTACGGTAATCTTACCTGTAAAAGTACCTCCTTCAGCGCTAAAATTAAGGTTGCGAATGTTGACATGAAGGTTATCGGAGATGATGTTGGTAATTTCATTAACCAGGCCAAGATTGTCGATTCCCGTAATTTTAATATCCACCCTAAATTCTTTTTGGGTAGAGTCGATCCATTTGGCCGACATAATTCGGTAGGCATAGTTAGACTGCAGTTGAATGGCATTCGGGCAGTCTTGCTTATGTATTTTGATGCCGTCGTTGACACTTAGAAAACCAAACACCTTATCCCCCGGAATCGGGTTGCAGCATTTTGAAAGTTTATAACTCAGTTTGTCTTCTTCTTGACCGAAGACGAGCATATCATAATTGTGGGTAATCTCTTCCTTATCTAAATCTTCGTTGGTCGGTGTTCTTCTGATTTTATTTTTGAAGAAATTGAGGAACGCATTGTTGTATGAGGATGCGAAGTCCTTTATTCTCTGGTTGTCAATTGCTCCATTCCCTACCCTGAAGAAGAGGTCTAAACTGGTCTTGAGCTTAAAAAAATTGACCATTTTGTTGACAACATCCTCATTTAGGCTGATTTTTTGGGATTTTAGCTTTCGTCTGAGCATCTCCTTACCTTCATCGGCAACCTCTTTCTGCTCTTCCCGTAAAGATGATTTGATTTTTGCCCTGGCCCGCCCCGTTGTCGCATATTCCAGCCAGTTTTGATTGGGCTTTGCCGATTCGGAGGTCATGATTTCAACTTGGTCACCACTGTGTAGTACGGTATTCAACTGCACCAATTTACCATTGACCTTTGCCCCACGGGTTTTCATGCCTACCTCAGTATGAATATGAAAAGCAAAGTCAAGAGGGGTAGCTCCTTTGGGCAATGATTTGAGTTCACCTTGGGGCGTGAATACAAAAATTTCTTTGGAATACAGGTTGAGTTTGAATTCTTCAACAAAATCTACTGCATTTCCATTGGCACTTTCAAGGGCTTCCTGCAAACGGTTGAGCCATTGCTCTATACCTTGTTCATTCTGTTCGCCGTGCTTGTATTTAAAGTGGGCGGCATAGCCTTTTTCGGCAATTTCATGCATACGCTCACTACGTATCTGAACCTCTACCCATTTGCCCTGTGGCCCCATGACAGTGATATGAAGGGCTTCATAGCCTGTTGACTTTGGGGAGGTAATCCAATCGCGCAACCGAACGGGATTGGGGGTAAAATGATCGGTGACTATGGAATAAATTTTCCACGCCAGAAACTTTTCGTTTTTCCTATCGGATTTGTATATGATCCTGATAGCAAATTTGTCATAAACCTCTTCGAACGCGATTGTTTGCTTCACCATTTTTCGCCGAATGGAAAAAATGGATTTCATTCGTCCTTTGATATGATAATTGAGTCCCTCTTCATCAAGAGAGTTCTCGATGACCTTCGTAAAATCGGTGATATACTTTTTTTGTTCTTCCTCAGTTTCTTCAATCTTACCCTGAATATCGTTGTAGACCTCTGGTTCCGTATACTTTAAACTAAGGTCTTCAAGCTGGGTTTTGATATTGTACAATCCGATACGATGGGCAAGAGGGGCATAGATATAGAGGGTTTCAGATGCAATTTTAACCTGTTTATGCTCTGGCATCGCATCCATAGTGAGCATATTATGATAGCGATCGGCAATTTTGATTATGATCACCCGCACGTCATCATGAAGGGTCAGCAACATTTTTCTGAAATTTTCAGCTTGCTGACTGATGTTTTTGTCTTTCTTAAGGTGTGATATTTTTGTCAGGCCATCTACGATACGTGCTACCGATTCCCCAAACATCCGTTCGATATCATCCAAAGTATAGGGGGTGTCCTCTACTACATCATGGAGTAGGGCAGAAGCAATGGAAACGGCGTCAAGACCAATTTCGGAGGCGACAATTTTTGCCACGGCAATAGGATGAAAAATATAGGCTTCCCCAGACTTTCTCCGTTGGTCTTTATGCGCATCTACCGCAACATCAAAGGCAGAACGTATCAATTTCTTGTCCTCAGCGGTTAGCGTTTGATAGCTAATGCGCAACAGTTCTTTGTACTGCTTGGCAATTTGTTTGTTTTCTATTTCTATAGCGGCCTCAGTCATATATTGACGTCATCTATGCTGTAACTTAATTAAAGTTACCATATTATACACTCGAAAACAACAAAAATTATGCCCTTAAATTCCTAATACGCTCAATTAATGGAGGATGGGAATAATGCACAAAAACATATGCTGGGTGGGGAGTAAGGTTGCTCAAATTGCTCTTGGACAGTTTTTTGAGTGAGCTGACCAAGGGCAATGATGAAAATGTTTTTTTAGCATAATCATCGGCTTGAAATTCAAATTTCCGCGATATATAGTTCATTATCAATCCTGTAACCATCGAAATAGGACTGTATAAAAGAAAGAATGCTAAAAGTCCGGCATGAAAACTGGCTACATCAACACCAATGGATAGCGATAATGCGGAAGAGTTGATACACAAAGACAGCACGTATAAGGTGAGACCCGTAAGCAATATGGAAGCGAACATATTAAAAATGATGTGTTTTCTTTGATAGTGCCCTACTTCATGGGCCAAAACGGCAACAATTTCATCATCATTGAGGTCATTGATGAGCGTGTCGTAAAGGGTTACCCTTTTTTGTTTACCAAATCCCGAAAAATAAGCATTGGCCTTTGTCGACCGTTTTGATCCATTGACCACAAAAATATTTTTAAGGTCAAATCCGACTTTTTTGGCATATTCCTCAATGGCCGTTTTCAGGCCACCGGGTTCCAATGCCGTTTGTTTATTGAATAATGGAACAAGTAGTTTGCTGTAAAACAAGTTCATAAAAACCATTAATATAAGGGCCACGCCCCATACGTATAACCAAAATTGGTCACCGGCCCAACCCAAAAACCAAATAATCAAGGCGAGAATACCACCACCAAATAGTGCAGACAATATGGTGCTTTTCAAAATATCGGTCCAGAACGTATTGGTCGTTGTCGTATTGAATCCATATTTTTCCTCAATCGTAAAGGTTTGGTAGTAGGAAAAAGGAATCGATATGACGCTGCTACCCAATGATAGAACACCAAAAAACCCTAAGGCCTGTGCTATGGGATTTTCTGTAAAGGAACGAATGAAATTGTCAACGATACCAAAACCATCAAGAATTAAAAACAGAAGGATTGTCAGTAAGGATATTCCATCTTTAAGAAGACCAAATCGATAGTTCTCCTGATGATATTCTTTGGCTTTTCTGTACTCTTCATCATCGAAGACGTCATGGAGTTCATCCGGAATTTTTTGTGAAAACCTTTTAGCGTTCAGGTAGTCTAAAATGGTATCGGTTATAAATTGAAAAATTAAAATACCAATGATGCAATAGAACAAGAAAGTAGGTGACATGGTTTAAAATCCCCTTTGGCGTTTGGCTTCAAAGATAAGTATTGCCGCCGATACCGAAATGTTCATCGAATCAATCTCACCCTGCATGGGTATAATGATGTTTTGAGAACTGTTTTTCAACCATAGATCGCTTAGGCCAGTGGCCTCTGTTCCGACAACAATCGCCGAGGGTTGTGTAAAGTTGGTTTGGATATAGGGTTGGGAAGCAGCCAACGCAGCACAATAAATAGCAATATTTTTTTGGTTTAAATAGTCCAGAATTTCATTTGTAGTGCCCATTGCCACTTGTGTTGTGAAGGCGCAACCGATGCTGGAGCGGATAATATTTGGATTGTAAAGGTCAGATTTAGGATTGGCTATCAAAACCGCATCTAAATTTGCTGCATCGGCGGTGCGAAGCAGCGCTCCGATATTACCCGGTTTCTCTGGGGCTTCCGCTACCAGCACCAATGGATTTTTACCCAACCTGAGGTCTTCAAGGTGGTGTTCTTTCGTTTTAGCTATGGCCAAAACACCTTCGGTGGACCCCCTATGAGCGAGTTTTTCATAAATTTTTTTGGAGAGGAGAATACAATCTGCATCCCCGATTTGTGGTGAAATCGCTTCCATAACATCTTCGCAGACGAGTACCTGTTCAATGGTATAATTTCCTTTTATTGCAAGTTTTAATTCACGTTGCCCTTCGATGACAAATCGCTTGTTTTTTTTTCGTTCCCTTGATTTGTCCTTTAAGCGCAGTACCTCTTTGACCAAAGGGTTTTGAAAGCTCGTTATGGTTTTTTGGGGAGTCATGGGCTAAAAATAACCATTCCTGTAAATTTGTCGCTGCTAATACGACCGAGTAGAAAACAAATCAAACAATGAAACACTTTTTATTTATTCTATGCGCGCTATGTTGCATGACTTCTTGTAAAAATGGTGCTAAGCGCGAAATGGTAACCTCCGATACTAAAACCAATGAGACGGAAGCTATCGAAAAGATCAATTATCCCAAAACTTTGGATAGTGTTTTTGATGCCCATGGCGGAGTATCACTTTGGAAGCAATACAGAACAATGACCTTTACCATCCCAAAAGATGAAAACCCAGAAACACATATTACGGACCTCTATTCTAGAAAAGACAGAATTGTAACACCCAATTACAATATGGGCTTCGATGGTCAGCGGCCTTGGTTGTTGAACAAAGAACAGGCGTACGCAGGTAATGTTGAATTTTACCATAACCTGATGTTCTATTTTTACGCGATGCCTTTCGTTTTGGCCGATGATGGTATTCATTATAAAGAGGCCGAACCATTGCAATATGATGGGATTAGTTATCCAGGAATTCAAATTACTTACGGCGAAGGAATAGGGGCTTCGCCAAAAGACGAATATTATTTGCATTACCATCCAGAAACCTACCAGATGACCTGGTTGGGTTACACGGTGACCTATCGAACAGGCGAAGATTCTGATAACATTAAATGGATTCGTTATGACGACTGGGGAAATTTTAATGGCCTAATCTTGCCCAATTCCATTTCATGGTATGATTATGAAGGAATGAACATCAAAGCGTTGCGGAATACGGTCAAATTTGAACAGGTTGCCTTGGCCAAAAACAAAAAGCCTGAAGGGTTTTATGATAAACCAGATGGAGCACAATACTACGTAAAATCGGAATAGGGCCTTATTCTTCGACTGTTTTAAGAGCAAGCGATTTTATTTTCCCTGATGGAAGTCTGAGGTCTCATTGATTCATGTGAAGTCTCTTCGAGGCTTTTTTTATATGGCTTGTGAAATTACTAAACATGCAATTGTTATAAATACAACAATTTGTTGGTTTTTTAGAAGCTGTACTCAAGGTACTTTAGCAACCGAATAGAGAGAATGGCTACATTTGTGGAAACACACGAGCTATTATGGTATTCAGAGCGATTCAGGACAGATTCAAAGTGAAGTCGGGGTTGAAGTTTCTCGAAGACGAACTAAAGAAATCTAAAAAAACAACTGATAGGAAAGGAATTTCAACCTTGGCCTGTATCGTTGATATGGACAAGTTCAGTGACACAGAGGTATTTCAAGGCCTTAGGAAGCAGATGCAGCTCAAACCCAATGCAGTGCACATTATGGGGTACAAAAGAGGTCAGGATAAACATGGGATGTTTTCTGTTCCGTTTTGTACCGATAAGGATTTAGGTTGGAATGGTTCCATTGAAAATGGGGACTTTTCAGAATTTGCAGGCAGGGAATATGATGTGTTGATTAATTATTTTACCGAAGATCGATTATTGTTGAAATTAATGTCAACCAAAGTCAATGCCAGAATTCGTGTTGGTTTTAAGGCTGCGGATATTGAAATGAACGATCTTATCTTTAATTGTGAGATGAATGAGTTCAATCTATTCAAAAGCGAATTGGAGAAATATCTAAGAATTTTGAAAGAAATATGATAGCGGATAATTTGATTGGTACGGGTGTGGCTTTGGTTACCCCCTTTACCGAAGAAGGTTTGGTCGATACCAAGTCACTACAAAATTTAGTGGAATATAATATTGCTGGAGGAATTGATTATTTGGTGGCTTTGGGCACTACGGCCGAGGCGGTAACTTTGACCGCAGATGAAAAGCGTTTGGTGATGCAAACCATATCGTTAGCCAATGCCGGACGGCTGCCATTAGTTATTGGTGTAGGTGGAAATAACACCATGGCTATTGTGAGGGAATTGGAAAACATCGATGTTATGGACTTTGAGGCCATCTTATCTGTGTCGCCAGCCTACAATAAGCCAACGCAAGAAGGGATTTATCAGCATTTCAAGGCAATTTCAGAGGCTTCTCCGCTCCCAATCATTTTGTATAATGTACCTTCCAGAACAGGAAGTAATATGTTGCCCAAAACTACTGTACGTTTGGCACAGGATTTTGAAAACATAATTGGTCTAAAAGAGGCGTGTGCGGATCAAATTCAGATAGACCAACTCATGCAATTACGTCCCAAGGGTTTCCATATTATTTCAGGCGATGATTTCACGGCGCTTTCCACAGTATTAGCTGGGGGATCAGGGGTGATATCTGTTTTGGGACAGGGGCTTCCCAAAGCGTTTTCTGAAATGATTGACCTGGGCCTTCGCGGCGAATCTGAAGCGGCCTATAAAATACATCAGTCCCTTCTCGATGGAATGCACTTGATTTTTGAAGAAGGTAATCCCGCGGGTATCAAATCGACATTGCGCCATTTTGATATTTGTTCGACCAAAGTGAGATTACCATTGGTATCAGCAACACCTTCCCTTGAAAGGAAAATTGGCAAATTTTTGAATCGTTTTCAAGAGGTAGCAGTTTAGGCGTTAAATTTTGCCCAAAATCCTAAGCAGTTCTTTTCAAGCCCAAGTTTTATTGGGAACTTCGGTTTTCCTAATCAATGGATAATTCTTAATTTTGCCGAATGTTTTTGAAAACGAGGTCATTTTATTTTTTGGTGTTGTCTTCCTTTTTGTTGTTGACGTCATGTAATGAGTATCAAAAAGTACTCAAGAATGAAGACATCAAAGCAAAGTATGATTTGGCAGAACGCTACTATGATGACGGTGATTTCAAACGTGCCAACCGTTTGTTCGAACAAATTGCGCCACGATATGTTGGAAAGCCTCAGGGGGAACGCGTGATGTTTTTCTTCGCGGATACCTATTATCAAACGCAACAGTATTATCTGGCAGGATATCAATTTGAACGTTTTATCAAATCGTATCCGAATAGTGATAAAATGCAAGAGGCCATTTTTCGAGAGGCCAAAAGCTATTACAAACTTTCACCGAGATATTCTCTTGACCAAACGGATACGGACAAAGCGTTGATAAAACTTCAAAACTTTATCAATCGTTATCCCGATTCTGAATTTTTTGCCGAAGCCAATGAAATGGCCCAGGAATTAACATTGAAAAAGCAAAAAAAAGAGTACGAAATTGCAAAGCAGTTTGATAAATTGGGGGAGTTTAATTTCCCAATTTTAGTTTCATCTATCAAAGCCTTCAATAATTTCGTGACAGATAATCCAGGTTCCCTCTACAGGGAAGATGCCTTTTTTTACCGTTTAAAATCGGAAATGACGTTGGCCAATAACAGTACATTTACGAAACAGGAAGAACGATACGAAGAAGCATTAAAATATTATCAGGCATTGATGAAGGCCTACCCTGATACCAAACATAAGAAAGAAGCTGACAAATATTACGCAACCATTCAAAAGGAATTGAAGCTTTCAGAGCAGGAAGCGACCAAATAATACAATAAACGCATATGAAGGACTTAAAAAACACCAATGCCCCAATTTCAACCGTTACCCATAACCGTAACGAGTTTGACGTAGAAACGGATAATATTTACGAAGCTATTTCAATTGCGGCGAAAAGGGCCATTCAAATCAATTCTGAGATTAAGAAAGAATTATTGGAGAAATTGGAAGAGTTCGCCACCTACAGCGATAGCCTTGAAGAGGTTTTTGAGAATAAAGAGCAAATAGAGGTATCCAAGTTTTATGAAAAACTTCCGAAGCCGCATGCTCTTGCCGTACAAGAATGGCTAGAAGATAAGATTTACCATAGAAATACAGAGAGGGACGAATAGATGTTGAGCGGAAAGAACATCCTTTTGGGCGTTACCGGAGGGATTGCTGCTTACAAGACATCATTTTTAGTCCGGTTATTGATAAAAGCTGGCGCTTCGGTCAAAGTAGTAATGACGCAAAGTGCCAGCTCTTTTGTTACTCCCCTTACCCTATCAACGTTATCAAAAAATCCAGTAGTACTTGACTTTGTAAATGATGAAGATGGTAGCCTCTCCTGGAACAACCATGTAGAGCTCGGGCTTTGGGCAGACCTTATGATCGTTGCGCCCGCTACGGCGAATACCCTGTCAAAAATGGCCAATGGAACCTGTGATAATTTGTTATTGGCTACCTATCTATCCGCGAAATGCCCAGTATATTTTGCACCAGCTATGGATTTGGATATGTACAAACATCCATCGACCAAAGCCACATTTGATAAATTAGCCGCTTTTGGGAATATCATAATTCCAGCAGAGTCTGGAGAATTGGCCAGTGGTTTAAGCGGTGAGGGCCGAATGGCAGAACCACCGCATATCGTTGAATTTATCACATCATATTTAAGAAATGGGCTGCCGTTACAAGACAAAAAAGTCGTCATCACTGCAGGTCCGACCCATGAGGCCATAGATCCTGTTCGTTTTTTGGGTAACCGTTCTACGGGTACCATGGGTTTTGAACTGGCCAAAAGAGCTGCAGCACTCGGTGCAAAGGTCGTCTTGATTTCAGGCCCGACGGTTCTCGATATCAATGATAAAGCTATTGAATTGATTGGTGTTGTTTCTGCTGAAGAAATGTTCAATACCGTACATCGATATTACGCTGATGCAGATATCGTCATTGGGGCCGCAGCTGTAGCGGATTATAGACCCAAATTTATCTCCGACCAGAAAATTAAAAAGGACGATGATAATGACATGGTTATAGCGCTTGAGCGGACCAAAGACATTTTAAAATCATTAGGAGAGATCAAAAAGCATCAATTTTTAGTAGGTTTTGCACTTGAGACGCAAAATGAGCTGGAAAATGCAAAAAGTAAGCTGCAGCGAAAAAACCTCGATGCAATTGTTTTAAATTCATTGAACGACGAAGGATCGGGCTTTGGTGGTTCAACTAATAAAATAACATTCATAGATAAGAATTTGGTGGCCAAAACGTTTGATGTTAAAGAGAAGTCTGCAGTGGCTTCTGATATTTGGGAAGAAATCACATCAAGGTTATATGCTTAAGTACGTATTGGTAGTTGCTCTTTTCTCTTGTTCGATGTTTCTTACATCACAAGAACTTGATTGTAGGGTAGTGGTGAACTCGGGTCAGGTAAACCAAACGAACCAACAGATTTTTAAAACCCTTGAGACTACCTTAAACGATTATGTCAATAAAAACAAATGGAGTGACAGGGTGTTCAATGAAAATGAACGTATTACCTGTAGCATGTTCATTACGGTAAGTTCTTATGAATCTGACAGGTTTGAGGCCAATATTCAAATTCAATCTTCAAGACCGGTTTACAATACCAATTAAGATAGTCCTGTTTTTAATTATAAAGACAACTCCTTCAATTTTCGGTATCAAGAGTTTGAACCCTTGGTCTATAATCCGAATGCATTTGATTCCAATTTGGTTGGGGTTATTACTTATTACATCTATATTATTTTAGGATTGGATGCTGATACTTTTTCATTGGAAGGCGGAACGGAATATTACGAAATTGCTAGAAATATAGTGACCCAGGCCCAAGGTTCGGGAAATGTGGGGTGGAACCAATCGGCACAAGACAATCGTACCCGTTTTGATTTGATTGACAACTTGTTATCTAATACGTTTCGCGAATATCGTATCGCGCTCTACAATTACCATCGCAAGGGTATGGATGTTTTGGCAGATAACAACAGCACAGGCAAGCAAGTCATCGCCGGAAGTCTTCGTTTGTTTGAGACCCTTATTAAACGACGTCCCAATGCCTTTTTGTTACAAACCTTCTTTGACGCCAAGGCAGAGGAAATACAAAATATCTTTTCTGACGGTCCCAAGGTCGATATCGTCAAGCTAAAAGAAAGTTTGAATAAAGTGGCCCCTTTTTATTCCAATATCTGGAGCGAAATCTCGTATTGATAATTCCTCTACATCACTATCTTTGCTAGGCTAAATTGTAATAGGTGCTAGCACAATTAACCATAAAAAACTTTGCGCTGATTGACGATTTAAATGTCAATTTTGATTCGGGTTTTACCACCATTACCGGGGAGACCGGAGCAGGAAAGTCCATTCTCTTGGGAGCACTTTCATTGGTTTTGGGAAAGCGGGCAGATTTATCGACCCTGAAGGATCCGTCCAAAAAGTGCTCTATAGAAACGGAATTTAGTATTGGCAACTATGGGTTAAGGGGATTCTTTGATGAAAATGATTTGGATTTTGATGAGTTGACCATCGTTCGACGAGAAATATTGCCTAGTGGAAAATCAAGGGCCTTTATCAATGATACACCGGTTACCCTTGATATACTCTCTGCTCTGGGGGAACGATTGGTGGACATCCACTCACAGCACCAAACCTTGCGAATGACTGAAAACGCGTTTCAGTTTCGGGTCATTGATGCTTTGGCCGATAATAATACCTTAATACAATCTTATAAAGGACAATTACAGTATTATTCAGATGCCAAAAAGCAATTGGAATCTCTAAAAGATACAAGGCTTGCTGCCGAAAAAGAATTGGACTACAACTCTTTTTTGTTAAGGGAGTTGGAAGAGGCTCCGTTGCGTAAAGGAGTGTTGGAGGATTTGGAAGGCGAATATGCCGAGTTGAATGACGTGGAAAACATTATGGAGCTCCTATCCAACGCTCACCAATTGATGAACGAAGAACAGATGGGCGTGCTATCGGAAATTGCACAGCTAAAACAACTCACGCAGCAGCTGGAAGCATTTGGGGGCAAATATTTGGGGCTCAATGAGCGTATACAGTCGGTGGCCATCGAACTTGAAGACGTTGCTGCCGAACTTGAGCAACTATCAGAATCGGTTGAACCCAATCCCAGTCGACTAGAGGAGGTCAATGGGCAACTACAACAACTCCATGACCTTTTGAAAAAGCATCAGGTCTCAACAGTTGAAGAGTTGACCAAAATTAAGCTGGAGTTGGCGGAAAAGGTTGAGATTTCCCTGAATATGGATGATTCCATTTTAAAACAGGAATCCAAGGTTGAAGAATTAAGAAATGACCTCTCCGAGAAAGCAAAGGAAATTTCCGACAAACGAAAAAAGGTAATTCCGCTATTACAAGAACAACTTACGGACAATATCATACAATTGGGAATGGCGGCCGCTTCGTTCAATATTGAATTGCAGCCTACTGTGAGATTCAAGGAAAACGGGCAAGACGATTTGATTTTTCAATTTTCGGCCAATAAGGGTTCTAGTTTTGGGGAATTGAAGAAGGTGGCCTCGGGGGGGGAGCTTTCTAGGATTATGTAGGCCATAAAAGCTATTCTGGCCTCGTACGAAAAGCTCCCGACCCTTATTTTTGATGAGATTGACACTGGGGTGTCAGGTGAGATTTCAAATAAGATGGGAAGTATTATGAAGGGTATGGGCGACCAAATGCAAATTTTTTCCATAACCCATCTTCCGCAGGTCGCTTCAAAGGGCCAACAACAATTTAAGGTATACAAAGAAGAAATGGGGGATTCGACCACCTCCCATATTCGTCAATTGAATGATGACGAACGTGTAAAAGAGCTCGCAGAAATGTTGGATGGCAAGTCCTTTTCGGCCTCGGCGGTATCGCATGCCAAGCAATTGCTACTGCAAAATTGATTGGTAAATAGGCTTATTTCGCAACCCCTGAAATCCATATCTTTGTCGCACTAAAACCAACGAATAATGAGTCATAACCTATTAAAGGGAAAGAAGGGAATCATTTTTGGTGCTTTGGATGAGAACTCCATTGCATGGAAAACGGCAGAACGTGTTCATGAAGAAGGCGGTCAGTTTGTATTGACCAATGCGCCCATTGCCATGCGTATGGGGCAGATTAAATCACTTGCAGAAAAGACCGGTTCTGAGATTGTTCCCGCAGATGCCACAAACGAGGAAGACCTTCAAAATTTAGTTTTAAAATCAAAGGGAATTTTAGGGGGAAAACTCGACTTCGTCCTTCATTCCATCGGAATGTCGGTTAATGTCAGAAAAGGACGCCATTATACCGATGAGAAATATGATTTTACCACCAAAGGATGGGATGTTTCCGCCCTTTCTTTCCATAAAGTGATGCAGTCTCTGTATAAAGAGGATGCCATGAACGAATGGGGAAGCATTGTTGCCTTGACCTATATGGCGGCACAACGTACTTTTCCCGATTACAATGATATGGCAGATAACAAGGCCTATCTTGAATCTGTCGCGCGCAGTTTTGGTTATTTTTTCGGTAAAGAAAAGAAAGTTCGTGTGAATACGATTAGTCAATCGCCGACGCCCACAACAGCTGGGCAAGGAGTAAAGGGCTTTGACGGATTTATCACCTATGCCGAAAAGATGTCACCTCTGGGTAACGCTACCGCTGATGACTGTGCCAATTATACGGTAAGCCTTTTTTCCGATTTGACTAAAAAAGTCACCATGCAGAACCTATTTCATGACGGTGGATTTTCAAATACAGGTGTCAGCCAAGAAGTTATTGATGTTTTTAGTGAATAGCACAAATAGATAGTTATATAAAGCCATCTGCCGAAAACAGGTGGCTTTTGTTTATATGAAACCCTTGTTTTTTTCATTTATCGTTCCTGTGTATAATCGGCCTGAAGAGATACAAGAACTTTTGGAGAGTATGGTCGTTATGTATTACACAGGCGATTATGAAATTGTTATCGTTGAAGACGGCTCCCAACGCGATGCCGAAGCTGTAATTCGAAGTTTTTCAGATGAACTGAACGTCGCGTATTACAAGAAAGGGAATACGGGCCCGGGGGATAGCAGAAACTATGGTATGTCGAAAGCCAAGGGCAACTATTTTATCGTTCTAGATTCTGACTGTCTATTACCGCCCGAGTATCTTACTGAAGTAGAAAACGAACTAAAAAGGTCTTATGTCGACTGTTATGGTGGCCCTGATGCGGCCCATGAATCTTTTTCCGATACACAGAAGGCCATTGACTTTGTAATGACCTCGTTTTTGACAACGGGGGGTATTCGAGGAGGAAAAAATGCTGTTGGCAGGTTTCAGCCCCGCAGTTTCAATATGGGTATTTCAAAAGATGCTTTTGAGGCTACAGGTGGTTTTGGCAATATCCATCCCGGTGAAGACCCTGACCTTACATTTAGAATATGGAACAAGGGATTTGTCTCTCGTCTTTTTCCAAAGGCCTATGTCTATCATAAGCGAAGAATTGATTGGAAGAAGTTTCACCTTCAAGTGAAAAAGTTTGGTATGGTGCGCCCTATTTTGAACAAATGGCATCCAGGCACGGCTAAACCCACCTATTGGTTCCCCAGTTTATTTTCTCTTGGCAGTATTGCAGCTTTACTGTTGTCGTTTTTTGGGGTATTGCTGCCCACGCTATTTTTTGGGACTTATCTCATCATTGTTTTTAGTGCCGCACTGTTTGCCAAAAAAAGTTTCAAGGTTGCTTTCATGGCCTTGTATGCGCTTTTTATCCAATTTTTTGGCTATGGTTATGGTTTTCTAAAGTCAACCATCTTGGTTAACTTTAGCAACAAGCGCCCGGAAGAGGTGTTTCCAAAACTGTTCTTCTAAGCTTTATGAGTCCATTGAAGTCTTTGTTCGAGAATGTGAATAGCAGAAAGGCAAAAGTTTTTTTGATTTTCTTATTGTGCTCTTTTTTTGCATGGACCATCAGTAAACTTTCAGAAGAGTATGAGTCTCAGGTGAAGTTTGAAGTGGCCTATCGAAATATTCCCGATAGTCTTTTGGCAAAAAAGGAAGTTGTGCCTATTGAATCAAAAATAAGGGCGAGCGGATTTCAACTCTTGAGCTATACTCTCAATACAAAGACGATAAGGCTCAGTTTAAAAAAGGTTTTGGAACAAGATGGCACCTACTTTTTGACTGAAAATGAACTAAAGAATCAGATAGAAAGACAGCTGCCCAACAGTGTTTCTCTCATTGACCTGAGTAATCCGATTTACTATACCAATTTGTACTTAGTCGATACAAAGCGAGTGCCCGTTGTCGCGAAGTTAGATTTAACTTTGGCCCAAAACTATCTTCTCAAAGGCAAATTGTTGGTTGAGCCTGATTCTATTTTGATTAAGGGACCTCAACGGTTGATTTCAACAATCAATAATATGGCAACAATTCCATTTGTACTTGAAAATATATCCTCAGATTTTTCAAATAATGTCAGCATTCAGAAATTAGATTCTCTAAGTGAACTTGTTATTTCCCCATCGATGGTTAATGTTTCGGGTAAGATTGTACGGTTTTCAGAAAAGGAGTTCGACGTGAGCATCGGAACAAGAAACGTACCGGAAGGGTATCGACTTAAGATGTTTCCCGATCATGTTCACTTATATTGTAAAGCCGATGTAGACAGGTTAAAGGAACTTAAACCAAATGATTTCGGTCTTTTCGTAGATTTCAGTGCCATTGAAGAAGGAAAATTCCTCAGCGTTCATATCGATGAAAACCCAAAAGATGTTTTTTCTGTGCGCTTGTTGCAAAATCGCATTGAATTTGTTCTTGAGAAAATATGATTGTAGGTCTTACGGGGGGCATTGGGAGTGGAAAGAGTACGGTAGCGAATTTTTTTAGAGCACTTGGGGTACCAGTATATGATTCTGACAGCGAAGCCAAACATTTAATGGTAGCGTCTGAGACCATTAGAAATAGCATAATCAGTCTTTTTGGACCGGCTTCGTATGAAGGCCAAAAGTTAAACAAAACGTACTTGTCAGATATTGTATTTAATGATAGTGATAAACTTGAACAGTTGAATGCGATTGTTCATCCTGCGGTTAGAAAGCACTTTTTAAATTGGGCCAAGGTTCAGAATACGCGATATGTCTTACAGGAAACAGCACTTTTATTTGAAAACAATTTGCAACATCATTACGATAAGGTCATCCTAGTGACTGCCCCTAAAACACTACGTATAAGGCGCGTTATGAAACGGGATGGCGTCTCTGAAACCGATGTTTGCGCGAGAATTGACCATCAGTTATCAGATGCCATTAAATCGAAAATGGCCGATTTCATA
>JBHJJC010000060.1:0-23722 GCA_050042945.1 Croceivirga sp.
CCTAAATGCAACTAAGTTGCATTTAGGGATATTTATTATTTTTGAGACAATCTTAATTATTTGAGTTTACAGTATTGAATTTATGTGTTATGTCATTAGATAAAAAGTTACCCGTAACGGTTTTAAGTGGTTTTCTAGGTGCAGGTAAAACAACCCTTTTAAATCATATTTTGCATAATAAAGAGGGTTTAAAAGTAGCGGTCATCGTAAACGATATGAGTGAAGTGAACGTTGATGCGGCCCTGGTTCAAAGTGAAAACACACTATCGCGAACCGAAGAAAAACTTGTAGAGATGAGTAACGGTTGTATTTGCTGTACCCTTCGAGAAGATTTAATGATTGAGGTAGAGCGATTGGCAAAAGAAGACCGTTTCGATTATTTGCTTATTGAAAGTACTGGAATCAGTGAGCCAATTCCAGTAGCTCAGACGTTTTCCTTTATAGATGAAGAAAACAACATTGACCTTTCGCGTTTTAGTTATGTGGACACCATGGTTACCGTGGTGGACGCCTTCAATTTTTTTAAGGATTTTGGAAGTCCGGAAACCTTGATGGATCGCGAACTCACCGATATGGAAGGGGATTATAGAACAATCGTAAATCTTCTGACCGATCAGATTGAATTTGCCAATGTCATCGTTTTGAACAAAACCGATTTAGTTTCAGAGGATACGCTGAACATGTTAAAGACTATTGTTAACAAATTAAACCCTTCAGCAACTATTATTGAATCTGAGTTCAGCAGGGTTGACCCAAAAAATATTCTTAACACCGGACTCTTCAATTATGAAGAGGCAGAACAAAGTGCTGGATGGATTGAGGAATTGAACAAAGACGAGCATACGCCAGAGACAGAAGAGTATGGTATCAGTTCTTTTGTGTATCGAAGTAAAAAACCATTTGATCCAGAACGCTTTTGGAACTATGTACAGGAAAAATTTCCAAGCACCATAATCAGGAGCAAAGGGTTATTTTGGTTGGCTTCCCGTCCCGAACAGGCAATCATATGGGGACAGGCCGGTAGCTCTTTACGAGCTGATAGCGCCGGAGTTTGGTGGTCAAGTATGCCTCTTCAAAAAAGGGAGGGATTCATATCCTTTATAGAAAACCAAGAACACATCGAAAAAGACTGGGACCCTACCTTTGGTGACAGAAAAAATGAAATTGTTTTTATTGGTCAAGACATGGATGAAGGGGGTATTCGAAAACATTTGGACGCTAGCTTAGCGACAGATAATGAAGTAGAATCCAACCAGTGGAAAAAAGGATATTTAGAAGATTGGCCCGTGGAACGTTCATATGTAATGGAGTAATCAAATAATTACCAACTTGGTATGAAAAGAATTCGCTTTGTAAAAAATGTTTTGGGAGTTGGTTTACTTTCCGCTGTGGGATGTAAAATCGACAGAGGTGAAAAGAGAGCAATCCTTAATGAGACCGACCAAAAGCTCAAAAAAAGGGAAGATGCTGAAAAGCTGCGGGAAGAGCTCATTGCGGCTTGGCATAAATCTGAAAAAATGACCATGGCCAATGTCGAACAAATGCCACCTGAATTCTTTTCCTTTAAGTATACAAAAGAGGCCATGTCTTTTTCGGAGCAATGGCGTCATTGTATCATCTACACTTGTGGTCAATTGGCCGGTAGAGCAGATATTAATAACCCCTACGAAGGGGTAAAGCTTCCGGTGCAAATGCCGAAAGAAGACATTTTAAAAGAGTTAAAGAACCTGTACAATCACGTACGCCAAGCTATTAAAAATTTGTCTTATGATAAGCTGATATCAGATTGTGATTTTGCAGGTGAGACCATTCCCGTTTGGAGACTATTTTATGCCATGGAGAACCATATTATTCACCATAGAGGACAAAGCATCGTGTATTTACGTCTCAAGGGTATCATTCCCAAGGGATATTACGGCTGGTAGACTTTTATAAACTTCTCTTATACTTGTGCCCGAATAGTTTATATTTATGGAGCTAAAGTGGATTGTTTTATTTAACCAATAGAAAAAAAGCTGATTATGTTACAAAGAAAATTTGCCGAAGTCGTCAAAAGTTACTTCCCCGAGGCTATGGATGCCAAGGACACTTCTATACATTACCTGGGAAAAATGCAGTTAGAGTATGAAATTGATATTTCCAAAGTGTTAATGGCCACTTCGGTCTGCTCTGATGACATCAATGTGCCCTCAACCACCTTTTTTAATGTCTTGTTCGGGCCATTTATTATGGGCGGATTGGGTGGATTGCCCTTTGCTGGTCAAACGGGTATGACCGCTTTCGCGCATCATATCCCAGATGAAGGTAGCGCCTTTATATTTTATGGTCCACATATTGGAATTACCCTTGATGGCGATTTAGGTAAAATGTATAGACCACGCCAAGAAGATACCGGAAACTCGTGCGGCGCCCTGATGTTGGCCCTAAGTCGATTCCAAGACGGTGATTATAAGCCGGTCATAAATGACGATGACTATCAGCAAATGAAACTTGAGGAGAGTCTATTGCCCTATCGAGAAGAGATACTGAATAGCTCAAACAAAGAAAAAGCGATAACAGAAGCTACCTATGATATTATAGACAAGAAGATTCATGAACATGTAAAATCATGTAAAGGAGAATTTCCAGTGGATCGGGTAACCCTACTAGGTGGTATCATTGTGAATACTGATTACGGTTTAGACGATTATTTTGTAGCGAAAAATTTTGAAGTAATAGACTTAAAAACGTTGTAATACAAGCATCTAAAATGATATAAAAAGTAATGGCATCTAGATGCCATTACTTTTTTTGATTTAAAGAATCGAGAAAGTGTAGTTTGCAAATGGTAGATTTGGCATCGATCAGACCATATTTTCAATGAACAAAGACAATCCCAAGAAGACATCATTTTTTAGCCGTATTCCACATGCGATTACAATGCTGTTTACCATCATCGTATTTGTTTCCATACTCACGTACATTCTTCCAGCGGGTATTTATGAACGGGTATTGGTCAATGGTAGGAGCACCGTTGTTCCAGGCTCGTACGCCACCATTGATTCCACCCCTATAGGTATTCTTGATATGTTCAAGGCCATTCCCCTTGGTTTTAAGGCGGCCGTTGAAATTATATTTATTGTTTTAGCTGGGGGTATCATGTTCGGATTCATGGAAAAATCCAAAGCTGTGGAAAATGCCGTTGGTACATTGATAAAGAGTTTGGGACTACAACGCAAAAACCTGATTATTGTAATTATGACCTTCATTTATGGGGTTTTGGGAGTTGCCGTAGGCTATGAAAATAATATTGCCATGGTTCCCATTGCAGCAGTGCTGAGTTTGGCACTAGGCGGGGATTTGGTGCTTGCGGCAGGAATTTCGGTTGGAGCAATGACCATTGGCTTTGGTTTGTCGCCCATAAATCCATATACCGTTGGCACAGGTCATAAGTTAGCAGAATTGCCTATGTTTTCTGGGGCACCCCTTCGTAGTGTCATTTGTTTTTTGGGGTTAAGCGTTATGGCGTTTTACAACGTACGTTATTTCAAACGAATTGAAGACGATCCGACCAAAAGTTTGGCAAAAGGATTAAACACTGATAATCTTACTTTGTCAAATCCTATTGAAGCATATAGTCTGAATCCTAACAATTGGTAGGTTAGCGTAATCTTCATTCTGGGTCTTATGGCCATTCTCTATGGTGTCTTTAATTTGAATTGGCATATCAACGAACTCTCAGCAATATTTTTGATGATTGCCCTACTTTGTGGGCTAGCTTCTAAAATGAGTGCCACAACAATGAGCGAAACCGTCTTGAAGGGTGTTGCTTTGGCGGCACCAGGAGCTTTTATGGTAGGTTTTGCCACAACCATTAAAGTATTGATGGAGATAGGTAATATTGGTGATACCATATCGTATCAGCTATCGACTATTTTGGAAGGGCTTCCGCTGTATGCTTCTGCAATTTGCATGTCGATTTCCCAATCGGTCATCAACTTTTTTATTCCCTCCGGAAGCGGTCAGGCATTAGCAACCTTACCTGTGATGCTTCCATTGGGGGAATCGCTCGGCCTTACAAGACAAATAACAATTTTGGCCTTTCAAATCGGTGATGGACTTTCCAATCTTGTGAATCCCACCCTCGGTGGACTAATTGCGATGCTCAGTATGTGCCGTGTACCTATTGATCGTTGGATTCGATTTATTTTTCCCGTTTTAATCCTACTATTAATTTTGGCATCTTTGGGTCTAATAGTAGCAGTAGCAACAAACTATAGTTAATTGAAATATGAATGTAGAAGAAATTTTAGCAAAATTGGTTTCCTTTCCCGTTTTAGGGGGTGAGAGTAACCTAACGCTATTACATTGGATTAAAGAATACCTTGAATCCTTTGGAGTTCAAGTCCATCTGGTCCCTAATGAAGAGGGCAACAAAGCCTCTTTGCACTGTCGTATTGGTCCGGCGGTTGACGGTGGCGTCATCCTTTCAGGACATATGGATGTGGTACCCGTCAAAGGGCAGGAATGGACCACCGATCCCTTTGTATTGACCGATAAGGGCGATGGTAAATTGTATGGTAGGGGCGCTTGTGATATGAAGGGTTTTTTAGCCTGTTGTTTGGCCACGTTACCCAAAATGGTCGAGGCAGACTTTAAGTGCCCTATCTATTTTGCTTTTTCCTATGACGAAGAAATTGGATGTTTGGCCGCGCCAGAACTGGCGCATGCCATTCGAACACATTATAAGGAAACACCAAAATATGCCATTATTGGCGAACCTTCCTTGATGGAACCCATTATAGGTCAAAAGGGAATTTACATCATGGAAACCTACGTCAACGGGTCTGCAGGACATAGTAGTCGTATCAAACAAGAAGTTAGTGCCATTCATGAGGCAATGCGATTGATTCTTTGGTTAGAGAACAAGATGGATCGACTGATAGAGGATAATCGCTTGGACAATCGTTTTCATCCCCCCCACTCCTCTATTCACATTGGTTTGGTCAATGGTGGTATCGCACCGAATGTTATCGCCGACAAGGCTCATTTTTATTGGGATTTACGCACAATACCGATGGATGACCTTTTTGATATCGTAGCCGAGAATGAAAGAGATTGCCGACAACGGGAAAAAGAATTGCAAACCACATTTCCTGGCTTTGAAATTAAAAATATAGAGCACCATCCACCCGTGCCCCATTTAGATACCAAAGAAGATGATGAAGTTGTTGAATTGATAAAAAGACTATCAGGAAATTCGAAATGGGATACCGTTTCCTATGCCGCAGAAGCCGGTCAGTTTGCCAACGAAGGGTTTCAATCAGCCATTTGCGGGCCAGGTTCTATAGCGCAAGCGCACCGAGCCGACGAATTTATCGAGAAAGATCAATTGGTAAAAGGTGTGGCGATGTTAGAAAATCTAATCAAGGAATTATCCCATAGCGACTTCATGTAAAAATCAGCTATTATCGTATCTTTAAAACCAATCCATTTTCAAAATTAAATCATGTTGAAATCCATCTCAAGTTATCTCGTCCTCGTTGTATTTTTCGTATTGATTAACGGCTGTAAGCAAAAACCTGTAGAAACCGATTCCAAAACGGAAACTGAGGAAGAATTGGTACAAAGAGCATTGGAAATACACAAACGTGTACTGACCTTAGATACCCACGCCGACACCCCCTTACGAATGATAGAACCAGGGTTTGATATGGCGGAACGACATGACCCAAAAGAAACAGGCTCAAAGGTGGACTATCCCAGGATGAAAGAAGGTGATTTAGATGCTATCTTTTTTGCTGCATTTGTAGCACAAGATATTAGAGACGATGATGGTAACACGCGTGCAAAAGCGCTCTGCCACCAAATGTTGGACTCCGTTATTACCTCAACAGAAAGAAACGCAGACATCGTCGGTTTGGCTGTAAATCCTGATGATGCCTATGAATTGGAAAAAGAAGGAAAACGAGCGATTTTTATTGGAATTGAAAATGGCTATCCCATAGGAAACGATTTATCAAACATTGAAGAATATTATAATAAAGGAGTGCGCTATATAACGCTGGTCCATTCTTCTAATAATGATATCGCAGATTCGGCTACTGACGAAAAAGGTGCTGAGCATGGAGGAATCAGTGAATTCGGGGCAAAGGTTGTCGGTGAAATGAATCGTTTGGGTATCATGGTAGATGTTTCGCACGGCAATGACAGTGTTTTTTATGATGCTGTAAAGCTATCAAAGGCACCCATCATAGCCAGTCATTCGAATGCGCGCGCGGTTACTGAACATCAGCGGAACATGACCGACGAAATGTTGAAGCTCATGTCAGAAAATGGAGGGGTGGTGCAACTAACCATGTTGGCCGATTATTTGAGGACAGCACCGCCAAACGCAGCACGTGATTCCGCAATGGCGGCCATTCGCGCGGGCATGACCAAGCCTATCTCAGAATTGACTGATGAAGAACGTTCAGCACTTCGTAAATCGTTCACTGAACTCAATGAAAAATATCCAAATCCTCCCGCTACGGTGCAGCATGTTGCGGACCATATTGACCATATCACAAAAGTTGCCGGCATTGACCATGTGGGCATCGGTTGCGATTTTGACGGCGGTGGTGGAATTGAAGGGGTCTTTGACGCCAGTGAAGTTATGAATATCACAATTGAACTGGTACGCAGAGGATATACCGAAGAAGAAATTGCCAAAATCTGGGGTGGTAATTTAATTCGTGTATTTAAGGAAGTACAGTTGGTTGCCGAACAGTTACAATCATAATTTCTCGGTATACATAAACAGTTTAAATCTTGCTAAAATCGTCTTTGGTCATAATTGGTTTTTTAATAACAGGTTACACTGCTGTGCATCCACTACGATTGTCTTTATGTGAGATAGACTATACAGAACAAAAAGAACTGTTGACCATAAATCTTAAGTTATTTTTGACCGATGTCAATGAGGCAATCCTATTTGACCCAAATAGTACCGAGCTTGCATTTTGTCGGCCAAACGAAGCAGCAAATGCCAATCGCCTGCTCATGGAATATGTTAATCGTTTTTTCTTTGTTAAAGCAAACAATGAAAGGGTTAATTTAAAAATTAAAAGTAAAAGACTCAGTGGAAAAGGGGAAAACACTGCATTGTGGATTTATTTTGAATGTAAACAATCTGACCCAATACGCTCTTTAGAAATTAAGAATGCAATCTTTACAGATTTATTTTTTGATCAAAATAATATCGTTTACCTCGATATTGACGGTATCAATAAAAGTCTTATGCTAAACAAGAGAACACAGATCTACGAATTGATCTTTTAATATGCATCCTTTTGAGTTCTATTTAAAATTAGGTTTTGAGCATATAGCTGATATAGCGGCCTATGATCATATTCTTTTTTTAGTGGCGCTCTGTGCGGTCTATCGCATAGAAGAATGGAAAAAGATTCTCATTTTGGTTACCGCGTTTACCATAGGCCATAGTATCACATTGGTTTTGGTGTCCCTTGAAATATTTACGATTCCATCAAAAATCATCAAATTTTTAATTCCCTTAACCATTCTCATCACCGCACTGCATAATGTGCTGGGTGCTGATGATGCTGTGAGATCGATTAAAATGAAGCGTAATTATGCTATGGCCCTTTTTTTCGGAATGATCCATGGCATGGACTTCTCAAACTACTTTAAAGCACTCATAATGGATCCTTCCGATATTCTTATCCCCTTGTTGGGCTTTAATGTTGGAATTGAATTAGGACAGCTACTAATTGTATTTTTTATCGTAGCCATAGCTTTTCTTGTTCTTAATGTTTTAAAAGCAAAGCATCGGGAATGGAACCTTTTCATTTCGGGAGCCGCTTCGGGAATGTCGCTCATTTCGATGCTGGAAAATTCTTTTTGGTAAAAAGACAAATGAACAAAATCCTCATAAAAATAGCATCCACCCTTTTTCCCAAGCGTATTGCGGCCTATGCCTATAAGCAACTCACCAATCCACAAGTTCGAAAATTGAGGCAAAACGAGTTGGCGACATTACATAAAGCTGAAAAAGAAACCTACCCGTTCAAGGGTTTCGATATACAACTTTACCATTGGAGAGGTAGTGAAAAAAAAATATTTCTCATACATGGATGGGAAGGGCAAGCCGGTAATTTTTCTGATTTAATCGAAGAATTACTTTTAAATGATTATACCATTTATGCTTTTGATGGCCCCTCTCATGGTTATAGTTCTAAGGGAAGGACCAGCCTTTTCGAATTTACAGAATTGGTTGGGGTATTGATTGAGCGATTTCAAGTTAAACATTTGATAAGTCATTCGTTTGGTGGGGTAGCGACGACCTATGCCCTATTCGACAATAAGCATCTCAAAATAGACACCTATATCCTATTGACCACGCCCGATAAGTTTATAGAACGAATTGATGATGTTTCGAAATCAGTAGGGATTACTGCAAAGGTGAAAACATTACTTATCAAGAGGCTTGAAAAAGAGGTAAACATGGATATTACAACACTCAATGTCAGTGATTTTGTAAAGTCTATCAATGTGAAAAAATCATTAATCATACACGATACAAACGACAAGGTATTACCCATATCACGTTCGCTAAACGTTCACAAAAACTGGAGCGTTTCAACATTTAAAGAAATAACGGGCACAGGACATTTTAGAATACTTCGGACAAAAAAAGTAATTGACATGGTAGTGGACTATCTAAGCTAAAGTGTTTAAAAGGTCAAAAAGGCCAGCTCTTAAAAAAATATCATTTCTAGACACTATCACTGGATTTGTTCGCACAAGAAGCCCTAACAATCGCCGCAAATACCCGTAATAATGGTTTGAATACTTTTTGTTTTAAAACCAGGCGGAACATCAACTGGTACATTTACCATATTTTCCACGCAAAAGACGGTCTCACATTTTTCACATACGAAATGGGCATGACGACCTTCATCTTCATTTACCTTGCCAAAAGCATATTTTGCTACCCCACTGTGGTCATTTATCTTATGAATGATACCCGCATCTTCAAAAGCCGAAAGATTTCGATATAAAGTAGATTTATCGATACCCTTTCCCATTTTTTCTTTAAAATCAACATGCGAAAGTGCGTGACGGGAATTGACCAAACAACTTAGAAGCGCCTTACGAAACTTGGTCTTTCTAAGATTGTTTTCTTCAAAAATTCGATTTACTGCAGTCGTATACATTACCAAAAGACATTAAATTCCAAAGGCTTCAGCCTCTTCAAGCAAGTAATAACAGCGCGTTGGGTCTTTTCGGTTCAAACGGAGAATTCCTGTTACGGAAATCAAGTCATCCATTTGAAATGAATGTTCGCCTTTAAAGTTGATTTGGGATACTGTTTCAGGGCCACCGTTACCACAAAAAAAACATTCGGCCATCGGGTTTTTAGAAAGCATAAAAATTGACTGGGCTCCGTCCAATACAATCAAAAATCCTATAACGGACACCTCTTTGCCTTCGTATTGCTCTAAACGTTTTGAAAAGTCCGCTTCCAAAAAGCCTGGAAAAGAAGAATCTTCGACACTTTTCTTCCAAGAAATACCATTTTCAAAATCAGACCAATCCAATGGGGCCTGCCCTAGGAGCGCGGTAAAAAAAAGTAAGCAAAAAGATAACCAAAGACCTTTCATCTCAATTCACTAAAACTCCGGAGGCACCTTTTAAAATATAATTACAATGATCAACATCTTCCCGGTTCAATTTGAGTACTCCGCTCACCGTAACGACTTGATCGGTTTTAAAGGAAGGAACTGAATTAAATTCAACTTCGATGATACTTTCTGGTCCACTACCACCACAGAAGAAGCAGGTTGCCATGGGATTTGATGAAATTAAAAAGACTTCACCAGTACCTGAAATATCAAGAAAATATCCTGTAATTTCAATGTTCTTCCCGTTGTATGATTTAATGCCTTTTCCAAAAGTGGGCATCAAAAAATGAACATCATATTTTTCATTGTACTCGGGTTTAAACTCCACATCGGCCAAATCGTCCCATGTTATTTTCGATTGCGCAAAAACACCTACGGAAATCAATACAAACAACCCTGAAAGAAAATATTTATGCATCACCCAATACTTTAGAGATATTCAATTTGAATATCGATGTTGAAGCCAAAAATACGGCGATAACACCAATAAGCAAAGTGACTCCCAATAATACCAGTTCTACAAAATTCGGGCCATTTATCTGCAGCACGTAGCCGTAACCCGACTCAATAAACTTCGAGGCCATGAATAATGCCAATCTTCCAAAAAGCCATCCAACGATAAAACCAATAAAAGCTAAGAAAAGTCCTTCGCACAGCACAAGGAATAACAACTTTCCAGTACCGAGGCCGTAGGTGCGCAGCAGGGCCAATTCTTGTCTTCGTTCACGTATTGTCTTTAACAAGCTGATGAAAATACTAAAACCGGAAACCAAGAGTATGGCTATGGCTATTCCATTCAGCGTTTTTACCCCTGAACCCAACAGGCCCATTAAGCGCTGTACTTCAAAACCGGGTAGTGCAGCCTGCATATTGGTGTTCTCATTGATAAATCGTGGAAGCTGCACTAGACCGATGGGGTTTTTAAATTTTATGAGAAGTGAAGTAATTTCCTTTTCTTCATCATGCTCGTGGTTATGGTCTCCTGCTCCATTTTGACCTTCATGTTCTTCGTCGTGGTGGTGTTCTCCTTCATCGTGTTCGTGGTCATGGTGATCATCGTGCGTAGGCTCAATGCTTTCGTGATTGTGTTCATGTTCTTCATCATTGTGCTCATGTGAAGTATTGTCTTGATTTTCCTCGTCCTCATGACCTTCATCTTCTTCACCATGATCGTGGGCGTCCCAAACACTTTTTAAATTGCATATGAGCAATTGGTCAACCACTTTTCCTGATGGTTGCAAAATACCCACAATGGTGTAAGGTTTATCATCATGGGCCTCTCCGCCTATAGCCGCCAATCCATGAGAGCCTACTACCTTATCGCCAAGTTTTAATCCCAGCTTCTGGGCCACTGTACTCCCGGCCACCAATTCAAATGTCGATTCATACAGGCGTCCATCGCTTATTTTTACCCCGTAACTATCAAAATAGTTGACTTCAGTACCTAATATCCTATAGCCCTTAAAATTATCTCCATAAGATACCGGTATGGCAGAACCAACAAATGGGTGCCTCATAATTAGTTTGGCCTCTTCTAACTTAATATTACCCGTTGGCGTATCGATATGCAATACGGAAGAAAGCACCAATTGCAACGGACTCCCTTTTGCCCCGACCACCATATCCACAGGGGTAATGTTCTTACCCATTTGCCCATTCAACTGCTCACTCAATTGTAACACAAAAGTGACCAGTGATACGCTCAAGACCAGAAGCAACAAACTCAACACCATATTCAATGGTTTTGAAATCATGTTTTTAAATGCAACAAACCCAAGCTTCATAATACTATCTGATTTTTAAAATGTTCGGTCACCCTTTGGTCATGGGTAATAATGACTAAACTACTTCCGCATAAATTTGCTTCTTCCTTTAAGAGTTCCAAAACCTTTTCGCAATTGACATCATCCAAGTTTGAAGTTGGTTCATCCGCAAATACAACTTTAGGCTTGTGAATTAGCCCAAGCGCAATGGAAAGTCGCTGTTGTTGACCTTGGCTTAGTTGCATCACCCTTTTCTTCAAATGCACAGTCAAGCCGAGTCTTTCAGCGATGGCCTCCCTACGCTCTTTTTCTTTCATCTTACCAGGAAAAAACTGTCGTAAACGAAGATTTTCTTGAACGTTCAACGATTTTACAAAATGATATCGTTGAAAAACAAGCCCGATGTGTTCCCCACGAAATTGATCTAAGGCTTTACGACTTAAACCAGTAATTTCAGTCCCATTTATTTGAATGGAACCACTAGAAGGGGGGAGAATTCCTGAAAGCAAATGAAGTAAGGTTGTCTTCCCTACACCCGATGGGCCCAATACGGCCAAATGTTGAGTGGCTTTCAATTTGATATCGGGAAAATTAAAAGCTTCCCCATTACCATATTGAAACTTCAATTGATGTGTTATAACCATTTTGCTAATTTAAAGGAAATTACAAATGCTACTAAGTTGCATTTGAAAAATTAACCTATTTTTGCCTTCCAAAAATAGATGTAAATGAATACATTTCGTATGCAATCCAAATCAGATATTATTGGCAGCGGGGCTAGCCTCCTCTGTTTGATTCATTGTATTGTTACGCCTTTTTTATTTGTTGCCCAAGCTGAAATGAGTGGTCACGGCGAAACGCATCCTTTGTGGTGGGGACTGTTGGACGTTGTTTTTTTGGTCATTTCGTATTTCGCTGTTTGGTGGTCAGGCAAAAACACTACAAAATCATGGATACACTATGCCCTATGGATTAGTTGGATTGTTCTTGCCGTTATTGTGATGAATGAAAAGTTAGAAGTGGTTCACTTACCTGAATCGGTTATTTACTTACCAGCCATAAGCTTAATCGGTCTTCATTTATATAACAGAAAATATTGTAAACATTGCGTTGAAGAGTGAGTTTAGGTTTGATTTTTGATGCAAGAAAAATGCTATGTTAGATTTAGAAAAAATTGAAGCTTTAGGAGACCAGCACATCTCCACTTCATTGGAAACACCGATGCGCGAAAACGCCTTTGATCTTTCTGATACCGAGAAGGTCAAAACCATTCAGCATCATTTTCAGAAAATTATGGAAACTCTTGGATTGGACCTCGAAGATGATAGTCTGTCAGGTACACCCTATCGGTTTGCAAAAATGTATGTGAAGGAGTTATTTTATGGGTTGAATCCAGCAAATAGACCCAAACTATCAACTTTCGAGAACAAATATGGTTATCAAAAGATGTTGGTTGAACAAGACATTACCATCGATTCATCTTGTGAACACCATTTTTTACCTATTGTTGGGCACGCCCATGTAGGTTATATACCAAAGGATAAAGTAGTCGGGCTATCAAAAATCAATCGTTTGGTAGACTACTATTCCCATAGGCCTCAAGTACAGGAAAGGCTTTGCCTCCAAATTTTGAATGATCTGCAAGAAACGCTCGAAACGAAAGACGTCATTGTCATCGTTCATGCCAAGCATCTCTGTGTTTCTTCAAGAGGAATAAAAGACAAAGATAGTTTCACCACTACTGTTGAGTATGGTGGGAAATTCACGGATAATGCTATTCGAAACGAATTTTATGGTCTGTTGAAAGGTGGTTTTTCAGATTACCTTTAATCTAGCTCACTATTGTCATCAAAGTATCCAATGCACATGATGGTGTTCCCTGCATTGATAGGAGGACTTTTATGCATGTATAAAACGGTACCTGATAATGGAGCTTGATATGTTGCTAGCGTTACTCCAAATTCATCAGTAATATAGCCCACAGTTTCTCCCTTTTCAATGGTTTCGCCCGCTTTCCATTTGGTGTAATAAAAACCTTTCTCTTTTGATCGGATATAGCTTTGACCATTTAGTTCAACAAAAGCTTCCTTTTTTGGGGTCTCTTTTAGGTACATTTTTGTTTCGTGCAACATATTGTAGACTCCTGTTTTAATCAACTTAACATCACTTTTGTCCACATTGCCAAGTTTCCCTGCTTCAAGACTCAAACCCGTTTTCCCATCCTGAACTGCTTGTTTAAAGGCGTATTTTGCAGGTTCATCATCTGAAATAGTATAAGCGTACGAAACGACGTATGGAAATCCTGCTACCTCTGAAAGTCTTTTAGCCAAAGTAGTTTGCTCCGATTTCTCCTCATTTCTGTAATAGCATGCAAAGGGAATCAAATCCTCCGGTGCGTCACCCCCATGTATATCGAGAAAAATATCGCTTATCGGGATAATTTCAGTAGTGATTTTATGGGCTAACTGTTCTGTAATGGTGCCGTTCGCTTTACCTGGGAAAGCATTGTTTAAGTTTATTTTGTCCTTAGGATTAACGTATGGTGACCATCCATAAAAGGAATCGGGATTGGCTATAGGCACAAAAATGAGGGTGCCTGATAATTGATTGGCATCAATTTCTTTCATCAATTCTTGCGTGGCCATAATGGGTGGATATTCAAAACCATGAATACCAGCTATAATCGTAAAAACAGGGCCTTCTTGGTGGCCCTTCACTATGGAAACGGGTAAAAACCCTTTGTTTCCCAAACTATCTGCTACCGAAATACGAATGTTTTTTACGGTAGCCTTTTCTGCACTATTGAGTACATTCACCACTTCTTGAGAATAGATGAATTGTATTGATATCACCAGCAGTAAGAATATCTTAAGCACTCTGTTTTTGTCAAAAGTAAGCCCTCCCGTCATTTTCTAGACTTTTCTTAGTTATATTTTAAATCCTTCGCCCTGATGTTCTTGGTCCATACTTCCTTCCCATCTTTATCCAAGATGGTTATCGAAAGAACCCTATCGGTGCGGGGCCCGGAAACATTGAGCAGTCCGAAATTACGCTCTCCAAATAGTGTTTCTTTTAAACGAAACTGATTTAATTTTTCCTCATTGGGATAAGAGCTCGATGTCAACGGTGAACAGGTTAAATCGTAAATGGGATAAACATTCTCGCTCTCTTGCATCATACTCAAACCTGTGTGGTGCCTATCGCCATCCAAGAAGACAACGCCCTCTATTTTAGCTTCCCGTATCTTATCTAAAAGATAACGTTGCTCTTTAGGAAAAGTAGCATAGTTCTCGTGCATAGCTTCGGTACTGAGTACTTGTCCTCCAATACAGACAAACTTAAAAGGCGCTTTGCTAGAAGCCATAGCGTTGACCAACCAATCTATTTGTTGTTTGCCCAACATTACGCGTTCTGCAGCAAAGTTGTTGTTAGAGGTACGGTGATATCTATTATCCATCAGGAAAAAATGGAGGTCGGCCCATTGAAAAGAACCTGTAATTCCGCCGTTACCAACCACATCAGCATTGGGGTTCCCCCAAAAGAGTTCGAATACTTCTGAGGCCGTTTCTTTTAACCAAAAGCTACCGTCGGAGTCGTTAGGACCATAATCATGGTCATCCCAAATAGCATAATGATGGGTTGAAGCGAGCAAAGGTTGTACTTCTGGCAAAGAGCGGGTGTGGGTATAGCGATGAAGAAATCCGGTTCTGGAATTCCAATCAGCTTCTCGCAGATAGGTGTTATCACCCAACCATAACATAAAGTCTGGATGCTGACTGTAAATAGATTCAAATATCTCATACGATCCGCCATATGGTTTACCAGGGCGGTCAAAACGTTCTTCATTTACATAATTGCAACTGCCTACCACAAAATTGACTTCAGGCGGATCCGTACGCCATTGCCAAAGGGTCTGTGATTGAAATTCCAAGGGATAATCCCTTTCGACTTTTTCCCCATCTACAAAAAGTTCATAATTATATTTTTTTCCAGGAAGGACCTTATTTGCAACCAATTTGGCCACAAAGGCCATTTCTTCTTTTGTATGATGTATTTGGGTTTTAAAGCGTTCGTTGGGGTTTTCTTTTTCATAGTACTCAAAGTGTACATCTGCATCTTTCGTTGTTTGAACCCATAACAATACCTCGCGCATGGTAGAATATCCCACCATAGGTCCTGACTGAATGACATCCTGGGAATATAAAGCCCCGATTAGGCAAAAATTGAAAATGAAGAGTGTTTTAAACAGGGTTTTCATATAGCTAAGATTTTGTCGGGAAGTTAGAAATAATCCCACGGTTTCTACATGTACTGATATTAAAAAATAGTCATGCTTACGTTTACCCTTTTTGAACTATAAAGTACTATTTTCCTTTCTTGATGATGAGGTAATTGTACACCCACATAATGGTGAAAGTAGGTATGACATCCAAACCAGGCACCAATTCTTCTACAAAGGTTACAATTCCAGCCGCTTGACCAATTTTACCTTTATACATGCGGGTCATCAGCCAACCGGCCAAAGGTGCCCATATGACATCCAGCAGATCCCCTAATCCAGGAAAAAGAATAGAAGCCATTCCAATGGCATCAAAGAGCAATCCTAAGAGTAGATTTCGGATTTTCTTTTCTTTTTTCTTGGTCATAAATGAAAAATAGTAAAAAAAGAATAGGTGCGATACTATTTGGATATAGTATTCAATTTATCCGAAAAATACTTTTTCAGTTTTTTAATTTTAGGATTGATCACAAATTGACAATAGGGCTGTAAGGTATTATCATTATAATAATTGTGGTGTTCTTCTTCTGCCAGATAAAATGGTTTGGCCTCAGAGACAGCAGTAACTATGGGCGAATCAAAGACACTTTGTTTGTCTAAAAAAGCAATGTACTTTTCAGCGCTGTTTTTTTGTTCTTCCGTCGTGTAGAAAATCTCGCTGCGATATTGTGTACCCACATCATGGCCCTGCCTATTTAGGGTCGTAGGGTCATGCGTGGCAAAAAAGACTTCCAAAAGCTCTTGAAATGTAATGATTGATGCATCAAACTCAATTTTTATGGCCTCGGCATGCCCTGTTCTTCCGGTACATATCTCTCGATAGGCAGGGTTCTTAATAGCACCCCCAGTATACCCCGAAACAACTTCCAAAACGCCATTTAAACGCTGAAAAACCGCTTCAGTACACCAAAAACATCCATTGGCCAAAATGGCTGTTTCTATCTTTTTTCCATTTTCTTTATCCATAGACCATAAAATTTTAACAATTAATCCAAATATGCAAAGGTCAATTTGGTTTTAACTTTTGCTTAATAGTCAGTTCCACTACCGGAACCTAATCCAATGTTTCGTTGTCATCTAATCAGGGATTACGTATTTTCACGACGAAGAACACGATTATGATCAAGGCGAAGAATATTCATAAATCTTACGGCTCGCTTGAGGTACTTAGAGGGGTAGATTTGAATATTACAAAAAGTGAAGTGGTGTCCATTGTCGGAGCTTCTGGTGCCGGAAAAACCACACTGCTCCAAATCTTAGGTACTTTGGATATGGCATCCAATACCAACGAAAGTTCCGTAGAAATCAATAACGTCAATGTCAATCATTTAAATGATAGGGACCTGGCTCGATTTCGAAATGAGCATATTGGGTTTATTTTCCAGTTTCATCAATTACTACCGGAATTTACAGCCTTAGAGAATGTTTGCATTCCAGCCTTTATCAAGAAAACGAACCGAAAAGAGGCAGAAAAAAGAGCTCTTGAGCTTCTTGGCTTTTTGGGGTTACAAAACCGACAGGACCATAAACCAAAAGCCTTGTCCGGTGGTGAGCAACAACGTGTTGCCGTGGCCCGCTCGCTCATCAACAATCCTTCGATAGTGTTGGCGGATGAACCCAGTGGCAATTTAGATTCCGAAAGTGCAGATAACCTCCATCACCTATTTTTTCAACTCCGTAAGGAATTCGGTCAAACTTTTGTGATTGTGCCCCACAATCAAGAATTGGCCAATATGACCGATAGAAAAATCACCATGGTCGACGGCCTAATCGTTTAATTTCATATGACCAAAGCGGAGTTAAAAGAATTTCTTGATGAAAAGGCAGCATTCTATGAAAATCCTGATTTTCTTGAGACTGATCCTATTCAAATTCCCCATAGATTTTTAAAAAAAGAAGACGTTGAAATAAGCGCCTTTCTTACCGCTACTATTGCTTGGGGCAATCGTAAGAGCATCATTGCCAATGCATCAAAAATGATGCTGTTAATGGATAACGCTCCTTACGACTTCACCTTGAACCATCAAGAAAATGATTTAAAGTCATTACAAGGCTTTGTTCACCGTACATTCAACGGAGATGACCTGATGACGTTCGTAAAAGGGCTAAAGCACCTTTATGTCCAAAGGAATGGCTTGGAAAACCTATTTAAACAATATCAAGGAAAAACCTCTCTACAACCTGCTATTACCAAGCTTAAAGAAGTTTTTTTTGAAATTCCGCATTTGCAACGTACCCAAAAGCACATTTCAAATCCAAACACTGGTTCTGCAGCAAAGCGTATCAATATGTTTTTACGTTGGATGGTACGCCCGAACCATAAGCGGGTAGATTTCGGACTTTGGACATCCATTCCAACCGGAAAGCTATCTTGCCCTTTGGATGTGCACTCAGGCAATGTCGCCCGAAAACTCAAACTCTTAAAACGAAAACAAAATGACGCCAAGGCCCTGGTAGAGCTGGATAAAAACTTACGCAAACTCGATATCTATGACCCTGTCAAATATGATTTTGCGCTCTTTGGATTAGGGGTTTTTGAGAAATTTTAAGTCTTATTTGGGTAATCGATTCATTATTGTTGCTATCTGCCCCATATGATTTGCAGAATGTTCCATCACATGGTACCAAACATATTGGTTATTGATTCCATCCGCAATTTGAGATAAAAACCATTTATCGTTCTTTGATTTTAGTCCTTTGAGTGATTTTTGACGTACCTCATGCCATAAGTCAAGATAATGTTGAATGGGTTTCCCCTTTAGAATGTTCTTTGTTTCTTCATTTAGCTCCCCGGCCATTCCCAAACGGCTTCGTTCTTCTTCCGTCCATGGTCGACCCTCAAGTGTCTGAACCTGATAATACGCTTCCGTTGAAACCAGATGCATAATGAGGGACCCAATGCTATTGGCACTTTCATCATAAAGAAAATCTGTATCCGATTGATCAAGGCCTTTAGCCTGGTCCGTAATTCTGGTCTTTAAATCTTCCAACATATAGACCATGAGGCCTATTTGTGGTGAATAACCCTCAACGGCTTTCATTTCACCTTGTGCTTCAATGGAGACAAAAGCGTGACATAGCGCGATACACACAAGGCCCTTTTTCACATTCAACATCATCATTTTTTAATCATAATATTTGGATTGGGATTGTCCTCTTACGAAAACTCCATGATTCATTTTGAAAATCCATACCCCTTTTCAAATTGAAGTGTCATCTTTCTGCCGCCTTGGGCAATCGATTTATAAATGGCTTCCACTATCATCATGTCCCGTTTACCCATTTCGCCAGGGGCAAGATTTGGAGTTCCCAATAAAATGTGTTTGGCAAAATCATCCATCTGTAATTTTTGCTGGCTTTCTTGCTCAAAGTTCAATTCCCCTTGTGAAGTTCTTCCTGCCAAGGGTATATAACTGTTGGCTGGATCCAGTTCAAACCATCCGTTTGAACAGGAGGCATAGAGACGGTTGGCATTGGTATTATGCGACGTCATCATATTCGCCATCGCTCCGCTCGAAAACTCAAATTGTGCGGTAATCGTTTCATCGGTTTCTTTAAAATACTCCGGTCTTGTGCTGAACTCTTGGGCCTGCACCGAAATGGGATTTTCTCCAGTAGCATATATGGCACTTTGAATGGTATAGACCCCCATATTGACCAATGCCCCTCCACCTGAAAGCTTTTTATCCAGACGCCATTGATTTGGGTTTGAGGTAGAACGATATGCCGCGTCGGCCGATACGTAATGTATTTTACCAAAGGTTTTCTCTTTGACAAATCGCTTCACTTCTTGTGTATAGGGCTCCGAGTGCAAGCGATAGCCTATCCCTAACTTCACACCATTATCATTACAGGCCTTTATAATTTCATCACACTCGGTCACATTCATCGCCATGGGCTTCTCGCAAATGACATGCTTGCCTGCTCGGGCTGCCCGAACGGAAAACTCGGTATGCATTGCATTGGGTAATACTATATAGACAATATCAATGTCTTTATTGTCTTTAATGGTATCGAAGTTGCTGTAGTTGTAAATATTATTTGTGGGAATACCATATTCCGCTGCCCAAGCCTTCTCTTTGGCAGGAGTACCCGTTACTATTCCGGCTAGATAGCAATACTCAGTATCCTTCAGGGCTGGGGCCAATTGATAGGTACTGTAGCTTCCCAATCCAACGAGGGCAATACCCAGTTTTCTTTTCGGTTCCTTGGTGTCCATAGCGCACGCCAATGGTAAATGGCTTGCCAATGCGGTACCTCCCATTCCCTTGGAAAGCGTTTTGGCAAAACTTCTTCTCGTGAATTTTTGCATGTTATTTATCTGTTTTTCCCAAGGTAGAGAAAACAAGTCATAGGCAGAGTAGACTTAAATAAATCTTAACCAAATTGACTATTTTTAGGGAGGACTAATTGAATGCTAAAAAATGAAAAAAAACACACTTCTCACTTTCTTATTGGTTTCAACTTTTGTGTTTGCCCAAGAACGCAAATTACCTATTGATACCACGGTAACCACACAACACAATGTTACCGTAAATGGCACTACTTTCTCCTATACGGCCATGACCGGAACACAACCCGTTTGGGATGAAATGGGAAAGCCAATTGCCGCACTACATTATACCTATTATACCCGCAACAACGTTAAGGATAGGGCTTCAAGACCACTGTTATTTTCATTTAACGGTGGGCCTGGCTCTGGTTCGGTTTGGATGCACTTGGCGTATACCGGACCTAGAGTCTTAAAAATAGATGATGAGGGATATCCTATTCAACCCTATGGTGTTAAGGAGAATCCATACTCCGTATTGGATGTGACCGACATTGTTTATATCAATCCAGCCAATACAGGTTATTCCCGAACCATACCAGAAACGGGTAAAGAAGTCGACCGCGATAAATTATTTGGAATCAAAGCTGATGTAAAGTATCTAGCAGAGTGGATGAATACCTTTGTTACCCGCAATAATAGATGGCGTTCTCCCAAATATATTGTTGGTGAGAGCTACGGCGGAACCCGTGTGATGGGACTATCACTTGCCCTACAGAACCAGCAGTGGATATACCTGAACGGTGTTATCATGGTTTCACCAGCAGACTATAAACTTTACGATACGGGCGGTGCCGTTGAAAATGCCATCAGTCTGCCGTACTTTACCGCCGCGGCTTGGCACCACAAGGCCCTTCCACCCGCTTTACAACAAAAAGATTTGCTGGAAATTTTACCGGAGTCAGAAGATTATGCCATTAATGAATTGATACCGGCTTTGTCAAAAGGTGGTTTTCTTGAGGAAGCCAAGAAAAATGAAGTTGCTGAAAAAATGGCCTATTATTCCGGATTGTCCAAGCAGGAAATTTTAGACCAAAATCTGGTGGTACCGGTACAGTATTTTTGGAAGAACCTTCTGAAGGACCGCGGTAATACCATCGGAAGATTAGATTCCCGCTATCTTGGTATTGATCGTCAACTGGCAGGTATGCGCCCAGATTACAGTGCAGAACTAACTTCTTGGTTACACAGTTTTACGCCTGCCATCAATTACTATTTACAAGAAGAATTAAAATTTAAAACCGATATCAAATACAATTTGTTCGGTCCCGTTCGGCCATGGAACAACGAAAATGATAATGTTCGCGATAACCTCAGACAAGCTATGGCGCAAAATCCATATTTAAACGTATTGATTCAATCGGGCTACTACGATGGTGCTACGACCTATTTTCAAGCGAAATACACCATGTGGCAAGTAGACCCTAGCGGAAAAATGAAAGATCGTTTCGAATTTAAAGGATATCGCTCTGGGCACATGATGTATTTAAGAAGAGAGGATTTGAAAAAAGCCAATGATGACGTAAGAGCTTTTATAAAGAGAACAATGACACAAGGAGAACCGGCAAAATACTAATTATGAGAACCACACTTTTTACCATTGCAACGATATTGGTCATTTCAACCGGGCTTTCCCAGGAAATTCTGGCTAAAGACTGGCAAATCAAAACAGCGCTAATGGCCGTCCCTAAGGATTATCAAGAAGGAGCAACCGTCTACGGCTATGCTGCCAATGGCGATTTTGTTACACTTCGAGAAGGTACCAATGATTATATCGCTTTGGCCGATGACCCTAGAGACAATAAATTCTCTACAGCGGCCTATCATAAAGAACTGGATGGGTTTATGGCCAGAGGTAGGCAACTAAAAGCGCAAGGTAAAGAGTTCCAGGAAATTTTTGATATTCGGGAAGCTGAGGTAAAATCAGGTCAATTGAAAATGCCTGATAAATCAACACTTTGTGTATTTACCGGTGAGGTCAATCCTAAGACCAAAAACATTGACAACCCTTATGTCAGATATGTATTTTACATACCCTATGCTACTGGAGCATCGACAGGTTTGCCCACAACCCCTACTCCACCCGGTCACGCTTGGTTAATGGATCCCGGCACCCATCGGGCCCATATCATGATTACCCCACCAAAGAATTAATCAAAAAAGTGATTTTTGGGACTACATACCAAAAGAAGCCATTATACTTGTCAAACGTATCTATAAGACTGCGTCTTTATATCTTAGTTTTTATCAAAATAATTCGTTGTTAGACAAGTCGGTAAATTTTACATTGAGGCCTAGCTTAAATAGTTAATGAAGTTTTTGGGCAACATAGTCAAAAACCCGACGTTTTTCCTTTTTGATGTTAAATCTTCCGACTCAAATGAATTGGCTTGGTTCACTATTGGGAATCTTTTTGTTCATATTTCTTCCTGTAATTTCTGCTGCACAGCATAATGCACAAGTATCCAACCCAATATCTTTTGCTGTAGGAACATCCATCGGGGAAACATTTAGCGCCAATACAAATTTTCCAGAACGAAAAGCCTTTAGCGAGGTCGCGCTTTCGCTTTTTTGGAAGAATATACGCCCAGAGGCAAAATGGAACCGTCACCTATGGTATCCGAATACGGGAATTGAAATAGGGTTTTCTGATTTTGGAAATAACAGTGCTCTTGGGCAAGCATTTTCCATGACTTCTTTTATGGAACTCGATTTTTCAAAAAAGAAAAAAAGACTACAACTAAAACTTGCAGCCGGTTTGGGATACTTTAATAGAATATTTGACGATGTTGAAAATCCATTCAATAAAGCCATCACCAAACCATTAAATATAACCTTCCGGACCCATTTGCAATACTCGTTCTTATATACAAATAGAACAGAATGGCGCGCAGGAATAGGAGTTTTACATTATTCCAATGGGCATAATCGTTTGTCCAACCAAGGATTGAATACGTTGGCCTTTCAATTCTCTGGGATTTTAGATAATCAATCCAGAAACAACGAATCCGTCATCAATCAAAATACCGACAGCCTTTCATCCCGTTCCAAAGCCTATTATGTTCATTCCCGTTTTGGCTTAGGTCAAAACGTATTATCTCGCATTTTCAATGAAAAAAAAGAGGTGTATACTGCTTCTTTGTCAATAGGAAAAATCATCAATGATTCTTTTAAATTGGGTATCGGTCTTAACTACAGGTTTTATCAACATTATTATGACTACATCAGAAATAACGAAGAATTGGTTCAAAATCGTTTCTCGCATTTCAAAGACCATCCGTTTTGGAATGCTTCCAATTTTGGAATAAATATAAGTGGCGAAATCTTGATGGGGCATATTGGTGCGGAATTGGATATCGGTCTGAACATTCATAAACCTGCCTACAAAATAGACTGGATTTTAAACGATGGATTTACCTTCTTGCGAGATGGTGAACTCGTGACCGTTTTCGGAGAGCTTAATGATTATTTTAGAATAAAAAGGGCCTTTCCTGCCCGATTAGGACTAAAATATTATCTGACCAATACCCAAAGAGCACCTAAGCACAATTTTTATTTAGGGGCACATATTAATGCTAATCTGGGCCAAGCAGACTTTACCGAAATCAGTTTCGGATATGTCAAACGCTTGGAGAATTCGAAATGAACTAAATTGATTGTGGACAAGTGCTTGAATTTCAATACAGAA
>JBHJJC010000061.1:0-3854 GCA_050042945.1 Croceivirga sp.
TGCAATTAAAATAGCAACCCCCACTAATTTGAGAAAATCAATAATAAGTTTGTACACAATTTGATGTACACTTGCCCCCATCACCTTTCGAATCCCTATCTCTTTGATTTTTTTCTCTGCGTTAAAAGCTGAAAGACCAAATAGACCTAAACACGCTATAAAAATGGACAATAGGGTAAAAACCATAAAAACACGCCTCAACCGCACTTCTGACCTGTAGACATCATTAAATGAATCGTCCATAAAATAATAACTGAACGACGCGTTGGGAACGAAATCGTTCCATTGTGTTTCAATCTGAGAAAGTACTTTTTGCACGCTTCCGGAATTCAATTTCACCATCATTCTTTCGGCAGTATTAGTATTGGAAATGTTTAAACTTAAGGCACCTATCTCATCGCGAAGTGATTCAAAATGAAAGTCCTTGACCACTCCGACAATGGTCATGAATTCCATGTTCTCTTTATCCGGTCGATGAAAATCTTTGGTCAGTTTGATACCCAAGGCCTCCTCAGGTTCAATTCCCATCATACGCACTGCCGATTCGTTGAAAATGATTGCTGAAGAATCGGTAGGAAAACCTTTCTGAAAATCGCGACCAGCGGTAATTTTCAAATCCAATGTAGCCAGATAATCATAATCTACCTTCCAATTTTCAATGACCAAAGCATTTTCCGGATTTTCAACACCATCTTTCGGAAAAAATGTAACCCCGCTACGTGCCGAAGGGGTCGGTAAATAACTACTTGCCGAGACCTGTTCCACAGCGGTCAATTGCCCAATCGATTCTTTGAAGGCTTCAACTTGATTTCCTAAAGCTTGAATATCCTCAAGTACCAAAATCTGTTCTTTCTGGAATCCCAAATTCTTATTTTGCATATAGTTCAACTGCCGATACACCACAATCGTAGAAATAAGCAGTACAATGGCTATCGCAAATTGGGCCACCACCAAGATGTTTCGGATTCCACTTCCACCAATGCTGCTTTTACCACTCCACTTGAGTACCTTGGCAGGTACAAACCTTGACATGAAAAATGCCGGATAAAATCCTGAAAAAAGGGTCAAGAGCAATACCGAAAGGCCCAGTACCGTCCAAAACAGAGGACTCATAAAAGGCATGGTCAATGATTTGTCAGCCAGGGTATTGAAATAAGGAAGCACATATGCCGTAACGGGTAAGGCCACCAGTATAGACCCCAAAGAAATCAGCCCTGCTTCGGTTAAAAATTGACGAATCAACGACAACTTGTCTGAGCCCAAGGTCTTTCTAATCCCTACTTCTTTTACCCTTTTAAGGGAGTAAGCGGTCGATAAGTTGATATAGTTTACACAGGCCAGTAGCACCAGAAAAATACCGATAAAGGCAAGAATGTAAATATTTTGGATTGTGCTATTCGGAGAATATTCGTTCTGACGCACTTCAGAACGAAGATGGATATCTTTTAAAGCCGTAGTCCCAAATTTCATAAAATCACCTGAGGCCTTTTGGGCTTCCATCATTTTTTCCTTGGTCAGCCCAGGCATAAAGGTCATGGCCCAGGGAATTAAGTAATTTTCCAGAACGGTGTCCAAATACGCTTGAAAATCATCTAGATTCGCACCTTCTTTGAATTTAACGAAGGTGGGGAAACTCCAGCCGTTCCATGCATTGGATTTTGAATCCTCAAAACTGACAATGGACAAAAAGATATTGTGGTCCCGCAATAGAGAGTTTGTAGGCAAATCGTCTATTACTCCAGTGATAGTGTACAATTCGGTGTCGTTCAACACCATAACTTTTCCCAAAACATCTGTGGTTCCAAAATATTTCTTGGCAACAGTTTTTGTTACGATCATGGTATTGGGACTCGATAATACGGCCTGAGGATTGCCTGCAGCAAGGCTAAGTCCGAACATATCCAAAAAATTCGAATCCGCCGCAACGACACCTTCCTCCTTACCATTTTTAACAACATCTTTTGGATGTAGCAGGGTGCTTCCTACCATCCTAAATCGTGTCATCAGTTCAATTTGAGGGTTATCCTTTTCTACGACGGCACCCATAGGACTCGATACGGAAGCATAGTAATTGGTTTCCCCACCTTGTCGATGGTCAATGTCCAATCGATAGATCCGGTCCGCATCAGCAAACATGGTATTATAGCTTAGTTCATCAGCGATGAAAAGGGCAATAAGCAAGGAGCCCGTAATACCAATGACCAAACCGAATACGTTGATCAATGTAAAAAATCGCTGTTTTACCAAACTTCTCAATGCGATGATGATATTTAGTTTGAACATGTTTGTCTATTTTGTTGCAAAAAAAAAATATACTTTCTGTTTAGCGATTGTTGTGCCACAAATACATCTATTTGAAAAACAGATTTTTACCCTTAAAACAATGTAAAGGGCAATCGAAATACAGTCAAATATTTGTACAATGATGTAAAACAATTTGACGCGTTATAGATGATTGTAGTCCAAGCCATTTTCGTTTTCTTCAATTCTTTTTTAACATGTTGCAATCTAGGTATTTATTATATATAATAGTTATTAACTGTAGAAAGTAATTAGACCTTAATATTTTGGAAGAGATTGTTAGACAAAATGTTAATAGAAAAATGAACAGGGTTACCAATAGCAACTTAACTATCAAAAGGCCCTTTTCAGGTCTCCAACATTGAACCAAACCCTCAGTGTCAATGAACTCATATGAACTTCCAGTCCTTGCAGTGCGCCTTTACCCTATTGAGATTACGTCATAATAGTTCGAATCACGCTTCCAATTGACGTGTTGACATAAAATAGGTAATCACCCCCGACACGACAAACAACAACCCAATGATACTTTCCAAAGGTCTTTCGTAGAGCATATAACCTAAAATCCATATACTGAAAAGTACGAAGGCAATTTGAAGAAATGGCTTTAACGGACTCTTAAAGGCATTCTTTCGTCCTTTGAGCCAGAAAATAGAAGCTACCGTTAAAGTGCCCATCAGCTGAAGCACAAAACTGGCATAGAGCAACACTTGTTCAAAAGTACCCGTTAAGGTGAGTATGATACTTATAGCGGCCTGTAGCCATAGTGCCCTAACGGGAATGCCATTTTTGTTTTTCACGGCAATCTTTCTCCATAAAGAATGGTCTTTTGACATGGCGAATGTAATTCGAGAACCAATCCAAAGATAACCGCTGACCGTGGCCACCAGTTGAATAGCAATACAGTACCCGACCCAATGGGCATTCGCTGGACCCAATAGATTTTTAAAAGCAATAAAGGCTACCTCCACTTTACCTGACATTTGCGTTACTGAGGCATGCCTTAAGAACACCACCTGTAACAATACGTAAAGCACAGTGACCAAAATCGTACCTATCAATAGTGCCTTGGGTAAATTTCTGCGGGGGTCTTCTATCTCGTCGACAATATAAGCGGCCGAATTCCAACCGGTATAGGCATAGGTCACATACAGCAGGGATACTGCAAAACCGGGGAGTAAAACCTCTCCCTGCCAAGAGTCACTAAAATCCAATGCATTTTCTTGTTCGGGCAATAAGCTGAACCCCAATATGATCAATATGAGTTCTAAGCCTATTTTAACCGCGGTGGAAAGGTTCTGAAATCGCTCACTTTGGCCCACGCTAAAGGAATGCACTGCCGTCAAAATCAGAATGACCAAAACGCCAAACCATTCATTGAACAGCGCAGGATTTATTGGGTTCAAATAACTCTCCATGGCCATCACTGAAATGGCAATGGGCGCTGCAAAACCTACGGTCAACGAAATCCAGGCATATACATAACCTACTAGTGGATGAATGAGCTTGGAAAGAAAAATATAATCACCACCGGATTCATCGAAATTAGTGCC
>JBHJJC010000062.1:0-3452 GCA_050042945.1 Croceivirga sp.
TATCATCGAATAGCGCCCACGAATCATACATAATCAGGGAACTATGGAAAAGGTTACGAGCATGCACGGTAGGGCGGGCAAAATCACTTCGAATGGATTCCAAGACCAGTTCGTTCCATTGACGGGCCAGAGAGTTCTGAGCCAAACCAATGGTTTGCATAAAAAAACATAGTAGGGTAACGGCGTAGCTCCACCTTGTCAACCATAGTAGATTTCTTTTCTGTGAAATATATGGCTGTTTCATCGAGAATATGAATAATAGTTTACCCCAAAACGTATTAGAGAAAAATAGGTATAAAAATTGGCGTTTTTGCGTTGAACACCCTAAGCATCGATGATAAAACCATTTGTTGTACAATTTTAGATGGGTCATTAAGAAGATGTTTTAAGAAATTCAATGTAATTTTCAAGATGTTAAAGATTTTAGGGTATGTACAAATCCTTATTGTTACTTTTTATCGGCATACTTCTGATTTCTTGTGGTTCTGATGACGGGCCACCACCCCCACAATTAAATGTTGCACCAACGGTACCTGAATTGGTGTTTCCATCAAATAACTTGTTATGCATTGATAATTCGATTTCCTTTAGTTGGAAACCGTCTTTCGATGCCAATGAGGACCGTATCAGTTATCAGTTCGAATTGTCGGAGGAGAACCGATTTGTCGAAACGTTTATCAATTTGCCCGTAGAAGATGCGGTCAGTCTAGGTACCGTGCTGGAAAAAGGAAAGGCCTATTATTGGAGGGTCAAAGCCCTTGATGACAAAGGGGGCGAAAGTCAATTTTCCCCAACTTTTAGCTTTTTTACGGAGGCAGAGGGTTTGGAGAACCATGCACCCTTTGCCCCGGAATTGATTCTGCCACAGTTGGGGGCAACGATTTCTAACGGTATACGAAACTTACAGTGGGATGCTGGGGATACCGACGGAGATCCCTTGTCGTATGATGTGTACTTAGACACTGAAAATCCCCCTACCGTTCAGATCGTTGAAAATCATGATAGTATTTTGTTTGAAACCGACTTGGCCGAGGCGACTACTTATTATTGGAGGGTGGTGGTCAAAGATGACAAGGGCGGAGAAGCTTTAGGGTCGGTTTGGAGTTTTACTACGGAATAAGAGGTTATATCACAGATTAGGAAAAACTCTGGCACGACTGACTTTCCTTTTATTTAAATATTTTTTGAAAATTGAGAAAAAGTGTCCTGAGCGCCAGAGAAGATGCTATGGTGCTTTTCCAACCGTTTAAAAAAATGTATTTTACAAGGGACAAAATTGTAATTTATGAATCCCACCCAAGTAACCGTGAAAACTGTCTCTAGAAAAATCCTTTTCTTTTTGGTCATCGCAACATTTTTTAGGTGCAATGTTAAGCAAGAAACGACCTTAAAAGAAGTACAGTTGTCCAAACTGGAAAACGAAGGTGTGGTTGGGGCCAATGGTATGGTGGTCACGGCCCATCCCCTCGCTACTCAAATAGGGCTACAGGTCCTTAAAGACGGTGGCAATGCCTTTGACGCCGCCATAGCCGTAAAGTATGCATTAGCGGTGGTCTTACCCAAAGCTGGTAATCTTGGTGGGGGAGGTTATATGGTGTATCGCACAGCGGATGGAACATCTGGAGCACTTGATTTTAGGGAAACTGCACCAGGTCTGGCCTCTCGAAATATGTTTGTTGATGAAGAAACCGATTCGGTCATGAACCGAAAGGCGTTATTGGGTCATCTGGCCGCTTGCACTCCAGGCACGGTTGATGGCATGGAACAAATACACAAAAAATTTAGTGTGCTTCCCTTTCAACAACTCATTCAACCGGCTATTCGGATTGCGGAAAATGGTTTTACTCTATCCGATTATGATACGTGGTACTTTAACCGTTCCCAGGAAGCCCTGAAGCAGGTCAATGACTCCAGCATGTTGTTTATCAAAGAATGGGCAGAGGGGGATAGCCTGATACAAAAAGATTTGGCAAAGACCTTAAAAGCCATTCGCGATCAAGGTAGAGATGGTTTTTACAAGGGCGAGGTGGCCGATTTACTCGTCGCGGAAATGCAGTCGGGAGGTGGTATTATATCCCATGAAGATCTTGAGAATTACACTTCTGTATGGCGCGATGCGATTGAAGCACCCTATCGCGATGACTATAAGCTCATATCCATGCCCCCTTCATCCAGTGGTGGAATCATTATGGCGCAACTCCTAAAAGGTTCCAATGCCTATGATTTTACAGCCATGGGACATAATACCGCTGAGACGATTCATGTGATGACAGAATTACAAAGAAGGTCTTTTGCGGATCGTGCAGAACATATGGGGGATTTATCCTTTTACGATGTCCCCATGCAAATGTTGTTGGACAATACTTATATCGCTGACCGAAATGCCACTATTGATCTAAAGCGTGCAACCCCTTCACAGGAAATTAAAGCAGGCGCTGTGGATAGGATAGAAAGTGTAGAAACCACTCATTATTCCATTGTCGATAAAGAAGGAAATGCCGTATCGATTACGGTGACCTTGGTCGGCTATTTTGGATGTAAGGTCATGGTCGATGGAGCTGGATTCTTTTTGAACAATGAAATGAACAATTTCAGTCTTAAACCTGGTTTCCCCAATATTTTTGGATTGGTAGGAGGGGAGGCCAATTCCATTGCGCCGAACAAAAGAATGTTGAGCAGCATGTGCCCTTCCATCGTGGAAAAAAATGATGAGCTCTTTATGGTTTTGGGGACTCCCGGAGGTTCCACGATTATCAACATCAATTACCAAAATATATTGAATGTCATTGACCATGGAATGACCATGCAAGAAGCGGTAAACGCCAAAAAACTACATTCCCAATGGTTGCCCGACCAAATTATAGCAGAGAAAGGTGCTATTGATAGTGTCATCATCAAAAAATTGAATGCTTTGGGGCATGTGATACAAGAAAGGCCGCAATTGGGACGTTCCGAAGCTATTTTGGTAAGACCGGATGGGTCGTACGAGGGAGCGGCAGCCAACACCCGTACTGGAGATGCTACCGCAGCGGGGTATTAAAGCCATGTTTTATATTCACTTATGCCATCATAAAGGTATTCATGAACATCTATGAACAGCGGGCCTTCAAAAAACGTCTGGCAGTATCCAAATTCATATAAGATGTTTAAATTCATAAGCTTGAAAACCGCGTTCAATTCAAGCCTATGAAAAATCAACTCCTATCATTTCTCATCCCTTTAATTCTTATTAATTATGGTATTGCTTGATATCAATTTTTAACCGGTTGGCCCCCTTAGGTGATGATGATTATTGGAATGGTACTGGGTGTCATCGTTACCTTGATGGCATACGGCCTCCTGAGCCTAATGAATAAGCCGTTGAAGAAAATACCCTCGAGTGCCGTGTTGGGTGTCATCAGCGTTGGTATTGGTTTTTTTATTTTGAAATTGGTTGGCTTTGGATGGCCAAC
>JBHJJC010000063.1:0-27304 GCA_050042945.1 Croceivirga sp.
GTAAAAAACGGCACAAATATTTCGTCTAGCAATTCCTCCGGAATTCCAGGACCATTGTCTTTTACTTCAATATACTTTCTATCATTCCCATCTACCGCAGCCGTGACATGTATGGTACCCGCTTCGGTTTCTTCCAAACTATGCGCAGCATTTTTGACAAGATTGATTAAAATCTGAGTGATTTGTTTTTCGTCAACGAACAACTCCAATCCATTGGGTTGTATGGACCAATTGATATTGATGTTTTGACCGGCCTCTTTAGCGGTTAAAATACGGGCTTTCTCAAATAATTTATGCACCTTAATCAATGTTTTGTCAGGCTTGGGAACATTCAAAAAGCTGCGGTACGATTGAACGAATTCCATCAAATCAGTTCCCTGATCGCGAATAACCTTTAACCCCCTTATAGAGCTCGTCATCTTTTCTATTTCAACCGTCTTTGACGATTCCGATTCCACTGATTTAAAATGCTTCAAAATTGAATCAGATATAGAGGTAATTGGGGTTATGGTATTCATGATTTCATGGGTCAATACCCGAATCAATTTTACCCACGAATCGGTTTCTTTTTCATCGAGTTCATGATGAATGTCTTGTGCGACCACTAATAACAATGGATTTTTATCCATGGTCATGGGAGTGCACTTCAAAGCCAATTGTTTTTGTTCTCGTTCGTTGGTCAATTGAAAAAGCTTTCGCTCAAAAGGTTCAAAGGGTTCAAAAATATCATAAAGCCCCTGATCAACTTGCTTCAACTGTTTGATATGGTTTAGGGGACTATAGTTCAACAACTTCTCAAGCGTAGGGTTTGAAAACAAAATATGGCCCTTATCATTAAAGGTCATGATACCGATATTGGCCTGTTTCAAAATTTCCTGATAATAGTTTTCACGGATTTGAAGCTGTAAATGCACTTCTTGAATGAGACCATTTACCCGATTAAGGCTTTGGTTCAACTCTTTGAAAGATTTAATGGTAACCCGTTCAGGAAATCGTAAGGTAAAGTCTTCATTTCGTATGGCATCAAAAAAATAGGCAATCTTTCTATTGGTACTGTTGATAAAGGTTATCAAAGAGACAACTTGACCAATCATAATCAATACCAAAAGGCCAAGAAACATATAGGAAGAATCAAACAAAGTATACCCAATGCCCAAAGCGGTACCTGTCAAAAGTAGGACCCTAGCAATCAATTGAAAGTAAAAATTTCTGCTAGCCATCTGCCTTCAAGCGTTTCATTTTGTTATACAAGGTTTGTCGCGAAACCCCCAGTTGCTCCGCTGCCGCACTATAATTCCCATCAAAATCCTCCAAAGCTTTGGTTATCATTTGAAATTCCATTTCATCCAATGTTTTAGGGCCAGCATTCAGCGTCAAAGAGGTCTTTGAGTGTAATAAAAAATCATTGGGCTTTAGCACATTGTCCTCACATAAAATTACGGCACGCTCCATTGTATGTTGCAATTCACGAATATTGCCAGGCCATGGATAGGATTCTAGTTTTTCCTGAGCCATGCTATTCATGCGTAGACCAGCTTTATCATATTTCTGAGCAAACTTTTTCAAGAAAAATTCGGCCAATGTTGTGATATCACCGTGTCTTTCCCTCAGCGGTGGCACTTCTATATGTATGGTATTGATACGATATAATAAGTCTTCTCGAAACAGGCCATCAGTGACCATCTTATCGAGATTACAGTTGGTAGCACATACCAATCGAATGTCAACAGGTACGGAGGTATTTGACCCCACCCGAACAATTGATTTGTTTTGAATGGCCGAGAGTAATTTGGCTTGGGTCTGAAGTGAAAGGTTTCCAATTTCATCCAAAAACAATGATCCTTGATGTGCCGCTTCAAACTTACCTGCACGATCTTCTTTGGCATCGGTAAAAGAGCCTTTGGTATGACCAAAAAGTTCACTTTCGAATAAGTTTTCAGCGATGGAGCCCATATCGACACCAATAAAAACCTCATCTTTACGGGCCGATAAGCGATGTACTTCGCGGGCAATAAGCTCTTTACCGGTACCGTTCTCGCCCGTAATCAAAACATTGACATCTGTTTTCGCGACTTTTCTAACCAAATCCAGAACATTGGTCAAGGCCTTCGAGTTGCCAACAATCAAATTTTTATCATCATTGATGACCTGTTTGAGATGGTTCTCTTTTTTTTTGAGTTGGTGAATTTCTTTTTTGGATTGACGAAGCTCATAGGCTGACTTCACGGTGGTCAAAAGACGCTCATTGTTCCAAGGTTTCAGTATAAAATCAGAAGCACCCTCTTTCAATGCCTGTACGGCCAAATCTACCGCTCCATAAGCTGTCATCATGATTACCGATGTGTTAGGGGACTTCTTTTTTATTTCCCTCAACCAGAATAATCCTTCATTGCCCGTATTCACTCCGGCAGAGAAATTCATGTCAAGAAGAATGATATCAATCTCCTCTAAATTGGGAAAAGAAGAAATTTGATTTGGATTAAACAGCGTTTGAACACTTTTGTAGTCAAACTGCAATAGAATCTCAAGAGCGCTCAAGACACTTTTGTTATCATCAACTACCAAAATATTTGCATCAGTCATGTCATACGATTTTCGTGTATTTTACGAAACAAATGATATACCATTTCTGATAGCTACACCTAACCAGTGTATTAGAAGAGTGTTTCATCCCAATAAAAACAGTTGCTTTTGCATACTGCTACTTTTTTCTAAAGCTAAAAAAAGAAACGATAGCTCAAATCTGTTTGTAAAATTATTTTACACTTTTTGTCCAAATATTTTACACTTATATGAATGAGCTTTTTTATAAAAATACTATCTACTTGATTTTTAAACCATTAAAAAAATGGCACAGCAATAGTAATATGTTTGGCACAGGAAATTAAAAAATGAAAATCAAAACACTTTTTTTGTTACTTCTTCTTGTTTGCGGTGCTACGACATCAGCTCAGAAAGTCTGGACGTTGGACGAGTGCGTCGCTCATGCTATTGAAAATAACCTTCAGTTGAATGATTTTGAGTTGAATACCCAATCAAACAAGGAAACCTATAGACAGTCTATTCGTGATTTACTTCCCACCGTAAACGGATTTGCCAACTATTTTATACGGTTCGGTCGTCAGGTAAATCCAGATGACAATAGCATTGTCAATACCGATATCTTTTCAAACAACTACTCTATTGACGGTGCTTTTGATGTTTTTCAAGGCTTTCAAAAGATAAATACTTTGAAAGCATCAAAGTTTTTATACAAGGCAACCAAAGAAGAGAACCTTCAGCAAAAATATCTACTTGCTTTCCGTGTAATGTCGGCTTACTATGATATTCAATTCATCGAGGGACTGATTACCATTTCGCAAGAACAGGTTGAGATTTCACAAACAAATTATGACCTGGTCAACAAGCAGGTTGAGCTTGGGGTTATGGCAGGTTCGGACCTATATGAGGCGGAATCCTTATTGTTTCAAGATAAATTACTATTGACCCAAAACGAAAACCGGCTTAAAGCAGCAAAACTGATACTGTTACAAGCAATGAATATTGAAGATGAAAGCGATATTACCATTCTACCCGAAATCATTTCAGAAGTAGGTGATAAAACGCTCCAAGCCGAAGTCTCAGACTCCATCTTCGTAGCGGCCAAGGGTTTCATGCCCTCTATAAAAGACCAAGGTTTTAGAATCAAGGCCGCAAGAAAACAATTGGCTGCTGCCCGAGGGGGTCTGTATCCGTCACTCGCAGTACAAGCTGGTATTGGTACGGGCTATTTCGAAACCCAGAGAGACTCCATCAATGGTGAACTGGTTACGGTACCCTTTAGAGATCAATTTGAAGAAAATAGATTCGAATATATCGGGGCGACGTTAAATGTTCCCATTTTTAATGGGTGGGCCAATCGATCTAGGGTGAAGCAACAAAAAATCGCTTTGGCCAGAGCAAAGAACACCGCAAAAGTGACCGAACAAGAGCTCTACCAAATCATTCAACAACTCGTACAGGAAAATAATGCCTTAACAGTTGAAACGGCACAGACGGAAAAAGGGATGGAGTCGCAACGGTTGGCTTTTTCAATAGCGCAGAAGCGGTATGAAAAAGGTATGATCAATGCCATAGAACTTGGGCAGGCCAAAACATTGTTTGCCACAGCACAAAATCAATATTTACAGGCCCATTTGAGGTTAAAGGTCAATACCAGTACCCTTGACTTTTATAAAGGGCTTCCAATATTTAATATCAATTAGAAAATGGACATACAACTTGAGAAGAAAAAGGGGTTACGACCAAAACACTATGGGTATATTGCCATAGGAGCCCTATTGCTTTTTGTGGGATGGAAACTCGCCTTTGGAAGTTCAAAATCAACTTTTAGAACCGAAAAAGAGAGACTATCCATAGCAGCGGTAAGTGAAGGGAAGTTTGATGACTATATCACGATCAATGGAAATGTTGCTCCCATAGCGACCATCTACATGGACGCTTATGAGGGGGGTCGTGTATCAGAAAAACTGATTGAAGAAGGGGCCATGGTCAAAAAGGGGGATATTATTCTCAAGTTGGAGAATATGAACCTATATGAGCAGATATTGGCCAGTGAAAGTAACTTGGCACTGAAACAAAATGATCTGCGTTCAACACGTTTAACGTTCGATGCAAGACAAGTTGAAGGTCGCAGATCACTGGCAACCGCAAGCACAGATTTGCAGCGTTTAAAGCGTAATTATGAACAGAACGAGGTCTTGTACGCCGACGAATTGGTCTCCAAGGAAATATACCTGCCCTCAAAAGAGAACTACGAACTCGCCCAAAAACAACATGATATTGTAAAGTTACAGACCGAGCAAGACGATGCACTGCGAAAGACTTCGTTGGCTGGGCTCGACACCGATTTGCAACGGATGAAAAAAACATTGGGAATGGTGTATCAACGGTTAGACCACTTGAATGTTAGGGCTCCTGCTGATGGTCAATTAGGGTTTTTAGATGCTGAAATAGGTCAAAATATCACCCAAGGCCAACGTATTGGACAGGTTAACGTACTTACTGATTTCAAAATTGAAGCAGATATTGATGAACACTATATCGATCGGGTAAAGCGTGACCTATCAGCATCATTGGAGCGCAATGGAAAAGAATTCCCACTGCGATTGCGCAAGGTATATCCTGAGGTGCGCAATGGCCGATTTAAAGTAGATCTCGTCTTTACCGATGAGAAACCTGAGACCATTCGGGCCGGACAAAGCTATAACATCAAATTACAGTTGGGGGCTTCAAGCGATGCGCTTCTGTTACCAAAAGGTGGATTTTTTACCAGTACCGGAGGTCAATGGGTTTTTGTCGTAAACCCTAATGGAGACGAGGCCCTTAAGCGAGATATTCGAATCGGAAAACAGAACTCCAGGTATTATGAAGTCCTTGACGGATTACAGCCCGGTGAACAAGTCATCACGAGTAACTATGATAGCTTCGGAGAAGCAGAACGAATTGTATTAAAATAAATCAGTCAAAAATGATACAGATTAAAGACCTAAAAAAGAGTTTTAGAACTGAAGAAGTGGAAACACTGGCCCTCAACGGAGTCAACCTAAGCGTAGAAGAGGGGGAATTTGTCGCAATCATGGGGCCTTCTGGTTGTGGCAAGTCCACCCTTCTCAACATTATTGGAATGCTGGACAACCCTTCTGAGGGCAGCTACAATTTCGCAGGTCATGAAGTTGCGGGACTCAAAGAAAGTCAGCGTACCCAATTGCGAAAAGGAAACCTCGGCTTCGTCTTTCAAAGTTTTAACCTTATCGACGAGCTCACCGTTTATGAAAATGTAGAATTACCATTGATTTACTTAAAAATGGGCAAGGCGGAACGCCGAGAGAAGGTAAAGACCGTCTTGGAACGTATGAAAATTGCCCACAGGGAAAAGCATTTTCCGCAACAACTATCCGGAGGGCAACTACAAAGGGTGGCCATTTCAAGGGCAGTGGTTACGAATCCAAAATTGATACTTGCCGATGAGCCAACAGGAAATTTGGATTCCAAAAATGGTATTGAAGTAATGAACCTTTTGACCGAATTGAATCAAGAAGGCACTACCATCATCATGGTGACCCACTCCGATAGAGATTCGCATTATGCCCACAGGGTCATTAATCTATTTGATGGGCAAATCGTAACTGAAAGCCAGAACAGGGCTGTCGGTGCAGCCATATAGAGCGTTTATTCATCAATCTGGGCAAATGCTTTGCATCAGAGGCCGAAACATAGAGGCAATCAAAAAAAGAACATCATGAAATCATCAATCAATCATAATAGTGCGAAACTGATTCTAATCGGTCTCGCACTATTTTCAATTCATTCTTTTGCACAGATCAAAAGTGTAACCGTGGACAAATTTGATAAGGTCGTTGTAAGTCCGCATATTGCCGTAACCTTTGTTAACGGCCCTTCAGAATCTGTCGTGGTGCATTCGAGCACCGAGCCCATCGAAAAGCTTAACATTGAAGTGATAGGTTCTACCCTGCGGCTATATCTAGATGGTGCCAAAACCTATACTGATAGTGAAAAAGTCAAGAGAGACAACTATAATTATAAAATCCCCATTTACAAGGGTAAGGTAATTACAGCTACGGTGAACTACAATCAATTAAAGGAGCTCTCTTTGCGGGGCGAGGAGAAGTTCTTTGTTGAAAGTGCTATCGAACAGCCTGAGTTTCGTCTAAAACTTTATGGGGAATCAGAAGTGTATTTCAACCAAGTACAACTGAACAATTTTACTACGACAATCTACGGCGAGAGTTATTTGGAACTGAAATCAGGAGCTGTTGACAATCAGAAAATTACAGCTTATGGGGAAAGTAAGGTCAATACGTTGGAAGTAGATACCAATAGGGCTAAAATTACGGCCTATGGTGAAGGAAGTTACCGTATAAATGTCAGTGATAGACTTAAGATTACTGCCTTCGGGGAAGCTACTGTAGCGTATCAGGGATCACCTGAAGTAAAGAAGGGAATCATCATTGGTGAAGCGACCATTCAAAAAATCAATTAAGCCGTGATCAATAACTATTTAAAAATCGCTTGGAGAACCCTGTGGAAGAACAAAGGCTACAGTGCTTTGAATATTTTTGGGCTTGCCATAGGAATCACTTGTGCTTGTCTCATATTACTTTGGGTAGAAGATGAAGTGAATTATGATAGTGTTTTTCCAAAACAAGATTTGGTTTATTACGTACCGACAAATCAGACGTTTGAAGGTGAGATATATACCTTTTACTCCACACCCGGTCCTTTGGCCAAAGCCCTAAAAGACGAAATTCCAGGAATTGCGAAGTCTGCTAGAACATCTCGAGAAGAGATTTTACTGTCTACTGGGGAAAATGGAATCAATAGACATGGAAGATATGCCGATACCGATTTTCTCGACATCTTTAGTCTGACCTTTTTGGAAGGAGAAATGAAAACCGCCCTTTCCACACCTGATGGTATTGTCCTGACCCAAGAAACGGCATTGGCGCTCTTTGGCACTGACAGAAATGTATTGAATGAAGTCATAAAAATCAATAGTGAATATCCTTTTACCATTACTGGGGTGGTGCAAAATTTACCCAGTAATGTCACCTTTGGTTTTGATTGGCTTCTGCCCTTTGAACGCTTTGCATTGGGTGAAGACGATATGTCTTGGACCGAGGAATACGGCAATAACTTCGCTGATACCTTCGTAGAGCTCGCGCCGAATGCCAATGTCGAGGTCGTTGACAGTAAAGTTCGGTCAATCATTGGTTTGAAAAGGGACACCATGGATGATGACCCCAATGAGGCTTTTCTTCATTCCATAAAAGATTGGCGTTTACGCTCTGATTTTGAAGGAGGAAAAATAGTTGGTGGGCAAATAACCTTGGTAAGGTCTTTAGCCTTTATTGCATTGATAATTTTACTGATTGCCTGTATCAATTTCATGAACCTCTCGACCGCACGAAGTGGCAAACGAGCCAATGAAGTAGGCGTGCGTAAAGTATTGGGGTCAAGTCAAAAAAGACTGGTAGGCCAATTTATGGCAGAAGCTATTATTTTGGCAAGTATGGCTTCTATCCTGAGTGTGATTCTATTGCTGATTTTACTTCCTTCGTTCAACACATTAGTGGAAAAACAAATTGAACTTGGACTTTTGAATCCGACCCATATACTTGCCCTTTTTGGTATTACACTGATATGCGGTCTTCTAGCGGGCTGGTATCCAGCACTCTATTTATCCTCCTTTAGACCGGCCCACGTACTTAAAGGAATTGGTAAAAACCAAGGAAGCGCCACCCATATTAGAAAAGGTCTGGTAGTGGCCCAATTTGCCGTTTCCATCATTTTCATTATTTGCAGCACTGTTATTTATCAGCAGATACAACATGTTAGAAAAAGGGATGTCGGCTACGAAAAAGGGAACTTGCTGAATGTATCAGTGAGTGGTAATATGATCGATAAATTTCTACCCATAAAAGAAGAATTGATTGCATCGGGTCAAATCAAAGATGTTGCCCTGACCAATACAAACATGCTGGCAAGTGGTAATAATGGCTCAGGGCTGCGTTGGCAAGGTGGACAGGATACCGAAGACATTCTCATTAGATTTAGATATGTCAGCCCTAACTTTTTTGGTACCGTTGGCCTAGAATTACTTGAAGGACGTGGTTTCAATAATGATAGCGCCGTGGATAGTACCAATATTATTATCACACAATCATTTGCAAATTTGATGGGAGAAAACAGTGCACTAGGTAAAAGCGTAACGCGAGGCAACACCGAGTACAACGTTATCGGCGTAGTAAAAGATTACCTCTATGGGGATATGTATGGTAATGGAAAAACCGGTCCGGTCATGTTTTTCAATAAAGCTGATTATGCCAATACCATGTATATCAACATAAAACCAGAATCGTCTAAAACAGATGCACTGGCATCAATTGAACAAACACTTAAGAAATATAACCCTGCATTCCCTTTTGAATATCGTTTTGAAAACGACTTGTTTAATGCGAGATTCAAGAACGAAGAACTAGTAGGTGACTTGGCAAAAATATTTGCAGTGTTGGCCATTATAATTTCGTGTTTAGGCCTGTTTGGTTTGGCCGCCTATACCGCGGAACAACGAAAAAAAGAAATTGGGGTAAGAAAAGTTTTGGGGTCGAGCGTTTCAGGAATTGTTCAGTTACTTTCAAAAGATTTTTTAATCCTTGTAGTCATTGCCCTGTTCATTGCAATTCCTTTAGCGTGGTGGTTTATGGACTCATGGTTGCAGCGTTTTGCCTATAAAGTTACTATTGACCCGTTGGTCTTTATGGCCGCAGGTTTCATTGCCATAGGTATCGCATTATGCACGGTAAGTTTTCAAGCCGTGAAAGCAGCAGTAGCCAACCCCGTAAGAAGTTTACGTACGGAGTGAAACATTTTCAGATTTATCAAGTCTTTACTTAGACGAAGCGTGAACATCAATACTGAATCAATCAAAAAACAATCAAATGTTCAAAAACTATTTAAAAATTGCTTGGAGAAACCTTGTGAAAAACAAGGGGTATACCGCAATAAATATTGGAGGCCTTGCATTGGGTATGGCCGTGACCCTAACCATTGGGTTATGGATGAATGATGAACTGAATCGTGATAACTACTTTAAGAATAAGGATAAGATTGCCCAAGTATTTCAATCACAAACGTTCAATGGCAATACTGGTACCGGGCCAGCAATACCCCTTCCTTTGGAGCCAGCCCTAAGAAATGACTATGGCGACAATTTCGAACATATCATGATGTGTTCATGGACGCAGTCGAGCTATGTGAAATACGGTGAAAAAAGCCTCTCGCGCACGGGCAACTACATGCAACCCAATGCCCCTGAACTATTAAACCTTGAGGTAATCAAAGGTGATCGGAATGGCCTCAAGAACTAAACTCCATAATGATATCAAGATCAACTGCCGAAGCCTTTTTCGGTGAAGAAGATGCGGTTGGCAAAGTGCTAAAGATTGGCAATCAACACGACTTGATGGTTACAGCGGTATACGACGATATTCCTTACGGCAACACTTTTAATGACACTGATTTTATCATTCCATGGGATTTCTATGTCTCCAATCAAGAATGGATTAAAAACTCCTTGGACAATTGGCAAAACAACTCCTTTCAGATGTTTGTTCAAATTAAGGATAACACTTCTTTCGAAACCGTGACCAATGCCATAATAGACGTTAAAAAAAATGCTGATGAAGAGGTAGTACAATACAACCCAAGAATCTTTCTTTTACCAATGGAAGACTGGTATTTACGAAGCAATTTTGAAGACGGCGTTCAAAAGGGTGGTCGTATCAAGTATGTCTGGTTGTTTGGCATAATCGGGGCCTTTGTGCTGCTTTTGGCCTGTATCAATTTCATGAACCTGAGCACTGCCCGAAGTGAAAAGAGAGCCAAAGAAGTGGGTATCCGAAAATCAATCGGATCGCAAAAGGGACAATTGATCTATCAGTTTTTAAATGAATCGTTTTTGGTAGTGCTTTTCGCCTATTTCATGGCCATTGCAATAGTGCTGTTGTCTTTAAGCGGATTCAATGAGCTGGCAAGAAAAGAAATTACATTTCCAAGGGGAATTACAATTTTTTGGTTTATATCGTTCGCATTTATCATATTTACAGCATTGCTAGCAGGAAGCTACCCCGCACTTTATCTGTCATCCTTTAGACCCGTTGATGTACTCAAGGGTACTTTTAAGACTGGAAAATATGCAGGTCTTCCAAGAAAGGTATTGGTCGTAGTACAATTTACGGTTTCCGTGGCATTTATTATAGGAACCTTTATTGTAATGCAACAAATCAACCACGCCAAAAACCGTCCGGTTGGATACGATAAAGAGGGCTTGATACAGGTGCCTACGTTCGCCCAAGATTTTGAGGGGAAGACTGATTTCATGATCAACGAGTTCAAAAATTCAGGTGCCGTCATTGATATGGCCACTTCAAGTAGTCCTACAACCAGAATTTGGTCAAATCGTAGTGGTTTTACTTGGGAAGGTAAACCCGATGGTTTTCAAGAAGATTTAGCATGGACCGAGGTTTCTGTTGACTACGCCAAAACGATTGGTTTAAAAATTTTAGAAGGAAGGGATTTTTCAAGGGAATTTGCCTCAGATTCAGTGGGAATCCTCATCAATCAAACCGCCAAAAAATATTTGGGGGTTTCTGATCCCGTTGGAATGCTCATTCGAGATACCGATGAAGAAGACCCATCACCTACAATGAAAATCATTGGGGTAATCGAAGACGTTATCGCTTCTTCACCTTACGAACCAGTAAAACAGGCTTTCTATGTTTATGACCGTAATGACAACTTCAGTTATTATACCTTACGTTTAAATCCGAATCAAAGTGCCAGTCAAAACATAGCCGTTATTGAAAGGGTTTTTAAACAACATTTTCCTGATATCCCTTTTGAATATGATTTTGTGGATGAAGAATACGGGGAAAAATTCGCAGCTGAAGAACGCATAGGAAACCTCTCAGGAATCTTTACCGCGTTGGCAATCCTTATCAGCTGTTTAGGGCTTTTCGGATTGACCTCCTTCGTCGCCGAACAGCGCACCAAAGAAATCGGAGTTCGTAAAGTGCTAGGGGCTACGGTATTCAATGTTTGGAATATGCTTTCTAAAGACTTTTTAAAATTGGTCATCATCTCTTGCTTTATCGCCGTGCCCATTGCCTATTACGTGATGAACGGGTGGCTTCAGGAGTATCCGTACCGCGTGATTTTGAAGTGGTGGATTTTCGTTTTGGCTATGCTGGGGGCTATGGGTATAACAGTGCTTACGGTGAGTTTCCAGGCAATAAGAGCGGCGAAACAAAATCCGGTAAAGAGTTTGCGGACCGAATAAAATCTTCTTTTTAGGCTGTAAATAAATTATACGAATACTGTCAAAATATTTTACAGTAAGAACACCGTGTTTTGTTTTATTAAATTGATATTCAACGATTTAAAATCTGGCACGAAAATAGTCCACTTATTTTCATCGGTCAACAAATGAGCAGTCATGTTTAAAAGTTACATAAAAATTGCCTGGAGAAACCTACTCAAAAGGAAGGTGTTCACCTCCATAAATATCCTGGGCTTGGCTATAGGTTTTGGAAGTGCTATATTGATATATCTTTTTTTGACCTATCATCTTTCCTTTGATGATTTCCATTCCAATAAAGATCGCATATATAGAATGGCGACAGAAGAGCGCATGGATAAAATCGGTTATTCGGCAAGTGTTCCTCCGGCCTTTGCCAAAGTGTTTCGAGAAAACTATGCCTATGCAGAAAAAGTAGCCAAAATTGTAGACCGGGAAGGTTTGGTCATCCATGTGGAAGAAAACGGAGGGAACAATAAGTACAAAAGAAATGTCATGTTTGTCGAGGAGGATTTTTTCAACATCTTTGACTTTCCCCTCAAAGACGGTAATGGTTCTATTTCACTATCGGCCCCAAACACGGCGGTGATAACAGAGAACCAAGCAATTGCGCTCTTTGGCACAACGGATGTAGTAGGAAAAACATTCTCCCTTGAAAATAATGAGACGATATCGATTACAGGAGTTTTAAAAAATATTCCCAACACTTCTTTTCTAACACATGAAATCTTTGTTGCTTTTGAAAATCTCAAGGAATATTCAGATTTTGCCCATGGGGAAAATTGGGGAGGCATCACCACAAACCTACAGTGTTTTGCCCTGTTAAAACCCAATCAAGATATTGCAGGTATAGAAGATGCCCTACTGCAACTTCCAAAAGAACATAGACCCAATAGTAAGAATACGCATGTATATAAGCTTCAGCCATTGTCAGATATCCATCTCAATAATAAGTATGGCGGGTTAAATCCGGTGTTCCTTATTGTCTTTGGTATTATTGGTCTTTTCTTGATTGCTATTGCTTGCATTAACTTTATAAATATTTCTACCGCACAAGCCTTTTATCGTTCAAAAGAAATTGGTGTCCGAAAGGTCTTGGGCGGTTTTAAACGACAACTTTTTTGGCAATTCTTAAGCGAAACTTTTCTCATAAGTCTATTTGCCGTCGTATTGGGTTTTATTATGGCCATCCTATTTTTACCAGCTTTTAATGCCCTTTTCGAGATTCAATTGACAATCACAAGCCTAATAAGTATACCTTTCGTAAGCTTTCTGTTGTTATTATTGGTATTGGTATCTTTTTTATCTGGCAGTTATCCTGGAATATTACTTTCCAAAATAGTGCCCATTTTGGCGCTAAAAGGGAAGCTCAATCACAATGACACTGGTGGTGCCCTAACTAGGAAAGTTTTAGTGGTCGTGCAATTTGTGATTTCCATTTCCTTAATTGTGGCAACTTTGGTGATTTCTAGGCAAATTGAATATGCTACCAAAACCGATCTTGGTTTTGACAAGGAATCGATAGTAATGTTGGAAGTACCGGAAACTATGGATGCCAAACAGTTTTATAGCCTTAAAGAACGATTAAAGCAGGTCGTGGGCGTAGAGCAGGTCTCCGGTTGTCTGACCAGTCCAGGTGCCGGTAATACGTTTTGGGATACTACCGTAAAATATAACAATCGACCGGAACGTGAAGATTTTAGTATCTCCATAAAGGTAGGCGACGATGATTATTTAAATACCTTCAATATCCCTTAGGAGGCTGGGCGTAACTTTTATAAAAACGATACCATTACCGAACTATTGGTGAATCAAAAGTTCATGGAAAAAATTGGAGCCTCGTCACCCGAAGAGTTGTTGGGCAAAACTTTGGGAGTGAATGGGGAACGGGTTAATGCCAAAATTGTAGGTGTTGTTAAGGACTTTCATGATAGTAGCTTCACATATGATATTAAACCCGTTTTCATTGCACCTACAGTAAAATGGTACAATGAATTGGGTATCAAAATCAACCACCTGAACACCAAAGCCACTTTAGCACAATTGGAAAAAGAATGGTCACAAACCTTCTCCGATTACATTTTTGAATATCGTTTCTTGGATGAGCGTGTGGCAGAACTTTATGAGAAAGAGCAACGCTATCTTTCTTTGTCAAAAACATTCTCAGGGCTGGCGATTTTCATTGGCTGTATGGGTCTATATGGCCTCATATTATTTTTCGTGGGGCAACGAAAAAAAGAAATAGGGGTGAGAAAAGTACTGGGCAGCTCAATCACTGATATATTGACCTTGTTCTCCATAGATTTTTTAAAACTAATCCTTATTGCAGGGGTAGTGGCAATACCCGTAGCCTGGTATTTCATGGATGTTTGGTTACAAGGATATACGTATAGGACACAAATCCACTGGTGGTATTTTGCCATTTCAATAGTCGCTGTATTGTTACTGACGATGATTACCATAAGTTACCAGACCATTAAAGTGGCCTTAAAGAGTCCCGTAACCAGTTTACGAACCGAATAAAGGCTTTTTTAAGCTGTAAATAAATTGTACAACTACTGTCAAAATAATTTACAGTCTTGCTGCCATCGTCTATTTTATTAGACTGATAATCATTAGCTTAACATTTGGCATGAAAATAGATCGTTAATTCTTACCAATCAAAAAGCGAGCAGTTATGTTTAAAGATCACATAAAAATTGCCTGGAGGAGCTTAAAGAAACATCCCTTTTTCACCTTTTTGAACACCTTCGGACTTGCCATAGGTATAGCCGGTGCATTACTCATTGCCCTTTTTATCTATGATGAATTGAGTTTTGATACAATGTTTACTGATGCTGAACAAATTTACCGCATCGATGCTGATGTGAAGTTTGGAGGGCTTCCGGAACAGCTTGGGGAAACTCCCGAACCCATGGCAGAAACCTTATTGCGTGACTATCCCCAAGTTGAATTGTCGACACGAATAGTAAATCGCGGTAGTATACTATTACGAAAGACCAATGTTACTTCAAATGTTAAAGAATTAAATAGTGCCTTTGTCGATTCTACTTTCTTTAAAATGTTTGGGGTTCAACTTTTGGATGGAGACGCAAAGACCGCATTAAACCAACCCAATACTTTGGTGCTCACACGAACTGCTGCTGAAAAACACTTTGGCATCAACAACGCAGTTGGTCAAAATATGGTAGTCAACAATGGAGAAACTTTCAGGGTAACCGGAGTAATGGAAGATTTACCTGAAAATTCCCTATTGAGAAACCATACCGTTTTTGCTTCTATGACAAGTTCGCAATTTCGACAAATTGGACATTGGGGAAGTCATGTATACTACACTTTTGTAAAAATGGTGCCAGGGGCTGATATGCAGGCCTTTCAAACGGGATTGGACTCAATTCTTGGCAGCTACTTGATTCCATGGGTACAGGAGTATTTTCCTGGCATGACCGAAGAATCCTTTAAAGCCGCAGGAAATTTTATCAATTATAGTGCTATGCCCTTAAGGGATATTCACTTGTACTCAAACAACAAAACTGAGCTAAGTGCCAATAGTAGTATTCAAACCCTTTATATCTTGTTTTTCGTTGCTCTATTCCTCGTGGTATTGGCTGTGGTCAACTTTATGAACCTTTCAACGGCCCATTCCATGAAACGTGCCAAAGAGGTAGGTGTTCGCAAAACATTGGGCTCCAAAACATCTGATTTGGTAAGACAGTTCCTGACCGAATCAGGGTTAATCTGTTTCCTATCCTTGCTTCTTGCCTTAGGGGTAACCTTTGTAGTGCTCCCCGCCTTCAATGATTTAGCGGGGAAATCCATTTCCATACCTTTTCAAAGCCCAATTTTCTGGATGCTTTTGGTAGGCGCAGCATTAGTTTTGGGTATACTATCGGGAACCTATCCAGCCTTCTTTATGTCTAAATTCCTTCCTGTTAAGGTCTTGAAAGGAAGCGGACTCACGAATGTTGGAGGAAGTAACATTCGAAACGCTTTGGTCGTTTTTCAATTTGCGGTTTCCATCTTGCTCATTGTAGCCACCGTTGTCGTCTATCAACAGTTGAACTTTATACAAAATAAGGAATTGGGCTATCAAAAAGAGCGGGTTTTGGTGGTCGAAGATTTGAACAATACCAATGGACAAGAACTAGTATTAAAAAGTGAAATTCAACAATTGGCTCAAGTGAAGGCCGTGAGCCTAAGTAATTTTCTCCCAACACCGTCGGCACGCAGTAGTCAAACCTTCTTTAAAGAAGGTAGGGCGTCAAACCAAGAAGACGCCATAAATATGGAACGATGGGTAATAGACCATGATTATCTATCTACCATTGGGCTTGAATTGGTTGCAGGAAGGGATTTTGACAAAGACATTTCCAACGACTCCACTGCTATCATTATCAATCAAGCCGCGCTTAAAACCTTGAATGTAACTGCCAAAGAAGCCATTGGGCTCCGTATTTCAGGCGATTTAGGGGAAGGCGAAGAGAATATCAACTATCAAACCATTATTGGGGTGATAAAGGACTTTCACTTTGATTCATTACGCAATAATATCGAGGCACTAAGCCTTACCATAGGTAGGTCGACGAATGCTATGGCAATTAAATTAAGTGGTCAGAATTTAACCTCGACCATAGCTACTATTGAAGTTATTTGGGGGAAATTTGCCCCAGGTCAACCTATCAACTATTACTTTCTGGATGATTCCTTCAATGACAGTTATAGGGCAGAACAACGATTGGGAAGTATATTCTCCATATTTACCACGCTATCCATACTCATTGCCTGCCTGGGATTATTTGGACTGGCCACGTTTAACGCACAAAAACGTACTAAGGAAATCGGGGTTCGAAAAGTACTGGGTGCCAGTGTAGGTCAGATTTCCTATCGATTGACGACAGACTTTTTGAAGATGGTAGGATGGTCAATTTTAATTGCATTGCCAATTGGTTGGTTCGCCATGAACAAATGGCTTGAAGACTTCTCGTACCGTATTGAAGTGCAGTGGTGGATGTTGCTGTTGGCGGCCTTATTGGCCATTGCGATTGCCATCATTACCGTAGGGTATCAAAGTATCAAAGCGGCCATTGTTAATCCGGTGAAAAGTTTGCGGACCGAATAAACTCTACCCCTAAATTTTCCTTGAAGGGTTACGTTCCTCAATGTAAAATATTTATACAGTATTTGTCAAAATATTTGACACTTTTTGAAATATTTTTAATCTATTTTATTGTATTTCAGCGTTTTGCGTTTTGGCATAATAATGTATACCTGATAAACATCAACTCAACCCAATCAGCGTGGATGGGTCAAAAAACGAGCGGTCATGCTTAAAAATCATATTAAAATCGCCCTGCGAACCCTTTTCAAAAGAAAAACATTTACAGTAATCAATATATTGGGTTTGGCCCTGGGTTTTGCAAGTAGCATCATCATCTACTTATTTATAGCGCATCATCTTTCATTTGACAAGTTTCACTCCAATACAGCCCGTATTTATCGCTTTGTCACCGAAGAACATATGGATGATGTGGGTTTTGTTGCAGCGGTTCCACCAGGGTTTAAGAGTGCCTTTGAAACCAATTATGAGTTTGCCGAAAAAACGAGTAGACGCATTTTTTGGGAAGAACAGTTGATTAATATTGGTTCACCGGGAACATCGCTTAGACAGTCTCGAGAAGACATCTCATTTGTAGAGGCTCCTTTTTTTAGCATTTTCAACTACCCGTTGCTTTCAGAAATCTCAGGTAGAACGCTTGAAGAACCCAATACAGCTTATATCACACAAGATGCCGCCTTGCGTATGTTTCAAACCAATGATGTATTGGGCAAAACTTTTGTATTGGAAAATCAGGAAACCATAGAGATCATCGGCATTTTAAAAACATTACCAAAAACAACCTTTGCCAATGAAAGCCTTTTTGTTTCCTTCCCCTCCATTAAGAATTACAGTCGGTTTATTTTTAACGAATCATGGGACGGTATCGATAGCAATTTGGAATGTTTTACCCTACTAAAGCCCAACCAATCGGTCGTGAATATCGAAAAGGTACTTACTGAACTACCAAAACAACACCGCCCCGATTCCAAAAACAAGCATATCTATAAGCTACAAGAAATGACCGAGGTGCATTTAGACCATCGTTACGGAGGCGTCAATGTTCAGCTTCTTTGGGTTTTCGGTACAATTGGTTTCTTTTTACTAGGCATTGCCTGTATCAACTTTATTAACATTGCAACCGCGCAGGGCTTTAAACGCTCAAAAGAAGTGGGTATCAGAAAAGTTTTGGGTAGTCTTAAAAACCATCTCTTTTGGCAATTTATTTCTGAAACCTTTATTTTAAGCCTATTAGGGCTGGTATTGGGTGGTATTTTCGCCTTTGTGCTATTGCCACACTTCACCAACCTTTTTCAACTGAAACTTTCTTTCTTAGATACCATTGATGCTCGATTCGTAGGTTTTTTGCTGGGCTTATTGTTTTTAGTATCATTTATTTCAGGAAGTTATCCAGGGCTTTTATTGGCCCGTGTCGTACCTGTATTGGCCATTAAAGGAAAACTGGGGCAAAACGATACCGGCGGGGAAAGAACCAGAAAGGTCTTGGTCATAGCGCAATTTGTGGTCTCCATAATATTGATCGTTGCCACACTTGTTATTGGTAAGCAACTTCGTTTTGCAATCAATTCTGATTTGGGCTTTGATAAAGATGCCATTGTCATGGTTCCACTTCCCGATGGTGTAAAAGCTCCTGTTCTAGAAACGTTACGCCAACGTATTCGCACCACTCCCGGTATTGAAGAGGTCACAGCCTGTTTGGCAGGTCCTGGACCTTCCGACTTTAGCTGGGGCACCAGTATCCGATTTGATAACCGTCCAGAAACGGAAGATTTTTCCATAGCAGCAAAACCTGCAGACGAGCACTACATAAGCACTTTCGGGTTAGACCTTTTGGCAGGTCGCAATTTTATAAGACGTGATTCTTTAGATGAGACCCTGGTCAATATGGCCTTGGTCAAAAGACTTGGGCTAACTGCCCCTGAAGAGATTGTGGGAAAAACACTTTATACCAATGGCGGTACCATTGCCACAAAAATTGTTGGGGTAGTCTCTGACTTTCATGACCTTGGTTTTGAAGAAGAGATAAGCCCGGTATTTATTGCTCCCGTACCTTGGTCTTACCGAAAACTGGGTCTTAAAATGAGCTTGGGCAGTGTGTCTGCCACCCTTGCATCGGTCAAAGATATTTACTTAAGCTCATTTCCTGGGTATTCTTTTGACTATACCTTCTTAGATGATCAGATAGCAAACGAATACCAGGCAGAGAATCGGCTGCTTACCCTTTCTAGAATATTTTCTTTTCTTACATTGTTCATAGGCAGTCTTGGGCTATATGGATTGATTTCCTTTTTTGTGGGGCAACGTCTGCGCGAAATTGGTATTCGAAAAGTGTTGGGTAGTTCGGCCTTAGGAATCGTGCATCTTTTTGCCAGTGACTTTATAAAACTGGTAGGTATTTCGGCCCTGGTTGCGATTCCAATGGCTTGGTCTCTTATGGAAATCTGGTTACAGAATTATGCCTACCGTATCAGTATCAATTTCTGGGTCTTTTTCTTTGCCTTACTCAGCGTTTTAGTGCTCACACTTTTCATCATCACGTTACAGACGTTAAAGGCAGCAACAACAAGCCCTATAAAAAGCATACGAACCGAATAAAACTGTATTCATTGTCATCATGTTCAAAAATCACATCAAAATCTCGTTTCGAAACCTTTGGAAGAACAAAACCCTATCCTTGCTCAACCTTCTTGGTTTGAGCATTGGGGTATCAAGTGTGCTGACCTTAATGTTCTCGGTATATGCATACTATACCGCAAACGACACTATTCCAAACCAAGAGAACCTTGTATACCTAAAAACGCAATTAAACGATGGTACCGAATATAGAGAAGTGGCATACCCCCTTTTGGATGAAGTGGTAAACTCCTCGCCCGAAGTCATTGCTGGTACACACTTGCATAGCTGGGGCAACATTTGGCTGGAACATGAAAATGACGAGTTTCAACACCGCACCGATTATGCTGACCCTGAATTTTTTGAGGTTTTTGACCTACCCTTAAAATATGGTAATAAAAAAACCGCATTGCAGGAAAAGTACTCCATCATTTTGACCCATAAAGTAAGTGAGCAGATCTTCGGTGACAAAAACCCAGTAGGTAAAACCCTAATCGGAGCTGATACTTTGAACCTTAAAATCACAGGGGTTTTTGAGCCTATAAGTCCATATGCCTCATTTCGCTTGGGTGTAGTTCTACCTAATACCCTACTCGAAAATAATCCAACGTTTAAACGTCAGACCAACTGGGCCAACAGTTTTTCCCCGGCCTTTTTTAAGCTACGCGCAGATACCGACCTTGGGACTTTGGCTCAAAAGGTACCCCAATTAGTAAAACAGAATTACAGGGACCCTTCGATGATTGCCGAGATGAAGGTAATGCCTTATTTAGAATTCCGCACCGATATACTGCCCGTAGTGGATACCATTATCGGCGGCTCCATAGCCGCTTCCATATTTGTTTTGCTTATCATTTTGGTGAATCTGCTCAATTTGAACACCTCAACCATGTTGCGACGTACAAAAGACATCGCCGTTAGGAAGGTTCTAGGTAGTGGCAAAAAGAGTGTTGTTATTCAATTTTGTATTGAAAATGGCATATTGGTCTTTATATCCCTTATCATTTCTGCCGTACTATTCTTATTGGTCAATTTACCTCGTTTGAACGATACCTTCGGGCCTGAATTTGGTCGTATTTCATTTGATGTTGTCAAAGACTATCCCGTGGTCATCGGTATGATCGTTGTCGGCGTATTGGCCACACTAATGGTTGGTATTTTTCCGACCCTACGATTTATAAGGGTTCCTGTATCCTTGGGGATAAAAGGGAAAATAGAGCAAATCAAAAGTAACTTCCTGCTCCGTAATTCCTTTATCATTTTGCAGTTCACCATTGCGATTCTTTTTATATGTATTGCGGTGATATTGAACCAACAAATCGGATTCATGAAAAATGCCGATTTAGGCTTTGAACGAAATCAGGTCTTGGTCGGGAGCATTGATTTGGACTATAAGGATTTGGATGCAGCAAAATCTAAATTCAATGCCCTATTGAACGAGCTGGAGGCCAATCCCTTTGTTCAAAGTGTTTCAACCAGTGAAGCAGTGCCTTCTGACTATTATTTCAATTACACCACTTACTACGACCCAGAAACGAAAACCGATGTTCGTTTTCGAAGATCCTATGCTGATGATGGCTATTTTGAAACCTTGGAGGCACCCATTGTAATGGGCCGCAATTTTGACCGAAATCGGGATAACCCTGATGAATATCCTGTCATCATCAATGAAGCGGCCATGAAAGCCTATGGGTGGACCACTATTGAAGGAAAGCGTTTAAAATTTAAAACCTCTGAAGACGAGGGTAACCCCATTGTTGGGGTAGTAAAAGATTTTCATTACCAAGACCTTCAAAACGCCGTAGAGCCGCTAGTACATATTTATCGCGATAAAAGTACATTGGGCCGCCATAGATATTTGTCCGTTAAGGTAAGCGAAGGGCAAGAAAAACAGGTAGGCAGCATCATTTCAGCAGCATTTAGGGGTATCTCTTCAAGACGGGGTTATGAACAGTCAGAACTGAATGATAAGGTGAGTGCGCAGTACCAATTGATAGACGGTATCCTACAATCGGTAAATATTACCGCGATATTGACCATATTCATTTCATGCTTGGGCATGTTCGGATTGATTTCCTTTTTGGCCAAGCGCAAGGTCAAGGAAATCGGAATTCGAAAGGTACTGGGTGCAGGGGTCACCAAAATCATCATATTGTTGTCTAAGGATTATATCATTCTTGTGGGAGTAGCAGCTCTGGTGGCCTTCCCGATTGCATGGTATGTCATGAATGCTTGGCTAGGTACGTTTGCTTACAGTATTTCCATACAATGGTGGATGTTTGTGATAGCTGGACTCATCGCCTTTCTCATCACATCATTTACCCTTGGTCTACAGGCGGTAAAGTCAGCCTTGGCAAACCCTGTGAAAAGTTTACGCACAGAATAACCTATCAATAAACCTATCATCATGCTTAAGAACTATTTAAAAATTGCTTGGAGAAATTTATTGAGAAATAAGAGCTTTTCGCTGCTTAACATTCTTGGGCTCTCTATAGGCCTAGCAGTTACCGCATTGATTTTTCTATGGGTCGATTTTGAACTGGGTTTCGATCAGTTTCATGAGAATAGAGACCGTATTTATCAGGTGAACAATAAATACGAGGTGGATGGAGAAATCTGGACATGGAACAGTACCCCGAAGGTAATGGCCTCAGCCATCAAAAAAGATTATCCTGAAGTAGAGGAGGTTACCCGTTACTTTTATGAAAATACTTTTTTGTTCAGTCACGGGGAAAAGAACATCAAATCAAATGGGACCATAGTTGACCCTAGTTTTCTTAAGATTTTTAGCTTCCCTTTAATTGAAGGCGACATTGAAACGGTTCTTGAAGATGTCAACGCTTTGGTAGTCACAGAGACCTTCGCAAAAAAAATGTTTGGAGACCTACCTCCTGTGGGTCAGATAGTAAAGATGGACAATACAGATACTTTTAAGGTGACAGGTGTACTCAAAGATTTACCAAACAACACCGAGTTTAATTTTGAATATTTACTTCCTTGGTCGTATCTCAAACAAAAAGGATGGGATGACGAAAACTGGGGAAACAATGCAATAGCTACCTATGTCATGCTCAAAGAGGGCACAGACTATGATGCCTTTTCAGAAAAAATTAAATCCCTCAGAAAAGCCTACGATAAAGATTCACCAGATATGGTTACCTACCTATATCCATACACCCGATTACATCTATATTCTGAATTTGAAAACGGTATTGAAGTCGGAGGGCTTATTGATATTATCCGCTTGTTCGCGATTATCGCCTTTATTGTTTTAATCATTGCATGCATCAACTTCATGAACCTCAGCACGGCACGTAGCGAAAAACGAGCAAAAGAAGTGGGGGTAAGAAAGGTTGTGGGCGCTAGAAAACAAGCCTTGGTATGGCAGTTTCTTGGTGAATCGGTTCTTATATCATTTTTGGCAGCAGTTGTGGCAGTGGTAATAGTGATACTGGCACTTCCATCATTTTCAGCCCTTATCAGTACCCCACTCGCCATTATTTGGTTGAATCCATGGTTTTGGGTCATCGTAATGTCCATCATTTTATTTACGGGAATTTTGGCAGGAAGTTATCCGGCACTCTATCTGTCTGCATTTAAACCCTCTAGTGTTTTAAAGGGTACCTTCAAAAAAACCAATACGCTGGTAACACCAAGAAAGGTGTTGGTGATTGCGCAATTTTCAGTGGCCATCATTTTAATCACCGCCACTATTGTAGTGAAACAGCAAATCAATAGCGTACAAGAACGAAGGTTGGGGTATGACAAAGCGCTGTTAATATATGTGCAGATGGAAGGTGATATCGAAAAGCACTACGCAAGCATAAAGTCAGAACTTTTAGATAGCGGTATTGCCTCATCAATCTCAAAGACGAATTCACCAATTACCGAAAGTTGGAGCAATACTTGGGACTTTGAATGGAGAGGAAAAAATGAAGAAGACAAAACCTTGGTGCACAGGCTTATCGCCGATGATGCCATCATCAAAACCATGGGACTAAAACTTATTCAGGGGCGTGACTTTGATTTAGACAAGCATCCTACTGATTCTACGGCCGTGATTTTGAACGAGTCTGCAGTAGCACTAATGCAGTTTGAAAATCCGATGGGGCAAATTATAAAAGACAATGGAATAGACTGGCATGTCATTGGAGTGGCCCAAGATTTTGTGTTCAACTCTCCCTTTCAGAAAATAGAGCCCATGGTCATTGAAGGAGCCAAGGGTTGGTTCAATATGGTTCATATTAAACTAAACAGACAACAAACCATTGGGGAGGATTTGGCTTCGATCGGAGCGATTTTTAAAAAATACAATCCCAACTATCCTTTTGAGTACCAATTTGTAGATGAAGCATACTCGCAAAAGTTTACCGATGAACAGCGTATTGAAAAACTGGCAAGTCTTTTTACCCTGCTGACCATTCTCATTTCCTGTTTGGGGCTGTTCGGGCTAGCAAGTTATATGGCGCAGAATCGTATTAAAGAAATCGGGGTTCGAAAAGTTTTGGGTGCCTCGGTAAGCGGTATAACTACATTGCTTTCAAAAGACTTTTTGAAATTGGTAGGTATTTCTTTGATTATAGCGATTCCCATTTCTTGGTATACCATGAACCAGTGGTTAAAAGATTTTGCCTTTCGTATTGAACTCTCTTGGTGGATATTCGGATTGGCAGGGCTCATTGCATTAATGATTGCTTTTGTCACCGTAAGCTATCAAGCGATAAAAGCAGCTAAATCAAATCCGGTAAAAAGCTTGCGAACAGAATAATTCATCAATCAAAAAAAGAAGTCATGATTAAAAATTATTTGAAAATCGCCGCGAGAAACCTTGTAAAGACCAAGGCGTATTCAATTATCAATATTGGTGGGCTAACACTTGGTTTGGCCGTTGCCATGCTCATAGGACTATGGGTTTATGATGAAATCTCTTTCAATGCCTATTTTAAGGGTAACGACCGCATTGCGCAGGTACTCATTAACAAAACCAATAATGGGGAAGTACAAACCAGATTTACCCTTCCCTATCCTTTGGCCGATGAATTGCGCAGCGTGTACAGCGATGATTTTAAGCATGTTGTGATGAGTTCTTTTCCAGGTGACAATGTACTATCGTATGAGGAAAAAAACTTAAACAATTACGGGGCGTTTATGGAAAAAAACGCCCTTCGAATGTTCTCGTTCAACATGTTGAGAGGAAATCATAGGGCACTCAACAATCCGAATGCTATTGTGATTTCGAAATCTGCTGCTAGGGCAATCTTTGGCGACCAAGAACCCCTGGGGAAAACCATGCGTTTAAACAACGATGCCGTGGTCACTGTTACCGGTGTTTTTGAAGATTTACCGACCAATGCAAATATATTTGAACCGCTCTCGTCATTTACCGAATCTAAACCACTTGACTTTATCGCCTCATGGAATCTCTACGTATCTATGAATGAATGGGTAAAAACAGCACGAGATAAAAAACTATGGGACAACAATTCCTACCAGGTATATGTGAAAGTGGCCAATCAATCGACCATACAAGGCGTTAGTGCTAAAATCAAGAATACCATTTACGCCCATGTTCCAGATGCAACCAAAAAGAGCAATCCTGAGATTTTCCTTCATCCTATGAAAGATTGGCATTTGCGATCTAGTTTTAAGAATGGTAAATCCAACGGAGGGGCAATTCAATATGTTCGCATGTTTGGTATAATCGGAGTTTTCGTTCTGCTATTGGCCTGCATCAATTTTATGAACCTCAGTACTGCCAGGTCTCAAAAACGTGCCAAAGAAGTGGGGATACGAAAAACCGTAGGCTCAAACAAAAACCAATTAATAGGTCAATTTTTATTCGAATCCCTCTTGGTTACTTTTTATTCTTTTGTACTGGCCTGTTTATTGGTCGGATTCTCACTACAGGTCTTTAATAACCTGGCCGACAAACAACTGGTTTTTCCACTGTCAAAGGGATTATTTTGGGTCTTTGGTTTAGGGCTAATTTTGATTACCAGCCTTCTGGCAGGTAGCTATCCAGCCCTTTACCTGTCATCCTTTCGCCCGGTCAGGGTCCTCTAAGGCACCTTTCGAACGGCCAAATCAGCTTTATCGTTCCGAAAGGTCTTGGTTGTATTGCAATTTTGTGTGTCCATCATTCTGGTATCAGGCACTATGGTCGTGAACCGTCAAATTCAACATACGAAAAATCGCCCGATAGGCTATGACAGGGCAGGCCTTATTATGGTCGAAAAAACCACTGATGCATTTGAAGGCAAGTATAATGTGCTTCGAGAGGCGTTGAAAAAAGACGGGGCTGTTGTCGAACTGGCAGAATCTTCAAGCCACTTGACCGAGGTTTGGAACAGTAATGGCGGTTATGATTGGGAGGGTAAAGACCCTGATTTCATCACCAATATGGTCGCTTATTATGTGACACACGATTATGGAACAACCGTAGGATGGGAATTGGATAAAGGAAGGGGGTTTTCAAGGGATTTTGCTTCAGACTCCACTGCCTATGTACTCAATCAAGCAGCTGTAGACTACATGGGGCTACAAGACCCCATTGGGAAAACAGTACGTTGGTACGATGGCGAACATGAAGTTATCGGAGTGGTCAAGAATTTATTGGCCGAGTCACCTTTTGAACCGGTAAAACCGGCCATCTATAGTATCAACTATAATGAGACGAACTGGATCAATCTCAAATTGACACCTGAAAAAAGCCTTGACGAATCATTGGCTTCAATTGAAGGGATATTCAGCGAATTCGTTCCTGCCACACCATTTAAGTATCAATTTGTAGATGAGGCTTTTGGAAACAAATTCAAAACCGAGGAACGTATGCGAAGGTTATCAGAAATCTTCTCCATACTTGCCATCGTAATAAGTTGTCTCGGACTGTTCGGACTATCAACATTCATGGCCGAAAGACGTACCAAAGAAATCGGCATTCGCAAGGTGTTGGGCGCATCGATTCCCAGTCTGTTCAAGATGCTTTCCACCGAATTTGTACATCTGATAGTGCTTTCGGGCCTTGTAGCCATACCCGTGACCTATTTTGTAATGCAGCAATGGCTTGAAAACTATACCTATCATATTAATATACCATGGTGGGTTTTCGGGGCAGCCCTTGTTGGCGTATTGATCATGGCAATACTGACCGTAAGCTACCAAGCCATAAAAGCAACAACCGTGAACCCGGTGAAAAGTTTACGTACCGAATAATTCATCAACCCACCCTGAGCGAGTTTATGCTGAGCGTAGCCGAAGCAAAGGGTCAAAAAAAGAACTCATGATCAAAAACTATCTAAAAGTCGGGTGGCGTAACATCCTAAGAAACAAAGGAATATTTTCCATTAATATACTCGGTCTTGCCCTGGGCATTGCCTCATGTTTGATCATTACACTTTTCGTGGCCGATGAATTGAGCTATGACAGATATCACGAAAAGGCCGATGAGATTGCCAACGTCGTTTTTCGAGCTATGGTCAATGGTGAAGAAATAAAGGAAGGTGTAGTGATGGCACCTGTAGGTCATACCTTGAAACAAGAATTTCCTGAAGTTTTGGATGCCACCCGTATTCGAAATATAGGAACGCCCAAAATTGTCGTTGAGAACAAGTCATATCGTGAAGCAAGATTTGCTTTTGTAGACCCCAATTTTTTTAATG
>JBHJJC010000064.1:0-75179 GCA_050042945.1 Croceivirga sp.
CCACTGTCTTTTTATGTCGTCTAGAAATGGGTAGTTTTTATCCGCAAGTCCTTTTTTGCAGGTTTCTTTTTCATAGGAAAGGCATCCATGAAATACTCCGATTATAATAAGCAATAGAATTTTTTTCATAATGAATGCCAACAACTGTATATGATCATTGATCATATATCCACTATACGCCTAAGATAGCAAATCCTCAATGTTCATAAAAGACCTATCGGCAACATGAGTGTAAATTTCGGTGGTTCTTGTAGACCCATGTCCAAGTAATAATTGAATATGCCTGATGTCAGTGCCCTTTTCAAGCAAATGCGTCGCAAAGCTATGACGTAGTATATGTGGAGTGACCCTTCTGTTTATTCCAGCTTTTTTGGCTGCATTTACAATAATGTTCAAAACACTTGAAGAACTGTACCTGTTTCCCTTCACACCTTCGAACAGATAGTTTTTTGGGCCATACTCCTTGTAATATTTCCTCAAGTTATCCAAAGTGTTCTTGCTCAAAATAGTAAGGCGATCCTTGTTTCCCTTTCCCTGCCGTATCCTGACCATCATTCGTTTACTATCGATATCGTTCGGTTTAAGCTCCAAAAGTTCATTTCTTCTTAAACCCGAAGAATATAGAAGCTCAACAATACATCTATGCTTAAGATTGTTCGTGTTTTCTATAATATCCAAGATTTCTTTTTTTGAAAGTACCTCAGGAAGACGCTTCTTTTTTCTGGGCCTTTCTATGGAGTAGAACCTATTCGGCATCCCATGGACCACTTCATAATAAAACTTGATGCTATTCAATGCCTGGTTGACATAGGAATTTGATTTTCCTTGCCTTATCAATCCCTTTAGATATTCACGAATTTCATTTTCGTCAATTTCCAAAGGGTTTCTTTTATGGTAATGATTGATAAAAGCCTCAAAACAATTTACATAGGCCCTTACAGTATTGTTAGAGTACCTTAGTAGTTCCAATTTGGATAAATAGGTTTCTGGGCACCTTTTTCGATTGGGGTTGAGTTCCCTACCTCTGAACCATTCCACATCGATAGGTCTTTTGTCATTTATGGATTTTCTCTCTGTAAAGAAAAAGTTTCCATTGATCCATACTTCTCCTTTAAACGTCTTGAATATCAACTCAAGGTTTTGCTTGGTATTGGGTAGGTGGTACATATTGAAATCATCGGACCAAATAGTATTGGGCAATTGTGTTATCAAAGCTTGGATTACCCTGTCGGACTTAAACTGTAGTCCAATTTGCTTTTTTCCCTCAATCAATAGATGCTTTAACGTAATACTTCTTCCTTTGAACATGATGTTTTGGGACAATTTGGGTATTAAAATCGATTTAATCGTACCTTAAACGAATAATGTTCGAATAAATATTCGATTACACCAAATTACAAATGAGATTGCAACAAGGATGTCTATACTGTGGTAAGGAGCTTACAGGCCGAACGGACAAAAAATATTGCGACCTCCACTGTAAGAGCGCCTACCAATACAAAAAGGCAAAGGAGCAACCGGAAAGGTTTTACAATAAAGTGGATAACCAACTCAGGTTGAACAGGAGATTGTTGAAGGAATACAATAAAGCGGGTAAGGCGATCGTAAGGTCGGAGGTGTTATTGAATTTGGGCTTTGACCCCAACTTTTTTACCCATTATTGGAAGAACAAAAAAGGCATGGTCTATCTGTTCGTTTATGAAAATGGATTTCTCAAAAAGGTTGAAAATGGAAAAGAGAAGTATGTTCTGATAATCTGGCAGGACTACATGGCAAAGTGAAGCAAAGCCAATTCAGGTTAAAATTATTTTGCCGATATTTGATAGTAAGTGAGCTTACCTTTTATAACCATATGAAATAGATGTCAAATCGGTGAGCATTTTTTGAAATATTGAATTAACTTTTTGAATATCAAGTAGATATAAAGGATTCCGTGATCCTTCCGCAATCACTAGTAAAATCCATTAAAAACGCCAAGCTTCCTTGAGCGTTTTTTTGTTGTCCTTACTTCAATGTGAATTATTAAAGGACCATGTCCTGTCCTAAATACCCGTTGATTTAATATCCACTCCTGTTATTGATAATACATTACCTTCAAAATCGTTCAGGTAAAGAATTTTGAAGAATTATGGTTTTTGCAACCTTCTATTCTTACGCTTTGATTGGATGGTTTTAAATGACCGATGTCTTTGTCCCGATTGACCCACATTCTAAGATAGCGACGAGGTTTTAGTATAATGGTAGCAATACATTTTTAGTCCATAAAATTAGGCGGTGTCCAATTTTTACAACTTTTTTTATTTCATAGAAATTATTTTTGAATTTATGATGGGTTATTTCCACTGTTCAATAGATTTAAAAGAATCGAATACCGTTTTTCAAATTGAATCGAGTTGTTCTTGAAAGAAAGAAAACATGTAGAAATAACATCAATAGCATGTGAAGATTTAGACGGTGAAGATTTTTCCAGCAGTAGTAAAATTTAGAAAGGTTGACCCTTCATCTAACCAAAAATTAAATTTCATGGGTAGTCTAAAACTTTTAACACGATCTGTAGTTCTAGTTCTGATAGGTATCGCTTGCTCTTGTTCTTCGAACGGAGATGACGATAATACAGATGATGTAGGTAATGCCATACAACTAACTGTTGAAGGTCGTTATACCGGTCTAATAGAACTTACAATTTCAGGTGACTTAGTAAGGGTTCCGGTTTCTCTTACCGTGCAGGAAACGGCACCAACCCGATTTTCAGGTAATTTTTATGAAACTGCAGAATTTAGACCTTGCTGTAGCACCAATCCGCAGGATGGTACTTTCACCTTTGATTACGACCCTAGTGAAATGATTATCGACAATTTCGAAATCAGGGTAAATTTTAATAGTATTCCAGATAATCCCTGTACAGGGGTATATAGAGGGTCCGGAGAGGTTGAATTTGATGAAACTAGCTTAATTATGGCAGAAATTTTAATTAATGATTGCAATGTCTCGGACACCATGGGAACACTTTCTCTCAGTAAGATAGGAGAGCTATAACAAAGTGGTTTCGATTTTTTAGGAAGTACTGTAAATTAAAAATCTTTTTTAGATTCACAATTGCACATGCGAATACCCTTAAAGCATACTTCCTTTTTGATTCTATAAACAAGGCCGTTTCGCAATTGGCCCGAGTTTTCAAAAGCCAAAAATATTTCTTAGTTGATTAAAGATTAAAGATGATTGGTTTTTTCAACCATTAATTTCGAATAGAATCAAATCATGGGTTGACAACTTCATTTGGTTGAATAGTGTTCTAGGGCTATAGCCCGTAATACGCTTGGCTTCATGCGCAAAATGTGGTTGGTCATGATAACCAAAATTCAAGGCGTCCGTTAGTTGATTTGCAAAACTGCTTTTCAAAAAGGCACTTGTTCTTTCAAACCTGAATAAGCTCAACAGTTCTTTAGGTGATAAATTGAAGTGCATTTTGGTTCTTCTGTGAATTGTTTTTGAATTGACCCCTATTTTTTGAGAAAGCTCTGAAACGGTTTGGATATTTTCGGTCGTAATTATTTGAATTAGTTTATAAATAAAGCTGTTGATTTCCTCTTTCTCAAATAGCGGTCTAAGCCAGCTATCTAGAACAGAGGTATTTAGTTCATTTTCGAAAAAAAAACTTTCAATAGCAATATTTTCAAGCGCATTAATCTTGTTTGCAATACGGTCATCTATCTGAACTGTTGCGGGATAAAAGTTTTTAAAGGTCTTTGTTGATATGGCGGTCAACCTCAATTTTACATTAATACAAAATAGCTTCTCTTTGATTCTAAATAATAGTGAATTGGTTGTTGCCGGATAGGCTCCAATTGATGTTGATTCTTCGAACCTATTGGTTTGGTCATTCCATATATCAAAACCACCCTCAAAAATTTTCCAGCATTCCATTCTGCCATTTGGAATGGTTTTTAAAAAACAAGGCCTGTCAATTCTATAAAACTGATACTTTTCGACATACATTTTTACCAATGTGTCTTTCGCATCTTTTTCATAAAGTAGTGGGGTGTCCAATTTTTACAACTTTTTATTACAGTGAAAAAATACTTTTGATTTATTCAAAAATTCAAATAACATGAAATCTCCATTCCTAGCCAAAAAAAACCTTTTTGTCTTCTTGTTAAGCCTCTCTACAGTACTCTTTGGACAAAACGCAAATAGTACAGGAGGTACAGGTTTTTTCTCCAACAATCAAGATAGTATTATTGCGGAAACCATATCTAAAAACACTTCATTAATGGCCCATGAAGGTAATCGATTTTCTGGTAAAGGTTGGGAGTTGCTTTTGGGTGAAATCCAAACAAGCAATCATGTTTTAATTGGGGAAGATCATTTCTTTAATGAAATTCCTGAATTCGTTGAACGCATTACGGATGAAGTTCGATTTGATAATTTCATTTGTGAAGTCGATCCTTTTTCGATTGAAATTCTTGAAGAAAAAATTGAAAATTTTTCAGAGGAAAGACTAAAGGCATTCAAATCAGATTTTGGTAATACCCTGTCTTTTTTCGCTTTGTATCCTGAATTTCAATTGCTGGAGAAACTTATTAAAAAAAATACCAATATAATCGGCGTGGATCAAATTGTAATGACCACTGATAGGTTTCTTGCCTCTGAACTAAAAAAGATTACGACCAATGGCATGGCGAGAAACATATATGCCGAAATAGAAGAAAATTCAGCAAAGTTTTATCCAGAATTCGTGTCAGGTAATGGAAGTCCCTTCTTTTTCTCAGATTCCTTTAATCAGAAATTGGAAGTCTTGGGGGAAATGGATCTCTCAAAAAAAGAGACTTCAATTATTGAATCGTTAAAACTATCAAAGAAAATTTATGATAACCAAAGTCATTCCCTTCGCATTCAATTGATAAAGCATAATTACCTTGATGCCTTTCAGCAGATTAAAGGGCACAAAAACTTATATAAATTAGGTGTAATTCATACGGGTAAGGGTGAGAGTTTATTAGGGGGGTTTGACATAGGTAATGTCGCTCACAATATAGCTGACTCTGAGTTTGAAAACTCGCTGCACATTCTAGTTTTAGGGAAGAGCGGAATAAAGGGAAGCCCGATGAAAGGGATGCCAAATACACCATTGGATATATCAAAGGGACCATTGACCTCTTTACGACCATTTTTTGATGTGGTCAAGGGTTCAGAAGATTGGTATGTTTTTGATGTTGGAAACATTTCGAAGGATTTAAATCAGTCCAAGGCCAAAATCAAAATAAGTGATAGAGTGCTCAATAATCTATTGAATGGATATGATTACTTGGTAGTGATACCAGAGGTAACACCCTCAACATTCATTTATTAATTTACCAACCTTTTTAGGTAAGAAATAGTAGGGTTGGTATTTATGGTACCTTAGGTATTCCAAATCCAGAACATGATAGCATTAAGTTGTTAAGGCTATTGTGGTACCTTCCCTTTTAGTCTTATAGTCTATAAATTTCACATAACACTATTTTTAGAATTCTATAGAACCTCATTATTTAGCTATTGTACAAGACTCCAAAAAGTCAAATAAGGGCTTTCTGTTCAAAAAGGTTTATAGAAAACCAAAACCTTTTAATCGATAGAATATTTAGATTCTTCAATAAATTCTGGATTCAAAAAAAGTTTTCGGTACCGGGTGTTCGTCCATTTGTAGAACCAATACAGTGGTCCCTACTTAATATGTATTTCCGGTAAAAATCATGAATGGGAAAAAAGCTAAAAATACTTTACGAAGTTTAAGGGATTTTATCATTCAGAACCTAAAACAAATTATAATTGGTCCACTGCTTTGGTTTTGTTATTGTTTGTGTTTATTTGGGTAGCTTTATCAGTAAGAAGTAAAATTCATTAGTTACTATTTTTAAATAGGTAAGCAGTATAGGGCAGTGGGGAAAAAATTGTTTTCAAAAGGTAAATACTATGGTTCTAATCCTTGAGTTAATGCTATCTGCTTACCGTAGATTCTAATTATTAAACCAAATACTTTAAGGCTTTAAACAAAAGTATTTCCCTATGGTGGAGAACGAATACATTTATCGAATCAATAGGGTTATTGATTATATAGAAAAGAGGTTGGAATTTGATTTCAACCTTGACGAGTTGGCTAGTGTATCCAATTTTTCAAAGTTTCATTTTGCACGAATTTTTCGAGGGATAACAGGCGAAACACCATTTCAGTTTATTCTTCGTCAACGACTGGAAAAAGCAGCATCCTTGTTGATACGGGGAAAAGAACCCATTTCGGCAATTGCTTATGATTGTGGATTTAAAAGTATTCCTGTGTTCTCCAAAAATTTTAAACTGTATTTCAATGAATCTGCAAGTTTATTTAGAAGAAAGAATAGCAATTTGAATAAAGTCAATCTGAAAACCTCAGAATATTTTTACGCTCAGTTTGATGGTAAGATTGCTCCAGAAAACAATGAATTTGTAGAAATAAGGGATATTCAAAAAGAATCGGTGGTCTACATTCGGCATGTTGGTCCGTATGCAAATAATGCCGAGTTGTTCGGCCGTCTTTTTAACAGATTGTTTTCTTGGGCAAATGCTCTTGAGTCGAATCTTATTTTAGCGTTGAAATCCTTTATCGTCTATCATGATGATTTGGATATTGCCGATGAGAACAAATTGAGAACCAGTGTTTGTATATCGGCACCCGAACCCATCAAGCTAGAGAGTGATATGGGAAAGATGATTATTGAAGGCGGTAAATATGTAGTAGCGCGATTTAAGTGTAAACCCAATGAGATAAAACTATCATGGGATTGGTTGATGGGTGGTTGGTTCCCCACGAGTGGATATCAACCTGATGACAAGGTCTGTTTTGAACAGTATCACGAAGTATCCGTCGACGGGGTAATGACCTTTGATATCTGTGTTCCAGTAAAGCGATTGGAGTGATTACTAAAGTTGAACAATATGAGTTTTAAATTGAAAAAATAGAAAAATGAAGATTAAATTGATTTTATTGGTTATGGGCATAATTTTAGGTGTTTCGAAAGAGGTTGTAGAGGAAAAAGTTGACGATTTTATGATAATTGGTGTTTCTGTTGAGACTACAAATCAAGACGGACAGGCTGCACAGGATATGTCCGGATTATGGCAAAAATTTTTCACTGAAGGGGTGTCCAATAGAATAGCCAACAAAACGTCTGAGGATGTTTTTGTTTTATATACAGATTATGAAAAAGACTATAAGGGTAGATATACCGCCATAATTGGGCATAAAGTCCACTCAGTGGATGAGGTCCCTGAAGGGCTCATGGGGTGGACATTTCAGGGAGGAAATTATTTGAAGTTGACGGCAAAAGGAGAAGTACCTGGTTCGGTTGTGAACGTTTGGAATGAGGTTTGGTCGAAAGATGAAGCGTTACATCGTAGATATACCGTTGATTATGAAGTATATGGTCCGGATTCACAGAAAGGACCAAATTCAGAAGTCAATGTATTTATTGCTGTTGATTAGGGTTTTCGCTGGTCGATTGGTTTGATTGTAAAAGAGTGGTGATCAGAGTTTGCTCCAGTATATTGATTCTTTGTGACGCCAATACCCAAAAGCATAGAAAATACTGTTTTTTATTATTTTGGTGTGGTGATACGCTAGACATCCATGAATACAGCCTTACAAAACTATTTAAAATCCTATTTTGACTGGGTTCGGCTAAAGGAGGTATTTGGTAATTTTTCACCTGATTTCAAGTTTCTAGCATATTTCATTGGTCTATCCTTTTTTTTACTCAGTGTATTTGGTTCTTTCGGACTTTTTAATGCGGGGTTTTGGACTCGAATAACACTTAGTTTTACCTATTCTTTAGTGTCTTTTTTGGTATTTGGGATTTCACTATCTGCTATCAAGATGCTCTCACATCAATGGAAACCCATATATTGGTTTCCATGGCTGTTGGTTGGGTTATCTATTACTTCACCCCTGAACCTTTATTTTCATGACCGGGTATTTGGGGAAGAAAAATGGACCATGTTACGTTTGTTCACCATTGGCTATTATCTCCTTCTTTTATTTGTGGTCTCACTGTGTTCTTACGTATTGATCTTTAAGAGATCTAAATCAAGATATGGTCATCATAAAGAAAATTTAAAACTCAAGATTCTGGCAGACAACCCTAAGAATAATTTTGTTTTGCCTGTAGATGATTTTTTATTTGCTAGGTCAGCTGGTAACTACGTTGAAGTTCATTATGTTCATAAAAATACGCTTTGTACAAAGCTCATTCGTTCTACAATCAAACGTGTAGCGAAACAGTCTGAATCTTATGCGAATGTGATGCAGTGCCATCAGGCATTTGTAATAAATTTGGATAAGGCGAGCAAACTGATTGGAAACGCGCAGAGCAGAAATCTTACCCTTAAAGGATATTCCGATTCCATACCGGTATCCAGGCGCTTTGCTCCAGAAATTAGGGAGGCATTGCACCAAATATCACTAAACCTTACCTAATATCCCAATTGCTTGATTTTGCGGTATCAAAACAATAATGTTGTTGGAAAATTCAAAGAATGAAGCCTAAAATTGTTCTCCTTGTTTTGCTCTTAGTATTCTTCTTGACAAATGGGGAATCACAAACCAATAAAAACCAAGTTGAAACAAAACAGTTGACATTTGAGGAAATCAGCGACGACTTTTCAATATTAAAAGGAGCACTAACAACCGATTATCCTAGTGCGAACAGATATATATCAACAGACTCGGTAAATAAGTTTTGGAACAAGTGGGAGCGAAGACTAAAGTCTATGAATGAAAGGGAATTTTTTAAACTGATAGGTGAGATTACACATAGCTTTCATGATGAGCATCTCATTCCCAATATTTCTCAAGACTTTTTTAAAAACCCAAAGCGAAGGTTCCTTCCCTTCACTATCGAACGTCAAAACAATATATTGAGAGTGGCCCACGTACACTCCAGTGCAAATAGTCTAAAGGCCGGCGATGAAATTTTATCCATTAATAGACATGACACAGATGAAATCATTGATGAAATTGGAAGAAGAATGCACCATGACGGTCACATTAAAACTTTTATTGAAAGGCATTTTGAAGATTTTTCCCCTACCCAGTCGTTCAACTACTTTGATATGTGGTATGCTTTGTTGTATGAAGACCGTGCGGATTATTTTGAATTAATGGTAAAGCACCAAGCAGATACAATAGCCATACAGGTCAACTCCTTGGCAAGAAAAGACTACTTGGATTTTTATTGGTCAAGAATGCCAAGAGACGCTCCGGCAAAATTTAGAATGATTCAAGATGGTGTAGGCTATTTAGAAATCAGTTCGTTTCATGAATGGTATCGAAATCAACACAAACAAAATTTTAGACGTTTTTTTGAGCGAACGTTTAAAACTATTGATGAGAAGGGGATTGGAACGCTAATTCTTGATTTGAGAAGATGTGAAGGGGGTGATGATTCGAACAAATTGTTACTTCAATACCTTATCGATAGACCTTTTACCGTATACCGAGACATGTTTGTTACCTTTTCAGGCAAGCCTCTCTATACCGATTATTATGATTACCCATCTTTAGAGCTTGATTCCGGATTATTGACAAAGCTTAGTGAAAATTGGTACGCAACCAGTGAATTGGGACGCCAAAAAATAAATGGACTCACTGAAATGGAACCAAAGAAACAAGTCTTTCAAGGAAAACTTATCGTGTTAATTTCAGGCGCAACAGGTTCAGCTGCAGCGGTAGTAGCTGCAATGCTCAAAACGTACACTGATGCCATTTTTATCGGAGAAGAAACTGGCGGGACCATTAATGGACCAACAGCGCTCATTGTTCCGTATCTTACATTGCCAAATAGTCAAATTCGAGTTGAAGTACCCCTCGTACAAATGCATTTGAATGTTGAAAATCCGAATGGGAGAGGGGTTGTTCCTGATGTTGGTCCGTTGAAAAAAGTTTTATCAAATGAAGATTTTTTGGAGCTCATTACATTGATTCCGTAGTTTAAAGGTACTTGTGTTCCATACGGACTATTTGAACGATGTACATTATTACCTTTGTTAAGATTATTCGGCTACAAAGTCGTCATAATCCTTATCTTCAATCCAATTGTACTCGATCTCTTTGGCCACTTTTCTGGCAAAGTTGATGCCATGGTTATCTGCCAAAAAGCCTAAAGCCATATCCATACCGGCACTTACTCCAGAAGAGGTATAGTATTTTCCATCTATGACCCAACGCGCTTTTTTGTCCCAATCAACATTGCTATTCTGTGAAGAAACCCAAGAAAATGCTCTTTTATTAGATGTAGCCTTTTTACCATCAAGAAGTCCAGTTTTTGCTAGTAGCGCACTACCTGTACAAACGGTCAGTACATAATCACTGGCCTGAGCCATTTCTTTAATGGTATCAATAAGTACCGTATTGTTCACTTCTTTTCGGGTTCCCAAGCCACCCGGTATCATAAGGATTTCTGCATCAATGTCCCCTAGCTTTTGTGTCATTACGGGCACTCCATGACGGTTTGAGATAATTCCTCCATTTAGGGAATAGAATGTGAGGTGGTAGTTGTCGACCAAACGACCAAATATTTCTGCCGGACCAAATACATCTAATGTTTCATAGTCATCAAATAGGATAATGGCGATTTCGGTAGTGTTTTTCATTTTTTCCATGTTTTGTGCATTACCTCTATAGATATTCAAAACGATTAAAAATGAAACGAACAAAAAGAACCACTGCTGATTCGAATGACTTGATATATAGTTTTGATTGAGCATAGACTTATTTTTACTTTTTTGAAATGGCATTGTTTACTTCTACATAGTAATCTGTGGCATATCGATTTATTCCCAATTTGTTCCAATTATTAAATACTTGAAACCCTCGGGCTTTTGCCTTGTTATCAAGATTCCCAATTGTACCGAGAGTAACGGTCATACCATGATTTCGAACGCTTTGATAGAATTCTTTCTTCTTGAGGGTTAAACCCGTAAAAACCGAAACTTTTGAGGTGTTGATTTTTGCATTCAATAATTTATTTAAAACCTCTTCACTACCTGCCGAAACAGAAAGATTGATTTCCGGATCGTAATCATGTACATATTCAGCATCACTCAGGGAATACGTGATGACCTCGGTTTTTTCTCTGACCTCGAATTGATTGATAAGGTCCACAACCTGATGAAAAATGGTTTTATCCTTCATATCAAGACTTAAATAAACGTTCTCATTTTGTATCCAGTTAAAGATTTCCTTGAGTGTTGGAACCTTAAAATTGGTAAGCTCATTGTCTTCATTTAATAAAAAACCGTCTTTAATGGCTTCTAAAGAATAGTCTTTTAAAAAGCCGGTTAAGTTGGTCGTTCTGTCCAGTTTTTTGTCGTGCATTAGTACCAAAACGCCATCGAATGTTGGAGCTACGTCAATTTCCATCATAATGCCTTTGACGTTTTTTGAGGTGTTGATTAGGGTTTCCAATGCATTTTCAGGAAAACCCGCAACGGGGCCACCTCTATGCGCGCTGATTCTTACCGATTTTATATTAGGTTTGGCATCAGCGGTAATCTTAGAAGTACTTCCACATCCAAAAAATGAAATAGCCACTAAAATCAATACACCAATAGATACTTTTTTCATGAGCTTTTGCAAATTAAAGATGACATTTTGGATATTTTCACTCCGCAACTAAAATAGACATATAAAAGAAAGAAAATAATACTTCACTTTCAATTTGATATGGTTGTGGGAAGATTGAATTTTGAACCGAACTTACCTTAAATGACTTTGGTTAATAGTGAAAGCTAGCGGTCTGATGTTGAAAAAAACTGTTACGGTCATTCTTTTTAGTGCTAGCTTTGATTAAACCATTTTGCTTATGACGATTTTTGTGGATATGGATGAGGTTATCGCGGATACCTATCAAGCTCATATCGATTATTACAATACGAAATACGGCACAACCTTCGATAAGAACGATTGTGCAGGTAATGATTTTTGGAAGATGGTACCGGAAGCCCATCAAAATGAAATATGGCAGAATGCCCATAGAACGAATTTTTTCAGGGACTTAAAAGTGATGCCCGATAGTCAGGAAGTATTGGAGGCCATGAGTAAGGTCCATAAGGTATACATTGCAAGTGCCGCAATGCAGTTTCCTAATTCCTTACGAGAGAAGTCTGATTGGTTGGATGAGTATTTTCCATTTATACCATGGCAAAGGCGCATACTCTGTGGTCATAAGCATATTTTGCGGGGTGATGTCTTAATTGATGACAGAAGCTATCATTTAGAAAGATTCACCGGAAGGGGCATTTTGTTCACCTCACCCCATAATACTGAGGAATTAAATTTTGAGCGCGTATCCTCATGGAAAGAAGTAGCTTCCTTATTTTTATAATATGTCCAGGCCAATAGTCATTCTGTTTTTTTTGGTTTTAATGCAGTCTTGTGCATCACAGCATAATTTGGTGGAAGGAAGGCAGCACTATTACCCCGAATTAGATAAAAGAACATAGGAAATTGATGGTATGGAACACCTCGCTCAACAATGACCAATAAGTGCCATAGCATTCAGTAAGCCTTTAATGAGTTGTATATAAGATGAATGCCCCTAACAAGACATCAAGCTCTAAAGGTTGGGCAATCTATAATAATTTCATCAAATGCCTTTAGAATAGTTTCAAAGATGATTATGTCATGGTGTCTTGCTGATCGCTGTTTGCCATATTGCTGTAGGAGCACCCGATTTATTTGGTTTTGCAAAAAGAATGCCCGAATTAGAGAATTAATGGGCCAATGTTGTTTCAAGTTTATGAAAAGAAAAAGAAAAAATTAGCATAATTATAAAAAGGGAAAATAATTTTTCGATAAAATAGGGCTAGCAATCTCCTTCCAATCGGTTTTTTTTGATTGTGGTTATATTTATTTTAAAGAAAAATATTCTTGAGAAGTATGATTTACAATAGATTTTCACTCAAACAATCCTATTCTTTTTCACTTAATTTTCTTATTGGGCTCAATTCGGAACATCATTAACTTGTATCGATTACAACATAAATCGAATATTTATAAGAGTTAAAACTTTTCTTCTGTGTTGGAAGCATTATTATTGCTACTTATATCGGGGGAATACAAAGTAAGGATTAGAGCGAAACGTAACTAGTAGGTAATTCCTTAAACAGATAAAACCTTGAGTGTTTTTTGGTTAAGAGACAATAATTATACTTAAATCGCATTTTATATTTTGTTCTATGTAGATCTTCTCATTTTTTCAGAGGGTCTTGGTTCTTAACCAAGCAGTACTAGACCAGTATTTAATTTTAGTAATTTTTAAGTAGATTATGGAATCAAATGTTTGACCGATTCTTTGTAAGTATAGTTTAATAAATTGGAATAAAATTAATGGTGTCGGAAATACAAAAGCGGCAGGAATGGAATGCTATTCTAGCTAGAATTGACAATTATGACTGCTATCATACTTACGAGTATAGCAGAATAAATAGAAAGCTCAATGAGACTCCCATTTTATTGGTTTATGAGGCCAATAAAGTTTTAATAGCTTTGCCATTATTAATTCGTGAAATACCTGAAACTTCCTTTTTTGATTGCACTTCAGTATATGGGTATCCTGGACCAGTTTGTAGTAATTATGCAGGGTATGAAGATTTTGAGAACTTTCAAGAAGAATTGAAACATTATTTTCATCAAAAGAAAATAATTAGTGTTTTTTCCAGGTTGAATCCATTTATTGAAAATCAGGAGCAAGCTATATGTAACTTAGGGACAATTAAAAAGTTAAGCTACGTGGTAAGTATAGATTTGACAAAAAAGACTTCACAGCAACGACAACTTTTTTCTAGTACTACAAAGAGGTATCTAAATAGGGCTAGACGCTTATTATATGTAAAAAGGATGGAGACGGTAAGTTCAAATGACCTCGATATTTTTACTAGGATGTATTTTGAAAATATGAAGAGAGTCAATGCTAGGGAGAGTTATTTTTTCGAAAAACAGTACTTTGCTGAAATGGTAACTTCTCAAGAATTTGAAACGGAGCTCTATTATGCGATTTTAAAAGAGAATCATGAAATTGTTTCAGCTATGCTTATCATAAAATCCGATATGGGAGTTCATTATCACCTCTCAGGAACAAATGAGATGCATTTGTATCTTTCTCCGGCACGTTTGTTAATCGATGAAGTAAGGCTTGCGCATTCCAATTCAGGATTGAATTTCTTTAATCTGGGAGGAGGACTAGGTAGCAAAAAAGATAATCTTTTTTACTTTAAGAGTTCATTCTCTGATGATTACAAGAGATTTAAAATTTGGAAGTACATTGTAAATGAAAAGGTCTATCATGAACTATCTTCCCAAGTTCAAAATCAGAACGATGGTTATTTTCCTGCATATAGAAATTAAATTTACACATTAAATTTTTTCAATGTGGTCCTTTAATAGGTATACGGTTTCACTGTTATAGAAAGTACGAAAAGCTTTTACCTTTTTATCGGCAGATAGTGCTGCTTTGTAATTTTGTGGAGCCTTTATTGCGTATAATTTATGGTCGGTTGCCCATTTAGCCGTCCATTTAACCTCTTTAATATTCACCGGATTCATAGATTCCATACTTACAGAAAAAGAATTAAGGGGCAAGGATAATCCTTTTCCGATATGTTTGATTACAGCCTCCTTTCTGGTCCATAAACTAAAGAAACCTTCATATCTTTTTAATCTTGGTAATGACTTTAAGGCGGCTATCTCATCGCCGTAAAAATGGTTTTTGGCAATTTCAAGGATATCAAAATCCGTAGTTATTTTTTCAATATCTGTGCCTAAAGGATGATTTGCACAAAACCCTAACAATATTTGGTCACCTGAATGGGAAACATTGAAATGCGGAACAGAGGGTCCTTCCATTAAGGGTTTTCCGAATTCATCATATTTAAAAACAATATTTTGAGACCTCTGATTAGTATATTTTTCCAATAGTATCCTTAAAGCTCCCCTGGCACAAATAAAACTAATTTTGTCTTTTTCAAATCGATATTTAGCGGCTCTGTCCCTTTCTTTCTGGCAAAGAATATTGGCAAATAAATCAATATCCTTATTTAAGAAATTATATGAAAAGGCCCATAGGTGAATTTCACTGCTGTTAAGCTGAAAAAACTGGGGTTTAAAACTCATATTAATCCCTATAGGATTTTTTATTTTAGGATAAATTAACTTTATTTTAAGCAAGTAGGGGGGTCAATTTTCTTTGCCCATACTCTCGGTATTTCCTGTGAAAGAAATTCATTTTTTCTTTAAATGAAGGCTCTTCAAATATACGTTTGATATTTTTACGGATTTGTAACGCATCGTCTTTATCCTTATCCCCTCTTATTCCCAGTCCATGATAATGGATTCTAGCGGCACAACCATTTTGGTCGAATTTTTTACCTGAATATGCCAACATTGGTACGGAAAAATGGATACATTCATTGACACTGTTGTTGCCTGCATGTGTGATGCAACAATCCGTATGTTCCAACACCTTCATTTGTGGCACCCAATAGATTATATGGACATTACTTGATTCTGTTTCCAACCGATTTGGAGGTAGTTTCCCTCCCAAACTAATAATGAGCATCCATTCATCCTTTTCTTCCACAGCGGAGATTACTTTTTTTAAAAAAGAAAGGTCAGGGTCTAAAAGGCTACTGGCAGCGCAATAAATGAGCTTTTTCCTACTATGTTCTTTAAGCCTTAAAATGTTATCTAGTAAATTGTTCTCCGTGATATTTAACATCATCTTTCTTTTTTCATGTACCATAGGACCAGCATAGTAAAAGTTTCGTTCGGGCTGATGTGGAAAATCCATTTCAGCCATTGTGAATGAGATAAACGGAAGGTTAGTGTATGAAAAGAATATGGGTAAATTAGTAGCGATAAGCGTATCCGTAGGAAAACCGTTTTCTTTCGCATAGCGCAGTAAAGCAGCTCTTCTATAGCCTTTGAAAGTCAGATTGTTCAAAAATATTCGGAACTGTACTTTTATTTTGATATAAATCCAGTTAAACAAAATTCCCAGCGCACTTCCTTTTATTCCTTTGTTTGGAATAATGTCGGAACGTAGCGGTGGAAGTTTTGTGCCGTTTCCCATTTTATTGGAAAACCATGTGCTCAAAATGGTTGTTGGTATTTTTAATGCGTAACAAACAAATATCAAGTCGTGTAATTCTTTATCGATCAGGACTTTATCGATATGTAAATCAGATATGATTTTTTCGTAAACATCCAAGCCCAGCAATTTATTACCATCCTTTATGATTCTTTCCTTATTTTCTAGATGAAAAAGGAATTTCTTAATCCAGGAAAGGTTTTGTAAGCGACCGAGATTTTCTGTGGAAAGAGAGAGCTTTATCGGTGGTAGCTGAACATATGCCAAATCGTAACGTTCAATTTGTTCTTTTAAATCCAATACCGATAGACAGGTAATTTTATGTCCTTCGGATTTTAAACGATAAGCGACCTCTAAACTACTGTTCAAATTCCCTGTGAAACCGGTAAAAATTAGTCCTATGTGCGGCATTACTGGTTAATTTGCGTTAGCTCTTGTTTGTATGTTTATTTTTGATTTTCTAAAATCCTTTTTCTTTGGGGTGAAATCCAGTTTACCTAGTTTGGTAACCATTGACGGAGAACATTCTGGTGTTACATACTTCCCTACTCATTTGTCAGCGATGTTTGCCTCAATTTTTTGAGCCATTTCCAAAACATTTCCTTCATTGAAAATGGTATCGTGTCTCCCATTTAAATAAGAGAGGTGAACTTCTTTTTCTGAAATTGCCTGCCATCCCATACGGTATTGATCGTTTATAAATTGGGTTTCTTTTTTTGTGAGCAATAAATACGTGTCCGCTATGTTTTTCTTGTTCCATGGATAAGTATTGTAGATGCGGATTAAATTATTTTGAACTTTAGCCAAGCGTTTTTCATTTTCATTACCGATAATCATGGTTACGGTAGATTCGACAAAACGCGATAACTTGTTTCTAACAGCAAGTTTGATGGCTAATACCGGGTTTTGAGCAATTCTTTTAAAGAATCCTTGAATACGGGATTTTAATCGTGCTGTATCATTGAAATTTTCTTGATCGATGATGCTATCAACTATGAACAGCTTACATTCATGACCCTTCTGTTTGAGATAATGTGCTATTTCTATGCCTACCCCGGTACTAAAGCAATAGGTGATGATATGAAATGGTCCGTTTGATTGAACTTTTAAGATTTCGTCCGCATAAGCAAATGCCATTTCTTCTATACTTGTATGCAATTCATTTTCTGAATCTATACCGGCAGGTTGTAGTGCATAAACAGGTCTATTTTTGTTCATAACACTAGCGAGTGGTTCAAAGAAAAATACATGTCCGCCACCTCCATGAATACAAAAAACAGGAGACTTGGTCCCACTACCTCTTAAAGGAATCAAATAGTTCCATTTCTTGTCGATATTTTCGTTGCTAATTGCAACGCCAAGCGAAGCGATAGTAGGATTTTCAAAAAGAACTTGCGGTGGTATTTTAATTCCCAATTTCTGGTCAAAAGCGGAAAATAGCTTTAGGGCATGGAGCGATTTCCCTCCAATGTCAAAGAAATTGTCATATATGCTAATGGGTCTTATTTCAAATAGACTTTCCCAGATTTTAAGAAGTTCAAGTTCTGTATTGTTTCTGGCAGACCCAAAATTTTCGTTCCCTTTTTTTATCGTTGTTTTGTCTTTTTTGATGGAAAAATCCAATCGCTCTATTTGTGAAAGGTTTTCTTCAATGGTTTGGTGACTTTGATTGATAAAAATTTGTAATAATTTTTTGAAGTTGCGCAAAAGCCAATCGGCAATTTCGGTCGATATAACTGCGGTATCTGAAATGAGTTGTACGGCAAACCCATCAATGGTCCTAATTACCATGGTCACAGGATATGTGGAAGTGACCCCACTTCCAAAGTCTTTTACCAAGACTCCGGCACTTTCAATTTCATTCCAAGGGAAGTTTTCAAAAATGAACAGATTATCAAATAAAGGGAGCTTGTTGGACCAGTTAATGAACTGTTCTATTTCGCCCGTGGTAATATGCTCAAATCTTCTGGATTTTATTTGCTGATCTTGGAGGTTTTTAAAGAAAGATGTAATATCAGTATCAATAGTCCATGAAGTGGTTACCGGAATGACGTTCATGAACATACCGGTCATGTGTTCTATGTTGACCAATCCGCTAGACCTACCTGAAACGGTATTCCCAAAGACCATCTGGTTTTTATTGAAGTACTTTCCTAACAGTAAAGACCATATACCCTGTAAAATTGTATTTTGGGTAACTTTATAGGCCTTGGTCAGGGAAATTAACCCCTCTAAAAGAGCATCTGGGAATATTTCTTCCTGTATTTTATAATTAGAAGAAGTCTTTCTTGAATCACTATTGAAAATTGAAGGTGACCCAACCGATGCAAATACATTTTTCCAATGATGTTCAACGTCTCGGTGTTCAGTTTGATCGGCTAGTTGGTCTTGATATGCTTTCTGGGTTGGAATGGATTCTAGTGCAGTTTTTTTCCCTAGTTTGAAGTTTTCGTAAAAGGTGAAGACATCTTTGTAAATGATACTGGTGGACCATCCATCCAATAATAAATGATGACAGTTCCAGATAAGGAAATACTTGTTTTCCTTGGTTTTTATTAAATGTAAATTCCGTAACGGCCCTTTTTCAAAATCGATAGCTTGTCTCTTAGGGTTTGATTTGAAATGTTTTAATCTTACTTTGAACTCGTCTGGGTTCTCATTTGACCAATCAATAATTTCCCAATTGGCACTGATATGTTCATGTACTATTTGGACAGGATTTTTCACTTTTTCCCAATGTACCGTGGTTCTCAATACCTCATGCCTTTTGATAGCCGCATGCCAAGATTTTTTGAGAACTTCAATGTCCAGTGGTCCTTCTAACAGGCATTGTACATGCAAAAAGCCTTGATCTGTTTTGTTCATCAAACGATGTAACAGCAGACTTTTCTGCATTTCCCCCAAAGGGTGTATTGTGACTACTTTTTTCCTTTCCACTTGCGGTTATACGGTTTTACTATTTCTAAAAACCCTCTAGGAATATGCCTGTGTTCCATATGGCCCAAAGAATATTTTCAGTTGCACTACAACATTTCTATTTCCTTATTCCAGTGAACCCAATAAATCATCCAGCTCCGTTTGACTCAGGCCTGCATCAGGGAAATCTGAAGGAGTATACGTCTTTTCCTGAGCATTTGTACAAAAGGACGAAATGCTGCTTAGATTTCCCAATAGATTATCCACTAATTTTTTTATGGTATCATGTTTGTGCAATACCCGGCTGTAACTCCATCGCCCATTCAACTCTCCCTTTTCTGAAATCCAAGTATTCACTTCAAACATATAGGTACGCTCACTTAACGGGTGTCTTACATTGTCCAAAAGGAAATCCAATTCAACCCCTCTTGAAGAAACTTTCATCTGGGAACCGAGATAATTGAATGTAACCTGAGGATAATCAACAGTTTCCAATTGATTTTTGATGTACCTTAATATACCATAACCTATCCCTCCGCGAGGAATATTTCTCATGGTTTCTTTTATATTAATGATATTACTTTTTCTATTCCCTCTATTTTGACCGTTGAACCTTACAGGAAAAAAGGATGTGAACCACCCAGCAGTTCCAGATAAGTCTATATCGGTTCCCTTGGTTTCGCGTCCGTGTCCTTCAATACCTATGCTTATTTCAGGGATTTTGCTCCATTTGGATAGTGTTTCTAACATGCCTGTAATCAAAAGTTCTACTATTTTGGTGCCAAATGCCTCATTGGCACTGTTGAGCAAAATATCTGTTTGTTCCGCATCCATTCGAAAATCAATACTATCGATATCACTTTCATGAATCGTATCGCTCTTTTTAATGAAATCAGTAGGCAACGATTTCACCTCCTTGATATGTTCTTTCCAAAAAGGGAGCTCATCCTCTAAATCCAAGTTTACCATATAATTACTCCATGTTTGTATTGAAGAAGTTTTTTTAGGCAAGCTTAAAATTTTAGAATGATTGATTTGCTCTGACAGATAGATGAAATCATCGATGATAATCTGCCAAGATACAGCGTCTATGACCAAGTGATGCCCCAAAAGTAAACATATCGGTGCGGTACTTTGCCCAGTGTATAGGTAAATACACTTGAACAATGTATCTTTTGAAAGGTCTAAATTTTCTTGGGTATCTTTAATTATTTTAGTCAAGTATTTCGTTTGCTCTTGCTTATCGAGGTCGGAGATATTTTTATAGACTAGGAAGTTGATGCCTTTAGATTGCCCAATCGTAGCCTTCCATTTTTTTTGCTCTTTATAAAAATTAGAGCGCAGGGCATCATGTTGCTTCACTAGAACACTCATAATATCCAAAAGCTCTTTTTCTTTCAAGGACGAAAGCCCAATAATCCGGTAACCTTGGTTCCAAAAATGGGGAGCATTTTTATGGGTCTCAAAAAACCAATGTTGGATGGGTGTCATAGCGACACTACCCAAGATTATTCCAGTTTCTACTTCACCAATATTTGGGTTTTTTTTGATGGACACACATAGTTCTGCAATAGTTTGATTTTCAAAGAGGTGGTTCGCCGTCAATTCGATGCCCTGTTTTCTTGCTTTTGAGATAATTTGTATGCTCAATATGGAATCCCCGCCAATTTCAAAGAAATTATCATTGAGACCAATTGGGCCCGTTTGTAGGACTTCTTCCCAAATTTGGATGAGCGTTGTTTCTATTGCATCGCGTTTTCCCATATTAGGCGTAATGACTCTGGAAAGTTCTGAAATGGTCTGGTGTTCGAATAACTGGTCTGCCGATAGTTCAAGGCCTAGTTTTCTTGCTTTTGAGATAATTTGTATGCTCAATATCGAATCACCACCCATTTCAAAGAAATTATCATCTATCCCAATAGGCGATATGTCGAGAACCTGCTCCCACAAATGGACCAATTGTTGTTCCGCACTGTCAAAAGTACTTTGATTTTCTTCCCTTGTTTTCACTTGGCCCATGGGAGTTGGCGCCATGGCCCTTAGCGTATTTTTATCCACTTTCCCATTTGGCAATACCGGGATATTCCCAACAATTTGAATGCTTGAGGGAACCATATAGTTTGGTAGTTGCTCTTTTAAAATGGAAGAGATTTTTAGGACGCTAGCTTCATCTGTTTGTAATTTCACATAAGCCACCAATTTTTTTGAGACTTTGGATACTATCATATATATATCAGCATCCCTATTAGTGGCTTCCTCCTCCACCACTAGAACAACGGCTTGCTCGACCTCTTTTATGGCATGTAAAACATTTTCAATTTCATCAAGTTCGATGCGATGTCCCCGTATTTTCACTTGATCATCCGACCTTCCTAAAAACTCAAAACTACCATCTTTACGTTGTCTTGCGAAATCACCTGTCCTATATAGTTTTGCATCCCCTGTTTTTTCAAATGGATGGTCGATAAAAGCAGCTTTGGTCAGCTTTGGTCTGTTGATGTAGGCTTTGGACAAACCAGGACCTCCAATAAACAATTCCCCCGTTTCCCCTTCTGGTACTTGATTCAGGGCTTCATCCAGAAGTAAGATTTGGGCGTTTGCTACCGCTTTTCCAATAGGGATGGAACGCTCCAAGTCCTGTGGTTCAACTCGATGTGCCATACACCAAACAGTTGCTTCAGTAGGGCCATATTCGTTGTATAAAGCTGTCTTAGGCAGAACTTTGAAATGCTTTTCTGCGGTATGTTTAGTGCAAGCCTCTCCTGCAACAATAATCGTATTTAAAGACGCAAGGCACGCGACCTGGGCATGGTCCAAAATCACATCATAGAGCGTGGGCAGCATTAAGGTATGGCTTACTTGATGTGTGCGTATCGTTTCCGTCAATAACTGCATATCCTGTTCTAGCCGTTTTTCGGAAACCACCAAATTACCACCGCTGCACAAAGTCCAGAACAATCCAGCCTTGGAACTATCAAATGCAATGGACGATAACAAAAGAAAGGCAGTCGGTTGGTTGGGGTAGAAATCCAAACGACCTCTAGTGGAATTCACGATATTCCCATGGGTAATGGGCACACCCTTGGGTTTTCCAGAACTCCCTGAGGTATAGATGACGTAAGCCAAATGATCTGGCGTAGTTTCGGGGAAAACAACATTGGAATCCGTACTGGATGGGGGTATCATGGAAATGTACGCTACCGTATTCGTATTAAAGCGCGATTCATACCCTTCTTCCGTAAGCACAAAATTCACTTCAGCATCTTTTAGCATATAAGCAATACGGTGCTTGGGGTATTCTGGATCTAAAGGCAAATAAGCGGCTCCAGCTTTTAGTATTGCCAATAATCCAATAACCAAGTCTACCGAACGGTCCAAACATAGACCAACGATCTGATTTTCACCCTTGGTTTTTTGAACGATTTTAGTTGCAATAGCTGTTGATCTGTCCAGTAAATCTTGGTAGGTAATGGAGGTAGGGCCACAGCTGACCGCCACCTTACTTGGAAACTGAACCGCTATATTATTGATGATCTCATGGATAGCAAAATTTCCTTCATATGCCCAGTTATTAGCAGTAACAATTTCTTTTTTGCTAACATCATCGATTTTAAACAATGACGGCGGTCGCACTTCAATTTGGGAAATGTCAACCTGCTGGTCTATAATTACCCTTTCAAGTACGGCTTTCAACTGCTCTTGAAATGAAAGGATGGAGTGTTCTTCAAATAAATCTGACATGTACTCTATGGTAGAGGAAATCTGTCCATCTTCTTCCGCTATATAAAGGGTTAGGTCAAATTTGGCCACACCGACTTCCGAAGGATGATGCATGACCTTAAGATCTTCTGAAAAGAAAGGTTTTTCAGGAACTTTGTGATAAATGAACATTACTTGGAAAAATGGATTAATGTTCAGTTTTCGCTTTGGCATTAGTTCTTTGACCAAGATGTTAAAAGGTACATCCTTATTTGCAAAAGCCTCTAGCACGACTTCTTTTACTCGGGTTACCAATCGGTCAAAGTTCATTGCCTCTTCAAGTTCGGTCTGAAGTACAATGGTGTCATTAAAAAACCCCATCAACCCCTCCAATTCCTTTGCATTTCTATTGGCTACAGGGGAACCTACGGCAATAGTCGTTTGTTTGCTTAACTTATGTAAGAGGATGTAATATGCTGTCAACATAATTACGTAGGGTGTGGCCTGCATCTTTTTCGCGAGGGCAAGAATATCTTGGGAGAAATCCCATGAATATTTCTGGGTTTGCAGACTTCCCCTATACGAAAGGGTAGTGGGTCTTAAGAAATCATGGGGTAATAGCAGGGATTGAACATTTCCTGCTAACCTCTTTTTCCAAAAATCGAGCTGCGCAATGGGAACTCCGATTTTTTTTTGATGGTAGGCATAATCCACATATTGTATTGATGGCCTCAACTTACTAAGCGGTTTATTGGAACTTAGTTCACTATAATATTTGGCCAGATGTTTACGGAAGACCATCATGGACCATTTATCGGTTATGATGTGATTGAGCGTCAAGAAAAGGCGATGTTCATTATGAGAACATTTTACTAAAGAGAATTTATACAAAGGGCCTTTTTCCAAAGAAAACGATGTGGATGCATCCTTTAACCCGATGCTTTCAATTTGATGCTCTAAATCTTTTCCTCTGAGGTTGCTAATATCATGAATAGTCAAATTCAGGGTAAGTGATTCATTAAGTGTCTGTATGATTTCCCCATCTTTTCCAGGGATATAGATGCTTCTAAGAACATCAAAATCCTTTAGAACATACTCTAATGCCTTTTCAAAAGAGGCGCTGTCCAGTTTCCCTTCAAAATTATAGCATTCACAATAATTGTAAAATGGGTTGTCAGGATGTAGTTTTTGCAAAAACCATAGCTGCTCTTGCCCATAGGATAGGGGAGCCAATAGCGCTTTGGGCATTTTTCGAATAGCAGCGAAACCACTATTGCCGCCAACCTTGTCCCTTCTTTTCCATTGCTCTAGTAAAGATGCCATTTATATCAATCTTTTTTTATCAAATTCTGCTTAGAAACCTATTTACTTTAATCCTATAGCAACGGCTAATTTATACAGCCATCTTCTAATCTGATCTTCTACCCCAAGATTAACATCAAAAATTCGTTCAACCATCCAATACGCAGAAATTATAATGAGTAGAATACAACCGTAAAAGAAGATTCCCTTGTAAATTTTCTTTTTTCTTAAAAAGAATAAAATAGGGAAAATTCCAGCTATAATAAGAACTTGGCCAATTTCAACGCCAATGTTAAAACCAAAAAGAGAATACGTTAGAAAGGTATTCGTTAACCCCAAATCTCCCAAAACACTTGCAAAACCAAAACCGTGGAATAGTCCAAAGATAAAGGCAATGATCCAGTCCCTTCCTTTGAAAATCGGAATGATATTGTGAAATGCTGCTAGGCCTATGGAAAAAGCTATAATAGATTCTACCACCCTACTTGGTAAGGTAACGATTTCCAAAGCGGCCAATGACAACGTAATGGTGTGGGCAATAGTGAAGAAGGTAACAATCTTCAAAATATACATAAACGCAGGTTTGAACTTTAGGACCGGATACCATCCAAAAAAGTTACTATTGGTCAATTTAACAGTCGCTTCCTCTTTTCTATACAGTACGGAAGGTAATATCAAGGCGATTAGAAATAAAATGTGATCAAGTCCAATCCAAATATGCCACACACCTTGTTTTACCATTCCTAAAAAACCTTTCCAAATGGACATATCATCTAGAAAAAGGGTGTCTTTAGTTTCTTCTGGAGAAAAATAAAGGGAAATAATGGCTTCGTTATTGACCACACCATCTCTCCAATTTTGCTCTACAACCAGAAAACCACGGTGCGTGTCATCAGCCTCAAAAGCTGGATTAAAGAATACATCAATCGATTCTGGGATATCTTTGGAATTCTCCAAATAAAAATAAAGCTTCACATAGTTTCCATAGTCGATTTCGCGCATTTCAACTTCCTTATAAACAAGTTCATATTGTTGTCCATTGGAAGACAGCGAGGAATGCTCGAGCAGGTATTTTTTTATTGCAGCAATATGGGGTTGTACTTCATCATATGTTGCATCTTTGGGTAGGTTGAGATTAAAGACTTTGTTAATTTCATTGATATTGAATTCAAAGCGTCCATGAATGCCATCTTCTTCATAAATATTCAGAAAAATGTAACTACTGTTAATTGCATGGGCGGAAGCAAAAAAAGGTGCCATCAAGGCAATTAAAAAAAGTATTTTGAAAAAAGTTTTTTTCATTTTAATCTCGATTTTCTTGTCTGTTAGACAACAAAAGAACATAACCAGGGGCATTAGTCAAAACGAAACTCGTTAAGACCAAACATTAAACGCTAAAGTGGAATATTTGCATTTTAATGGGAACTTTAAAAGTAGTATGCTCTGGTTGGTTATTTTTGAAGTAACAATATTCACTACTAAAAAAATTGTTTTATCAATATTAACCCCAATTAATTGTTATTTTTCGATGAATTTCACTTAATCAAGATAACTTTCGCAAGGGTAGACGATAAAATTTCTGAAATTATGGAATTCAAGGTGCCTAAACAACCTGAATTTTTCTGCTTTAACTTTAAAATTCCCACTTCAACGAACTTTTTAAAACATCTACAGGAATATGCGGTTCTTTTGTAATATCCATTCTACCGTTTCATTAAATTTAAAGTGCATATGGATTTTTCTATTCCACGAGAACTTTTAGACTACAAAAAGAGCGTTGTAGAGTTTGCCCAATCCAATTTGAATTCCTCTTTTGTGGAAGATGACAAAGCATGCAGGTTCAATCGGAAGGATTGGAACAAATGTGCTTTTTTCGGCATTCAAGGATTGGCCGCTCCCAAGAACTTCAATAAAGACAACGCGGACATAGATATGGTCAGGGCCACATTAGCTATGGAAGGCTTAGGATATGGCTACAAGGACAACGGCTTACCCCTTGCACTCAGTGCACAAATGTGGACGGTTCAATTACCACTTGTGGATTTTGGTACGGAAGCACAGAAGAACGCCTATTTGCCCAATTTGGTATCAGGAAATTGGATAGCCTCACACGCCCTTACGGAACCGCATGCGGGTTCGGATGTATTCAGCATGCAAACTATGGCCGAGAAGGTAACGGGAGGATACGTGCTCAATGGAAAAAAATGCTTGATAAGTCTAGCCCCAATATCCGATGTTTTTCTTGTTTTTGCCAATACCAATCCAAAATTGGGCAAATGGGGAATTACGGCATTTTTAGTGGAAAGGGGAACCAAAGGATTTACCACATCACCAAATAAAGAAAAAATGGGCCTGCGCACCGTCCCCATTGGGGATATGGTATTCAAAGACTGTTTTGTGCCTGCATCCAGCGTTCTGGGTAAAGAAGGAGCAGGGATGTCCATTGCCAATCACTCCCTGGAATATGACAGATGTAGTATCCTTGCTTGCCAACTTGGGGCCATGGAAAGACAGCTGGAAGAAACGATACAATTTGCGAAAACTAGAAAACAATTTGGAAAAAGCATTGGGAATTTTCAGGCGGTGTCCCATAGAATTGCCGATATGAAATTGCGATTGGAAACCTCTAGGTTACTCTTGTATAAAGTAGCGTGGTTAAAGAGTAAGGGCAAATCCGCAATGATGGAAGCTGCGCTCCTAAAACTACAATTAAGCGAATGTTTTGTGGCATCAAGTTTGGATGCGGTTCGTACCCATGGAGGGGCTGGATATTTAACAGAAAATGAAGTGGAACGTAATTTGCGCGATGCCGTAGGCGGTCTTATTTACGCGGGAACCTCTGATATCCAACGGAATATTATTGCAAGTCTGTTGGGCGTTTAAACCAAGTGTTGCTATGATCTTTTCCTTAGTAGATATCGTATCCCTTAATTCCCGAAAATTCCCCGGGAAGGATGCTTTTCGATTCCTATCTAGTGCCCTAACCCATTCAGAACTGGAAGAGAAGTCCAATAAACTGGCCAAACATTTAAAAGATAAGGGGGTAAAACGCGGTTTCAGGGTTGGCATCTATATGAATCGTTGTTTGGAATCTGCCATTGCGGTTTATGGTATTCTAAAAGCTGGAGGATGCTATGTGCCTTTAGATCCCGCTGCTCCAATAGAAAGGTCACGTTTTGTTTTGAAAGATTGCAACATTAAGCATCTTGTCACCACCAAAAACCAAAGCAGGAAAATAAAAAAACTCCTAGCCACAACTACCGAAGTTGATTGTCTTATCGGCTGTGAACTAGAGGATATGCCCTGGAGTTTTTCATGGGAGGATATTTTCAAACTATCCTTAAAAGACTATCTTGCTTTGCAAATCATGGAACAGGATTTAGCCTATATTTTGTACACTTCGGGAAGCACAGGAACGCCAAAGGGTATCATGCATACCCATTATAGTGCATTAAATTATGCCAAATTGGTAGTAGATCAATACCAATTTGATACGAGTGACGTTTTGGGGTCCACCGCCCCCCTTCATTTTGACATGTCGACTTTTGGTTACTTTGCGGCTCCTTTGGCCGGAGCAACCTGCACCCTTATTTCAGATATGCACCTAAAAATGCCGACTAGTTTGGTTGATTTCTTGAAAAAATCCAAAATAACGGCATGGTATTCTGTTCCGTTGATTTTGATACAACTCCTACAAACGGGATTGTTGAAAAATGAGGATTTTGATACCTTGAAATGGGTGTTGTTTGCCGGGGAGGTCTTTCCAACAAAACATCTTCGAAGCCTAATGGGTATTTGGAAAGGAAAAACCTTCGGCAATGTTTATGGCCCTACGGAAGTAAATCAATGTACTTTTTATAATTTAAGGACAGCTCCAAAATCAGATGCGCCCATACCCATCGGAAGAGTTTGGAAAAATACGGAATACAAAATATTGGATGAAAATGACAAAGAAGTGAGCGAGGGTCAGCCCGGGCTTTTGGTTATAAGGTCTGGCACCATGATGAAGGGCTATTGGAACAATCCCGAACTGACCAAGGCTTTGTTATATCAAGAGACTATTGTTCCCGGTGCGAATGCCGTGTATTACAGAACTGGAGATTTGGTACAATTAAACACACAAGGTGAGCTCTTGTTTTTAGGCAGGAAAGATCGCCAAATTAAGATTCGGGGATTTCGGATTGAAATCGACGAGGTTGAAAACACCTTGTTAAGAATAGCAGATGTGGCCGAAGTAGCTGTAGTTGTTAACCAAAATAATGATGAAAAAGTATTGATGGCCACGGTCTTGCCAAGAGACAATAGGGCCCTAGACGTTGGAGAAATATATTTGTTTTGCAAACTACACTTGCCTCCCTATGCCGTTCCAGAGCAGATTGAAATCTGGAAGGAGTTTCCAAGAACAGGAACTGGGAAAATTGATCGAAAAGCCATTGCGCATAAATTAACCTTTAGTAAGTATGAACGATAAAATAATAGCGTATATAACGGATAACCTGCTGTATGAGCAATTGGACGACCCATTAACGGCAGATGAAAACCTACTGGAGAGTGGTTTGATAGACTCTTTGGGAATCATGAAATTAGTGGTATTTATTGAAAGTGAATTTGAAGTAGCCATACCTCCTGAAGATATGACTATTGAGAATTTTATGACAGTCAATCATATCAAAGAATATCTGATGTTAGGGAAGTAGAATTTCTTTGTTAACTATCAAAAAACAACTTCAATTTTTTAGCCAAATATTTCTTCTATCAATGAGGTTTATAAAATTAGACGGTTTGCGCGGTATTTTTAGTTTAATGATAGTATTATATCATTACCTCCAGGAGTTTTTACCTATATATTTTTATCGTTTTTTTATTATCCGAGAATCATATGCATTTGTGGATTTCTTTTTTGTTTTGAGTGGTTTTGTAATTTCACATAATTACAATCAGATAGGGTCAAGGGAACAGTTTTTTACATATGTTAAAAAAAGATTCATTAGGCTGTACCCTTTGCTTTTTTATACTGTAATGATTTATTTTTTGTTTAGATTACTGGCATTAAACCTATTTCCTGATGTAATAGATTCGAGTGTGTCCTTTGATGCAATGCTAATCAAAACTTTGGACGCTCTACTTTTCACTAACTCAACGGTTATTTTAGGGGGAGAAAACGGTGGTATGAATTCTCCTTCTTGGTCAATATCTGCCGAAATGATTACCTATATTCTATTTGGTTTGGTTGTTGGACTAACAGGAGAAAAAAAAATAGTTAAGTCAGTAATTTTTGGTTTGGTAATAGGTTTTGCCAGTATTATTTTGATTTATGAAGGTAGTTTATTTAAAATGTCAGACTATGGATATTTAAGAAGCTTTATCTCTTTTTTAATGGGTTACTTTGTATGGAAATTAAATCCTAAAAAAATAAAAATCAAGAAGAATCTTGAGCTTTTGTTCCCTTTAATTATTATACTCATGCTTTATTTTTTGCATAACTATAAGAATACAGATTTAAAATTCTATTTTGAATTTTTGGTTCCCCCTGTATTTGCTATGTTTATCTATTTTTTATTGGTGTCCAAAGGGTTGTTGACCTCTATGTTGGAAAGTAAACCAATTCAATACTTAGGAAAGATATCGTATTCTATTTATTTGAATCATTTTCTCATATTGATGATTCTACCCAAAGCGTCTTTTATATTGTTAAAATTGGAAAATAGTAATGCAAACCAACTTTTAATACTAATTTTCACAATGATTCTGATAATAATATATTCTCATGTAACGCATCAAATTATTGAGCTGAGAGGAGGCCGGTTTTTAAAAAGAATATTATTGAAATCATAAAGAGGAGGAACGATTCTATACTAACCTTCTTCCATCAAACGAATTAATATACTTTCCACATATTTCCCATATGTCTTGGCTGTAGGATACTTAAAAATATCTGCAAGTGTTAAAACATTTAATTCAAAAGATTCCTTTAACCTTGATGTAATAACCATGGCATTCAGGGAGTTACCTCCAATTTGAATGAAGTCATCGTCAATGCTTATTTGAGCTACTTTAAGGACCTCTTTCCAAACTTCTACAATGATTTCCTCAAATTCGTTGCTGGGTCCCATATAGGTTCTTTTATCTTCTAGGGCCTGGAGAGTAATATTTGGAAGCTTTTTTCTATTGATTTTTCCACTTGAAAGAAATTCAAAAGTATCTAAATGAACATAATAGGAGGGCACCATATATTTGGGTAAATATATTTCAAGAGCAATTCTTAAATCACGTTCCTCAATTGTGTTTCCACTATAATAGGAAGCTAAATATTCTTGTTCGTTTTGATGAATGACCTTAACCACTGCTTGATTAACGCCCGGATAGCTTTCTAACGACTTTTCAATTTCGCCAAGCTCTATGCGTAACCCTCTTAATTTGATTTGGGTATCAGTCCTTCCCATGTATTCAATAGCACCATCCATTCGATATCTAGCCAAATCACCAGTTTTGTACAATTTCGAATCAGAATTATTAGAAAATGAATCTTCTAAAAAACGCTTTCTGGTCAACTGATCTTTGTTCAGATACCCATGGGCCACTTGAACTCCGGCAATATAAAGTTCACCCACAACTCCAATAGGAACAGGATTTAGGTCGTGGTCCAGAATATATATTTTGGTATTAGCAACGGGATGACCAATGGGTACGCCATTTAAATAATCCCCTTTTTTACAATGCCAGCTCGTTACATCAACTGATGCTTCTGTGGGGCCGTAAAGATTGTACAATTCAGCATAAAGTTTCTCATGGGTATTTTTAACTGTGCTCATTGCCAAGGCTTCTCCACTACAGAATATTCTTTTCAAACTTGCACCTCGGTATTCTACATCCCTTGTACTAATAAATATATTTAGCATAGATGGCACGAAATGTATAATGTTAACATTATGGGTAGCTATAGCACTAAGAAGGCTATCTTGATCCAAGTGTTCACCAGGTTGCGCAATGACCAATTTGGCCCCGACTTGCAAAGGCCAAAAAAGCTCCCATACCGAAACATCAAAAGTAAACGGTGTTTTCTGCAGAAAAACGGTTTTTTCAGTAACTGGATAATCGTTGTTCATCCAATTCAATCGGTTACAGATTCCCTTGTGATGGCATATAACCCCTTTTGGTTCCCCAGTGCTTCCTGAGGTGTAAATAACATATGCCATATCATCCGGCTGAACATTTACTCTAGGTTGTGTTTCAGGGAAGGTTTCTAAAGTATCCGTCAGAGAACGAATGTTATAGGAGCTTGTAATTCCCGTATCCATATTATTCCAATCTGTATTGTGATGGAAAAAGACTTTGGCTTGGGAATTTTTTAAGATGTATTCTGCCCTTTTCTTAGGTGTTGCAGTGTCCAAGGGCAAATAGGCCGCTCCTGCTTTCAAGATACCGTATAAAAAAAACATCATCTCAAAAGATCTGTCCAAGCAGAGCGCAACAATGTGGTTTTGCCCAACACCTTGCTGTTTTAGAAAATGGGCTACCTGATTTGTTTTCTTGCTAAATGAAAGATAACTCATGGACATCTCACCAAAAACAAGGGCTGTATTTTTAGGATTCTCAAGAACCTGCGCTTCAAATTTATCAAGCAAGGTTTCACCAGATTCATAAACTACGGTTGTATTGTTCCAAGTTGCTATTTTTTTAATTTCTTGAGGCGTTATTATCGATACATCTTGTATTTTTTGATTTTTATTGGCTACGAATGCATCCAGTATTGCCATAAAATGTTGGCCAATGGAATCATACTGCTCTTTAGAAAAAATGGCATTGTTCAGATCAAATTGAAGTTGGTAATCTCCTTCGTTATTGAAATCATGTACTTGAAGTCGAATATGGTGGTTGGAATCAATATGATCGGCCAACAACCAATTACATTTGGTGGGGATTCCTGCAAAATCATGGTAGATCGCAGGAATAAAATTGAAGAGCACATTATACGTTTTCATCAATTCTATTGGCGCTCGGGAAATCATGGCATTCTTTAGAACGTCCAAGGACTCCCGTTGTATTTTTTTAAAGATGTCTATAAAACTATCTTCGGTATTTATAGCTATATTCAAGGGCAGCAACTCCATAAAAAGCCCGATTGTCTTTTTATCTTTTGGACTACTTCTATTATGATTAGCCATCCCAATGGAAAACTTCTCTAGATTACCAATCTTATAAATCAACGTGCAGATGACCGTTAAAAAAATGTTGGATAGCGCTAATTCCATCGTGAGTCCTTTGATATCCTTTTCGTAAGAAAATGCTTTTAATTTTTCAGTTCTATCCTTTCCTAATTTAAAATTAACCCTTGTCGAGTCTGTTTTTACTTGATTCCGCTTTACCCCATATAGCTGGGGTTTTTCAAGCGTATTTCTAAGTTTTGCTTTCCAATATGGAGAATTCTCCAATTCATGTTGGAATGGATTCTTATTGGCATATGCTTCAAATGTCAAAAATTCATTTTCATCGGTAGTCACCTCGCCAATGGCATTTATATAATATCTCTCCAGTTGATCATAAAGCAGCTTTACGCTCCAACCGTCTGTAATCAAATGATGCTGATTCAAATAGAAAACGAATTGATTTTCGCCTAATTTGAAGAGGACTGCACGATATAAAAGGGTACTTAAATCAAAAGGTATTTTTTTATCCCCATTTAACCATTCTCTACAAGCGAGTTTTGGTTTTTTTTTATCTACAAAATCCAAGAACTGTAATGGACTTTCTACTTTTTCCTTAAATACTTGAATGGGTATATCCTCCTCAATTGCTATATACAGTCTTAGCGAATCGTTAGAATCAACAAGCCTTTGAAAAGCCAATTTAAAACAGCCAACATCAATTTTCCCCTTAATTTCAAAAGTGAGGGGCATATTGTACATCGGGTTATTGGAATCTATTTCCTGCCCCATCCAAATCATCATTTGGCTGTGGGTCATTGGAGCTGTCTTCATGGTCATCAAAAAAATTAATACTATCGTAACACCCGAAGACCTTATGCCTTTGCAATGTGTTCTTCTGTGTTTTTAAATGTAGCGCTAATTTCCATAATCTTTACTGATAAGAACCAACGCCAATTAAAATTTCATTAAAACAATGGCTTCTAACTATAGAATGTCCCTCTCAACCCCCATATTTCCCACTTAACAGGTTTTTTTTGGGTTGGCACCTTAAAAACTTTTGATTTAACCTTTGTTTATGTAATAAACCATAAGCAATATAGGATTGTTGGGTTCCATGCATTAGAGTTAAGTGAAACGTAAAAAGAATAATAAAAATAAGTCTTTTATCCTTGTCTTTATGACTGTGGGAGTGAGCACCCTTTATGTTCTTGCCCCCCTACACGAAGAAATTCGGGAGGTTGGCCATAACATCGCACATTATATTGAAGCACCCATTTCTTTTTTGGAGCACACTACCTATAGGAGTACGGAATTTCACACAGCACACGAACATATAGAAGCTGATCATGGGCATGAACACCTTTTCATTGACTTTTTAGGCGCCTTTTTGGAAAAGTCTTCATCGGAAAAAAGTCCAATGAAAAATTCTTCTTTAAAGTTGAAAGTAGATAAACACATTATTTCTGAACAAAAGTTTAAAAGGTATGTTGACGTTACTTGTGCTCCTGCCGTAACGATATGGAAATATATAATAGAGGTGTTACTAGGCTATCGCACCATAATTTATGTGCCTCCCCAAAACATTGATACCTGTAATGTGTAATGCTTAATCCAAATAGGATTAGGTACGAAAAGTTGGGCAAGTTCATGCCCAACCATAATTCCATAAACAATACAAAAGCAGCACTTCTTATTGGAAGGGCATCACTTTTATTTGCTTGACCAGAAGGTTGCCATTAAATAACAAATAATGAAAAATTATATTTATATTCTCTACTTATTTTTTGTAATTGGAACAATACATGCGCACGATTTAAAAGGAACTATTGTGGATGAATCAGGAGTTCCTGTTGAAGGAGTATCCATTGTTAACCAAACCACTAGGGGTTACACCTTCTCAAACGTCTCTGGTTATTTTGAACTCGACGACATTTCTATTGGGGATGAAGTCGTTATAAATAGTCTAGGCTTTAGAACCCAACGGTTAACAATCGTTGAAAGTCAATTGGACGCGACCATCAAAATTATTTTGTTGGGGGAAGCAGTATCGTTAAATCAAGTTACGCTCCTTTCCAAAACAAATCCATTGACAGAATTAGCTAATGTCGATGTTCAAATAAATCCGGTAAAATCTTCACAAGAGATTATGCGCAAAGTACCAGGACTTATTATTGGTCAACATGCCGGTGGTGGAAAAGCAGAACAGATTTTTTTAAGGGGTTTTGATATTGACCATGGTACCGATATTGCGATCAATGTAGACGGATTACCAGTAAATTTACCTTCACACGCACATGGTCAAGGTTATTCTGACCTACATTTTCTAATACCGGAAATCATTGATAACATCGATTTTGGAAAAGGGCTATATTACGCCGATAAAGGAAATTTTAATACAGCTGGTTATCTTGATTTGAACATTAAGGATAAGATTGACAACAGTTCCATTGTTGTTGAAGCAGGTCAGTTCAACACGTTGAGGGCAGTTGGTCTTTTAAAAGTGTCTGAAGGGGAATACAGCAATGCCTATATTGCCTCTGAAGCTGTTCTGACCGATGGGGTCTTTGATGCTTCACAAAATTTTAACCGGTTGAACATTCTTGGCCGTTATAACTACAATAACTATGAAGATGAGCAACTGACCCTTTCTATTTCACATTTTCAAAGTCGTTGGGATGCTTCGGGGCAAATTCCTCAGCGAGCGGTGGACCAAGGTTTGATTTCGCGATTTGGTGCTATTGATAGCACAGAAGGGGGTAATACAAGCCGTTCTAACATCTGGTTAAAACATATGAAACAGCTGGACGAACATCAACGTATTCGTACGAACGCTTATTTATCAAAATACGATTTTGAATTGTTTTCAAACTTTACCTTTTTCCTGAACAACCCGGTTGACGGAGATCAAATACAACAGGTAGAGAGTCGGACCATTATAGGTGCCGAAACCGCTTATGATGTGAATTTCCACACCGATAACCATAATGAGCAATTAAGTTTGACCTCTGGATTGGGCTTTCGATATGACGATGTTGACAACAATCAACTATCCCGAACCAGAAACCGAACAGAAATTTTAGAACGGTTGGCCTTTGGTGATGTAGACGAACTGAACGGTTACGCCTACTCTAGTTTGACCTACAAAACCAAGAATTGGACATTTATTCCTGGTGTTCGTTTAGACTATTTTAGCTTTGGATATAATGATTTCCTTCAACCGACCTTCTCTAGTTTACGGGAAAATGATGTTATTGTAAGTCCAAAATTCAATGCCATTTATAGCCCAGGTGAGAACTTCCAAATATATGGCAAAGCCGGATTTGGTTTCCACTCTAATGATAGCAGGGTTGTCAACGCCCAGAATGCTACCGAAGAAACGTTACCTTCTGCCTTTGGTGCTGATATCGGTACGGTGTTCAAACCTTTATCAAACTTAATTATCAATGCTGCTCTATGGGGGCTGAGTCTAGAGCAGGAATTTGTATATGTTGGTGATGAGGCTGTGGTGGAACCCAGTGGAAGGTCAAGGAGATATGGTGTTGATTTCGGTCTGAGATATCAATTGACCGATTGGTTGTTTGCAAATGCCGATGTTAATTACACCTTAGCCAGAAGTATTGACGAAGCCGATGGGGAAGATTTTATCCCATTAGCTCCTGATTTTACATCTGCCGGTGGTCTTACAGTGCGTAACTTGGGTAAATTTTTAGGGAGTCTAAATTACCGCTATGTAGATGACAGGCCCGCAAATGAGAATAATTCAATTGTTGCAATTGGCTATTTTGTTACGGATATGAACATTAACTACAACTTCAATAAAAATTGGTCGTTTGGTCTTATTGTTGAAAACCTGTTTGATACCGAATGGAATGAAACCCAATTTGCTACAGAGACAAGACTCTTTAATGAAGTGAATCCAATAGAAGAAATAACATTTACTCCAGGGACGCCCTTTTTCCTTAGGGGGCGTTTAACGGTAAGCTTTTAAATGAATTAGTGCATTACATTCTACCTAAGAAAAGATAGGTGGTATTTTAGATTACTGGTAAACCCTATAACCCTAAACTGGATTATAGGGTTTACTTTGTTAATTATAAACCAATTTCAAAAGTTGTTTCTTATTGAAAAGAATGGTAAGATTTTCCAATTTGGAAAGAATATTCGAGTGGTGTGGAAGTTATTCTATTTGAAAAAGAATTTTTTCAATTAAATTTTGAGCGCGTATCCTCATGGAAAGAAGTAGCTTCCTTATTTTTATAATATGCCCAGACCAATAGTCATTCTGTTTTTTTTGGTTTTAATGCAGTCGTGTGCATCACAGCACAATTTGGTGGAAGGAAGGCAACAGGTCGAACTTTCGGAAAATTTGCAGTACTACCTATATCTGCCCGATAACTACTTTTCAGAAGAGAATAAAGATTTTGGATTACTGCTCTTTTTACATGGTGGAGGGGAATCGGGCCGTCAGCTCAATGAATTGACCAAGAACGGACCGCCTAAAATGATGGCAGATGGATATCCTTTTCCCTTCTTGGTATTGGCCCCCCAAAATCCGTATGAGAAACAATGGTGGGATGTAAGGGCGGTCAATCAGCTGTTGGATTACATCATAGACGATTACCGTGTGGATAAAAAACGAATTTACCTAACAGGATTGAGTAGGGGAGGAAGCGCTGCATGGGAAATGGCAGTTCAATATCCTGATAAATTTGCAGCATTGGCGGTTGTCTGCGGCATGGCACCATTACCGTACGCGCATTGGATGAACAAAGAAATGCCCATATGGGTATTTCATGGGGCAGAGGATAAGGTCATTCCCGTTTCAGAATCTGACCAAATGGTTTCGAAACTTACGGAAATTGGGTTTGATGTCCGTTATGACCGTTATGAAGGGGTAGGGCACAATTCTTGGGGTCGCGCTTACGCCCTTGATAGCTTATATGCATGGTTTAACAAACAAAAATTGATAGAATAATGAATAGGCTTTTGAAAAAAGGAGTATGCATAGGCGTTTTGTTTTTGGTCGCTATAGCGAACGGACAAAATGAAGCATCACTTAAAGTCACTTACCCAAATAATGGAAGTCTCATCATAGCAGGAGGGGGTGCTTTACCAGAGGAAATCATTAAGACTTTCATTGATCTGGCAGGAGGTGCTGATGCCCCCATTGTAGTGGTGCCTACAGCAGCGGGCCTTAAGGAATATGATGATAATTGGGGGAAAATCATATCAGACCAAGGGGCCTCAAATGTGGTTGTACTCCATACGGACAGTAAAAAAGAGGCCAACTCCAAAAAGTTTGTTCAACCCCTTAAAAATGCTACCGGCGTCTGGTTTGTCGGTGGAAGACAATGGCGACTGGCAGATTCTTATTTAGACACAGCGACAGAAAAAGCGTTTTGGGATGTATTGGATAGAGGGGGTGTCATAGGGGGAACTTCGGCAGGGGCCACTATACAAGGCTCTTATTTGGTAAGGGGCGATACCAAAACCAATCAAATAATGATGGGTGACCATGAAAAAGGTTTTGCTTTTTTGGACAATGTGGCCATCGACCAACATGTATTGGCTAGAAACAGACAGTTCGATATTCTTTCCATTCTGGAGAAGAAACCCCATCTTTTGGGAATCGGGATTGATGAAAGTACCGCAATTGTTGTTCAAGAGGGAACTTTTAAAGTATTGGGAAAAAGCTATGTGCTCATGTATGATGGTACTTTTTGGTCTAGGGAAGGTACTGAATACAAAACCCCAATGGAAACCAATGGAAAAACATTTTATTTTCTTGAAGCGGGGGATCGCTATGACTTGAAGACCAAAAAAGTTATTGATGAAAAAAAATAACCTAAATATACGTTTTTGGCAAATTCGGTTACTCACCAAAATGGTGTATGGCTTTTTATTGGGGTTAGTAGGTTGCTTCCTTATTGGGTGCAGGCACCAAAAGCAACATGAGATTACCCCGCGTGCTAATAATACTGACACGATTTCAGTAGTGCAGAAGATAATGCCTCCAGATAGCACCCAAAAAGAAATTCCCATGAAGTCTTTTGAAGGTATTGCCGACACCACTTTTGTTCGATTGGCCGATTTCAGTGAAGATTTCGTTTACGATTTACGTTATGCCACCAAAAACAACTTTTTAAAGGAAAAGGTCTACGATTGCGCAGAGTGTTACGTAAGGGCAAAGACGGCCAAGGCACTGATTGCCGTAAATAAAGTTTTTATGGATGAAGGCCATAGGATAAAGTTTTTTGATTGTTACCGACCTAATTCCGTGCAACACAAGATGTGGAAGATTCTTCCCAATCCGCAATATGTTGCAAATCCGGTGAAAGGGTCGATTCACAATAAAGGAGGTGCGGTCGATGTCACTTTAGTGGATAGTGAAGGAAATGAATTGGATATGGGTACTGAATTTGATTTTTTTGGTAAACGTGCCTATCACGACTACACCGATTTGCCCCAAGAGATTCTAGACAATCGAAGATTACTTAAAGAGACCTTGGAGGCCAATGGTTTTTGGGGAATTCGAACCGAATGGTGGCATTATAATCTTTCAGGTGGGAGTAGGTTCACAGTGGAAGATTTTGTCTGGGAGTGCAATTAAAAAAGATATAAAAACGGTCCAAGCTTCAGCTTGGACCGTTTTTATTTGAAATAGGATGATTGCCTTCTTTTTTACTTGTAATATATGTTTAAACTGGCATTGCCAGGAAATTCATTCGAAACGATTAATAAGGTTCTTCCGTTAGGACTGTCTTCTGGACTGACCACCAATAACCCTTCAGGAGAAGTATTCCGTAATCTTTGAACAAATCGAGGATTAAAAATGTCGTTGATATTGTACACCAATACATCCCCACTTCTTTCCAATCCGATAATAGCAAAGGTGTCAGTTCCATCGGAATATGTAGTTACGGCCTCGGGCTCTGTTCCTTTGTCATCCGATCTGTTTTCAGGATAATTTCCATAATCAAAGAGTCCCATCAATGTGAATTCGTTACCTGAATCGAAAAGCAATTCTCCCGAAGTTGACCAAATGGAGAAGGACCGTGCACCATAACCGTAAATCTGATCAATATCACCGTCACCGTCAGTATCGCCATTGGCCGTAGTAACCTTTAAACGTCCTAGGTTTTCTGGCAATTGCAAGCTTGTGGCATCCGGATACGCGGTTGGATCTAGGGTTAAATCGTCACCTCGCTCTTCTTCTGAATACCCATCGTAATCGCGTGCATCGCCTTCGTTGGCAGTGATGATATAGCCAGTTCCGCCTATTTCAAAATAATCAATCGCATCTGGCTGATAGAAACTTAAGACAGGCCAAGTCTGCAAATTACCGATTATTCCATCTTCATCACTTAAATCAAAAGCTATCTCCGAATAGTCTTTTGTTCCCAAAGGGTAGATATCGGTAATGGTTTTAGAAGCGATATCCAACTTAGCGATACCATTGTTTTCTTGTAGTGCAATAAAAGCAGTTTGAGAATCGGATGAAACCGTTATGTATTCGGGCTCCACATCGGTACTTAAATCTGCCCCAGGTCCAAATACACGAAAACCTTCTGCCTCGAGTGCCTCTTCATTTGTATTAAAACTGTCGAAGAAAACTTGCGTAGGTGTCATGGTTTCTACTTCAATAACGGTAATTGAGCCTATGGGATCTATAGTATATTCATCATTTGGTTCTCCTTCATTGGCTGCCAATATGTAGGTGCCATCTGGAGTAAATGTTACCATGTCCGGTAGGGCACCGGCAGTAATTTGTGCCATGGGTGTAGTAAGATTTGTTGTTTCAAAGACAACAATAGAGCCATTGTCAGTAGCCGTAGCCGCCTCAACTGCAATGGCCAGCATACCATTTTTACAAGCAACACTGTTTACATTACCTCCAAAAGCAGTAATATCGATGGCCATCATAAGTTCTGGGTTGCCGGGATCTGAAATATCGATAACATCAACCTCTGCCGCATCTGAATTTGTAGAGAAAACTTGTTGTGTATTGGCATCATAAGCCGAAATTTCTGGTACACCATCACCTAAACTTATTTGGGATAAGGTGGAAAAGAACGTTAACCCTTCACCATCAATTCCGTCCGTTCCATCTGCACCTTCTATACCGTCTATTCCGTTAGCACCATCCGCGCCATCAACTCCGTTCATGCCATCCATGCCGTCTTCGCCATCGCAGGATACCATTATTATCAAAGCTCCCAAAAAGAGCGCTCTAAAAACATTTATTTTTTTCGTGATTTTCATTGTGTTCAATTTAGATTAAGCAGTAAAGGTCAAACTCGAAATCAAAGTGGGGATTAAGGGAATAGGATTGTTATGTTAACAAACAACGGCTATTGGTGGTCAAGTTTAATTTGACGTAAGTTTTATGTTATAAAACTTTGATACAGCGCAATATTATGCGCTTGCCATCTGCTACAGTAGTAAAAAATAGATAGGTTTCACCGCCTTCTTTAAGTCTGTATTTTTTACGAAGGTCTGCAACGGATTCAGGAAAGTTGCGAACGGTAATGTTGGCCTTATTAATGCCTAGGGCCCTTATTGCTTTTTTGTTGTAAGGCACTGCATCTTGAACTTTTAAAATACGGCCAGGAAAGCCTTTTAAAACCTTTGAGGTATATAAGTGGGTGTTGGGGTGTAGTTTTTTGAGTTGATAGGTCTTGCCAACAAATCTAAATGCGCCGGCCTTTAAAATAGCAGCGTTTGGTTCATATAAGTATTGTTCAACGGCTCCAATAGCAGATAATGCAGAGCTTTCTTCTTCTCGAAAGAATTCAAACGTTTCTTTTTTATCACCCTTTAGGTTGATGGTTTTTATGAGGACATCCCCGATAAAATCCTTTTCTAAAAAAAACAAGAGTTCTTTTACCTCATTTTTTACCGCGACGACATGAACTTCTTTTACAAACGTTAATTCAGAAATACCTTGGGTGATGTCCAAAAGGGGAGACGCTTTTAAAAGCAGGTTATTGGTTTTTAAAAAAATCGTATCCAGAAGTTGGGGTGTATTGGGTTCACATTCGGCTAATTTAAAGACACGTGATTGGGATGAATCACGACGTGAAGGGTCGATATAAACCCAATCAAAATGTCGTGGGGTCTCTTTTAGGAATTCGATACCATCTTGAGCACTTGACAAGATATTGGTCACTTCTAAGACCTTAAAATTATGGGCTGCGATTTCGGATAGGTCCTTATTCTTTTCACAATGCCAAACACGGTCAACTTTTTTTGAAAAAAAATAGCTATCTACTCCAAAACCTCCTGTCATGTCCAGAAGGTTTTCACCTGATACCAATTGGCTTTTATACGCTGCTGATCGTTCCGAACTGGCCTGCTCAATATTGAGCTTGTTGGGGTAGTATATATTTTGTGTGCCAAACCAGGTTGGAAGCTTTTGACTACTCTTTTTTTTACCTTCTAGCTGCTGAGCTAGTTCTTTTTGGGTAATGCCTTGAAATTGTGGTTTTTGTAGTAAAACTGACATGATGTCAGTATCCCATTTTTTTTCTATAAAACTTTGAGGACCAATATTTAAAATATTTTTATTCAAAGTGACACTATAGATTTTTGGTCAACTTTTTTACAATGCTGTTTTCACTTAAAAATTCCTTTAGAATAACTTTAATGGCGGTATAGCCTGGTACTGCAATGACCATTCCGACCACACCGAAAAGTAATCCGGCAATGATAATAATCAAGAAGATTTCCAACGGATGCGATTTGACTGAATTCGAAAATATGAAGGGTTGGGAAAAGAAATTATCCACTAATTGACCAATGCATAATCCGATAAAAACGTAAAGTGCTTTCGGTAAAATAACAGCACTAAAATCTGCACCTAAATAACTTGTCATCGTAAGTGTAATCATAATGACCCCTCCTATGATTGGCCCGACATAAGGTATGATGTTGAACAAGGCACAGAGAAAAGCGATAACGATGGCATTTTCAACCCCAACGATTAATAAGGTTACGGTGTAAATAACGAAGAGGATAAAGAGTTGCAATAGTATTCCGCCAAAATATCTTGAAAGCAAATTATTTATCGTATCAATAGACTTTACCATATTACCTTCTTTTGCATCCGGGATAAACGTCAATAATCCGTTTTGCATTAATTTACTATCCTTCAAAAAGAAAAACGAGATAAAAAGAACAGAAAATAAACCGATACTAAAGTTGCTAAGAATATTAAGGAAAGAATTCAAAAAGTTTGGAATGAAATTTAGATTGAGTCCGTCAAGAACATTTTTCTCCAAATCGGAGTCTCTAATCATTTCATTCACATTACTGGTAGTCAATCCGAAGTATTCAACAATCTCCAAATAGAGCGTATTAAGGTTCTCTTTCAGGTCTTGTATGTTCAATAGCGAAAGATTTCTGCTTTGCTCATTGATTAATGGAATGAACAATGCCAATATGCCTATGAAGATGCCCAAGAGCAATAGCATCGTAAAGACTACCGCCAATGTATTGGGAAATTTCACCTTTCTTCTCAGAAAAAGAACAATTGGCCTACCCAATAATGCGATTACGGCCGCCATCGCTAGATAGGCCAAAACCGAACGAATGAGATATAAAAAGTAGCAGGCGAAGACGATGGCCACGATGATACCTACAGCCCTTAAAATACCACCAGCAATGGTCTTTGCATCTGATTTCATGAAGAAAATGCGTATTGAATGATGTTTGCGCCCATCTGAAGCGCTTGAATTCGTATGGCTTCCGGGTCATTGTGTACTGAGGGGTCTTCCCAACCATCACCCAAATCACTTTCAAAGGTAAAAAGCAATAACAGCCTACCTTCATGGAATATTCCCAAAGCTTGCGGGCGTTCTCCGTCGTGCTCATGTATTTTGGGCAACCCATTTTCGAAACGGTACTTTTGGTTGAATATGGGATGATCTTTTCCCAATTCCTCCAACTCCTTTTCTGGAAAGACTTTTTTTAATTCCCTTCGTAAATAAGGTTCCATACCATAATTGTCGTCAACATGTAGAAATCCTCCGCTCATCAAATACAATCTTAAAATATCGGCTTCGTCATTAGTAAAGAAGACATTGCCATGCCCCGTCATGTGAATGTATGGATAGGAGAAAAGGTCTTCACTTCCTGTTTCCACCGTTTCGGGTTTTGGAGCAATTCGTGTATTGATGTTCTGATTGCAAAAAGCAATAAGATTCGGTAAAGCTGTTGGATTGGAATACCAATCACCTGCACCACCATATTTTAAAACGGCTATTTCTTGCGAAAACCCATAAGGAATCACAAAAAAAGTTAAAAAGCCCATCAGCACTGTAAGCTGTTTCATGTATCTACGAATAAACGATAGAATCAAAGTTAGCATAAATCATGATTAAGAAAATTTTAATCTTAAGTGGACTTTTTTTAGCGTTGGGCTCTTTGGCCATTTTTCAAGCTTCGCGATTGAAAAATACAGCCACCTTAAAAGGAAGTTATGATCCTATTGTGGTTTTGGAGCTTTTTACTTCCCAAGGTTGTTCAAGCTGCCCACCGGCCGATGTTTTGCTTGATAAGGCCAAGCGACAACATCCAGATGAGGTTTTTGCCCTATCGTACCATGTTGACTATTGGAATTATATTGGTTGGGAAGACCCATTTAGTAAATCGCAATTCACTAAGAAACAAAGGGAGTACAACACTAAGTTTCAATATTCGAGCAATTATACCCCTGAGTTGGTCATCAACGGAAAGGAACATTTGGTTGGTTCAAATGCAACAAAATTGAATGCGAAAATAAAAGAATATGGTACAATTAAGGCCTCGAATCATATTACATTGAGAGCAATTGACAGAGAAAAACAGACTGTCTCTTTTGAATATAAAATTCAAGGCACCCTTGAAAATAAGGTATTGCGAGCCGTTTTGGTTCTGAACGAAAAAATAACGGTGGTAAAGCGAGGCGAAAACAGAAATCGAACACTAAAGAATTCAAATATTGTTATAGCAGAAAAGTATATTCCTGTCGATACGTTTGAGGGAAGTACAAGTATCGCGCTTTCATCTAAGTTTCAATTAGAAAAAGATTTGAAACTGATTGTGCTATTAGAAAATTCTAATCTTGATATTACTGCGGCTGCTAAAGCTTCTTTGTAACTTAAGAATTCATCATGGCAACCGTACTACAGGCTACTATTCCAGCCGTTTCAGTACGCAAACGGTTTCTACCCAGTGAAATGGGGCGATAACCATTATCGATAGCTAGGGTTACTTCACTTTTTGAAAAATCGCCTTCAGGGCCTATTAAAACAAGAACATCTTTATCGGCTTGGGTGCGGCGTTTCAAGTCTAGTTTTTCACCTTCGTGGCAATGTGCAATAAATTGCAGTTCTCCCTTGGCCGACGAAATGAATTGTTCAAAAGACGTAAGGGGATTTAACTTTGGTAGATAGGTTTGTAGCGACTGTTTCATGGCAGATTGCAATACCCGTTCAAGGCGTTCGGGTTTTATGGTTTTTCGCTCTGAATGCTTACAAAGTATCGGGGTAATTTCATTGATGCCTATTTCAGTAGCTTTCTCTAAAAACCATTCAAAACGGTCGTTCATTTTTGTTGGGGCGATGGCAATATGAAGTGAGTGTAATCTGTTAATGGTTCGTTCTTCAGCAATGATTTGGGCCTTACACTTTTTTGGGTTCGCTTCCAGTAGTTGAGCCTCGAACAAAGATCCCCGGCCATTGGTAATATGCAATAGGTCTCCTTCAGCTTTTCGAAGCACCTTTATGATATGTTTGCTTTCTTCAGGGGTAAAAAAGAACTGTTTGAAGCTATTGTCTAACGAAGGATTGTAAAAAAGTTGCATTATTCTCCGAGTTTTAATTTTGCGTGTTCAAGTCCTAGCTCAACCCAAGCGAGCAGTTGTTCTTCACTGTGATACCCTTCTTCTGACACAAAAATGAACTCCTTCATGGGTGTTCCGGTAAAATCCATGGGGCGTACTGATTTCTTCTCCAGTTGTGTCTGCATCTTTTCACTTATCACCCGAACCATAAGGTCTTGGTTTATTGCGCCAATGGCCATCTTACCCTTGTATAGAAATGCAATGCCACCGAACATTTTCTTTTGGGTAAACTGTTCTTGAAATAAGTCCAAGCATATCCCAATACGCTTTGCCAAATCAATATTATAAGCCATTTTACAGAAGGTATCGTGCTTTCGCAGCTATATCAGCCTGCACAAAATCTTTTTTAAGATATTTAAAATATCCAACAATACCTATCATTGCTGCGTTGTCAGTACAATACTCGAATTTGGGAATAAACGTTTTCCAGTCCAACTCGTTTTCACATGCTTTAATGCGCTGACGAATTTCTGAGTTTGCAGAAACTCCACCACCAATGGCAACTTGTTTGATTTTTGTTTCCATTGAGGCAGTTTGTAATTTGTCCATTAAAATTTCAACGATGGTATGCTGAATAGAAGCACAAATATCTTCAAGATGAGTTTTGACAAAATCTGGATTTGACTTCTTATTTCTTTCAATAAAATAGCGGATACTGGTCTTTAGACCACTAAAGCTGAAATTAAGACCCTCAACTTTTGGCTTTGGAAACTTAAACGCCGTTGGATTTCCCTTTTTGGCATATTTATCTATCAATGGACCGCCAGGATAAGGTAATCCTAAAAGCTTCGCGCTCTTATCAAAGGCTTCACCCACGGCATCGTCTAAACTTTCGCCTAGAATATCCATATCAAATGGGCTATTGACTTTTACGATTTGGGTATGCCCGCCACTAATCGTCATCGCTAAAAAAGGAAATGTAGGTGGGTTTTCGTGCTCATGATTAATAAAATGGGCAAGAATATGCGCTTGCATGTGGTTGACCTCGATGAGTGGAATACCTAACCCCATAGCCAATGATTTGGCAAATGACGTGCCCACCAATAGCGAACCCAGTAGCCCTGGACCTCTCGTAAAGGCTATGGCGGAGAGTTGTTTTTTATCGATATTTGCGCTGGCTAGTGCCTGGTGCACCACAGGTACTATATTTTGTTGATGTGCCCTTGACGCAAGTTCTGGAACCACGCCGCCATATTGCTCATGAATTTCTTGTGTGGCCACAATATTGCTGAGTACATTGTTGTTACAAAGTACGGCCGCCGCGGTATCATCACAAGACGATTCAATGGCCAAAATATATTTTTTGGAAGAATTCAATTGCTTTGGAACAAAATTTGTCCTGCAAAGATAAAAGGTAACGCGCTATCGGAAAACTAAGGAAAATAGGACTCAGGATCTTACTTCTTCTATTGTTGGTAGGAGTGCTGGCGACCTTGGTTTTTTCGCTTCCTGTTGTGCAGACCAAATTGGCCCTCTATGCCACAGAGACATTGAATGAGGAGTTTGGAACCAATATTACCATCGAACGTCTTCATTTTTCTCCTTTCACCCTAGGGGCCACTATTAAAGATATTTACGTAGAGGATTATCGTCAAGACACCCTGATTCATATCGAAAAATTATCAACATCTATTCTTGATTTAGGAAATATGGTCAATGGAGATTTGGAATTTAGCGAGATGGATGTTGATGGTCTTTTCTTCAACATGAAGACATATAAGGGTGAAACTGAGACCAATCTTGATGTTTTTGTAGATAAGTTGGATGATGGCAAACCTAGGGACCCGGGCACCCCTCCTTTCCTTATGTCATCTAGCGAGATTACTATAGAAAATAGTAGATATCGACTGAGTGACGATAACGTCGAAAAACCGAGAATTCTTGACTTTAAGAATTTAGAGATTGCTTCAACCGATTTTGAAATACTTGGGCCAGAAGTATCGGTTCAGATTGATGCATTGTCGCTTACCAGTGAAAGGGGGATCGATGTCAAAAACTTATCGACACGGTTCAAGTACACCAAACAGCAAATGCGGTTTGATTCCTTAGCAATTCAAACACCAGAATCAAAAATTAGTGGGTTACTTGTCTTTGATTACAATCGTAAGGATTTTGCCGATTTTTTGAACAAGGTTCGAATTTCAGCATCGTTTAAAGACGCCGAGGTCGCTTTTAACGAAGTTAATACATATTTTAATGAGTTTGGAAAAAATAGAACAGCATTATTTTCAACATCAGTGAGTGGTGTTTTGAACGATTTACAGTTTAATGAATTGTTTTTGGTGTCTGATAATACGGGGATTCGAGGTGACTTTGGTTTAAGAAACATGTTCAATGATGCGGAACCCTTTAAAATCGATGCACAGATGGAAAATGTTACGTCAAACTACTACCAATTACGTGCAATTTTACCTAATATACTGAGTCAGAATATTTTACCAACATCCTTTAAAAAGTTCGGGCAATTTACCATTCGAGGGGATGCACAGATCACGGAATCTTCCATAGATGCAAAAATCAATTTGAACACGGCCATCGGCAGTAGTTACTCCGATCTTCAAATGACCAATATCAATGATATTGATGACGCCTCTTATCTTGGTTTTATTTCATTGATAGATTTTGATTTAGGCGATTTTATTGAAGACCCAAAATTTGGTAAAACCACGTTGGATGTAAATGTCGAAGGCCGTGGTTTTATCGCGGAATACCTGAATACCGAAGCCATAGGCGACATTTATTCCATAACGTTCAATGGTTATGAATATAAAGATGTCAAGGTTTCAGGTATCATTAAAGAAGAACTTTTTGACGGGTCATTGATAAGCAACGATGAGAATTTAAAACTAAACTTTACGGGTCTTGCCGATTTTAGTCAAGAAGAAAATAATTTCAACTTTATCGCTTCAGTTGATTATGCCGACCTATAAACCCTGATTTTTATTCGTGATGAGGTCTCCATTTTTAAAGGGGATGTTCGTATGGATATTGTCGGAAATACTTTGGATAATATCGTGGGTGCTATTCGATTTTCGAATACCCAGTTTCAAAATCAAAACGATAGTTATCGTTTTGATGATTTTGCAATTTCTTCCACTTTTGAAAAAGATAGTTTGCGCAATATTCAAATCATTTCCCCTGATATTATTACTGGATACATGAAGGGAAATTTTAAGGTAAGGGAGTTGGGTAAACTATTGCAGAATTCCGTAGGAAGCATCTATACCAATTACCGACCTTATGAGATTTCAAAAGGCCAAAACCTCGATTTCAATTTTCGCATCTACAACAAAATAGTGGATGTCTTTTTTCCGGAAGTTAATTTCGGGCCCGACACGTTCATTCGCGGAAAAATAAAGTCGGATGGAGGTGATTTTAAACTCACATTTAAATCCCCCAATATTGAAGCGTTCAAAAACAAATTTAACACGGTAGAATTGGTCATTGACAATAAGAACCCGCTGTTCAATACCTTCTTGACAGTTGAGGATATGTCAACGGTTTATTATGATGTAAAAGATTTTAATCTTATCAATACCACATTAAAAGATACCTTGTTTTTTAGAACAGAGTTTAAAGGAGGCAGCCAATTGAACGATAGTTATAATTTGAACTTCTACCATACTTTCAATGAAGAGAATAAATCAGTTATTGGGTTAAAGACTTCTGATGTCAATTTCAAGGGCAATAAATGGGTATTGAATAAGGCAGGTGATAAAAAGAACAAGGTCATCATAAATCGTACGCTTGATAGTATTAAAATTGATGAGGTCGTTATGGATAACAACAATCGAGAACAGATACAGCTGAGAGGTGAGTTGGCCGATTCTACCTATAAAGACCTAGAGCTTCGATTTAAAATTGTTTCCCTAGATAAAATCACACCATCTATCGATAGCTTGCAGCTTGATGGACAGGTGAACGGATTCTTAAATATTCTTCAAAAAGATGGTAAATATTTACCTTCTTCCAGTATGCTGATCAATGACTTTTCCATTAACGAGATGGTGATGGGCGATATGGAGTTGGTCATCTTTGGCAATAATAATCTTACGCAATTCGGTGTAAATTCTTGGATAAATCAAGGAGGGGCTGAAAAGTTTAGCCTTAATGGTAACATTAATAATGGCGCGAATGCTACCACATTAGACCTTATGGCTTCTTTCGATGATTTTGATCTCGCGCCATTTGCGCCTTTGGGAGAAGATGTCATTTCAAATATTCGTGGCTACATTGATGGCAATGCCAGAATTACAGGCAACGCTAGGAATCCTGATATTGATGGTATACTAAGCTTGAACAATGCTGGGCTGGGCATCCCGTATTTAAATGTCGACTACGATTTCGCTCCACTTTCTCGTGTTCGACTTTTTGATCAATCCTTTTATTTTGAAACCATTCAATTGACCGATGTGACGGAAGGTACAACCGCGTCTCTCGATGGTACCATATCGCATACTGGTTTTGATGATTGGACATTGGATCTCGAAGTGGATACCAAGGCCGATCGTTTTTTGATTTTAAATACAGGGTATGACGAAGAAGCACTGTATTACGGAGCTGGCTTCGTCAATGGAAAAGGCTCCATTTTTGGTCCCACTACTGCCTTAAACATTGAGTTCGAAGGTGCCACGGCCAGAGGTACTTCCTTAAAGATTCCTCTAAGTGATGTGACCAGCGTTGGCGATTATTCATTTATCAACTTTATTGAAAAGAACGATGGTGAAACCGTTAGCGTGGAGAGGGTTTTAGATGATTATGAAGGTCTTGAAATGACTTTTGATTTAGAAGTCACTCCAGAGGCAGAAGTTGAGATTGTTGTCGACCAAGAAAATCAAAGTTCATTGAAAGGTACGGGTGAGGGGTTGTTGTTAATGGAAATCAATACCAACGGAAAGTTTAATATGTTTGGTGAGTTTGTTGCCGTAACGGGAGAATATCGCTTTAGAAGGGCAGGACTTATAGACAAAACATTTACTGTAAGGCCTGGGGGTACCATTCGTTGGGAAGGTGATCCTTTAGCTGCTGTTTTGGGAATGGAAGCCATCTATTCCCTCACGGCAAATCCCGCACCATTGTTGGACAATCCAGGGAATACGAGGCGAATACCTACCGATGTAGTCGTTCGACTCGAGGGTGAAGTGGAAAGTCCGACCATTGATTTTGATATTGAATTTCCGGGTACGAACTCGGTGGTGAAGTCAGAGCTTGAGTATCGACTTCAAGATCCGACAACGGAAAGTGATAATGCATTCTTTCTGCTGGCCCAAGGTACTTTTTACAACAATCAAACTGGGCTAACAGAACAGGCCGTCACGGGTAACTTAATCCAAACGGCTTCGGGACTTTTGAATTCTGTACTGGCCGGTGATAATGATAAATTGAATTTTGGACTCTCTTACGAACAAGGTTTTCAAGATGCGACGACAAGTACTGAAGACCGAATTGGGGTAACAGTTTCGACGCAGATTTCTGACCGAGTTTTGGTCAATGGTAGGGTAGGAGTGCCTGTTGGGGGCGTATCAGAAACGGTAGTAGCCGGTGATGTTGAAGTACAGGTGCTGTTGAATGAAGAAGGTACCTTAAGTGCGAAAATTTTTAATAGAGAGAATGTCATCGAGCAATTGTTGGCTGAGCAGGGGTATACCCAGGGTATTGGACTTTCATATCAAGTCGATTTCAACAACTTCAAAGAGCTACTGGCCAAAATCTTTAGGCCCAATAAGAAAAAGAAGACGGTCGATGTTCGTGCATCGCCAACGACAATGGGTACCGATAGTTTGATTCGATTTCAATCAAAAGCAGCATCTTACCGTAATTAAAGGTGATATTTTGACATTTTTTTCTTGATTTCTTTTACGAAAACGTTTGAAAATTTATTCTTCAAGCGAAGTATGATAATGCTCGTTTTTTTATTGAAGGAAGTTTGCTAGTTTTGACGCTCAATATAGAAAATGTCTGGAAAGATAAACAAGATAGCGGTATTGACATCAGGCGGTGACTCCCCAGGAATGAATGCCGCCATTCGTTCCGTGGTACGATCTTGTGCTTTTATGAAGCTTCAATGTGTTGCCATCTACAGGGGATATCAAGGTATGATTGATGGGGATTTTAAAGAGATGAATGCCCGTAGCGTCAATAATATTATTAATAAAGGAGGCACCATTTTAAAGTCCGCTCGATGCGAGGATTTTAGAACCCCTGTCGGAAGGGAAAAAGCCCACAAACAACTACAAAAGAATAAGGTAGATGCCTTAGTCGTCATAGGCGGTAATGGAAGTTTTACCGGAGCCTTAAAGTTAAACGAAGAATTTAATTTTCCGGTGATAGGAATTCCTGGTACCATAGACAACGATATTTTGGGTACTTCTTACACCCTTGGTTTTGATACTGCCATCAACACCGTAGTTGAAGTGATTGATAAAATTAGGGATACGGCCAGTTCGCACAATCGCCTCTTTTTTGTTGAGGTCATGGGGCGAGATGTTGGTCATATCGCCTTAAATGCCGGAGTGGGCGCAGGAGCTGAAGAAATCTTGATTCCTGAACAAAATTTAGGATTGGACCGATTGCTAGAGTCCCTTAAACGAAGTAAAAAGTCAGGAAAGTCATCAAGTATCGTTATCGTTGCCGAGGGCGATAAAACTGGAAAAAACGTTTTTGAACTTAAAGAATACGTTGAAGAACACCTGCCCATTTATGATGTACGGGTCTCTGTTTTAGGGCACATGCAACGAGGGGGCAATCCAACATGTTTTGATAGGGTATTGGCTAGTAGAATGGGCGTAAGGGCAGTAGAGGCACTTTTAGAAGGAAAAACAAATTATATGGTAGGGATTCGAGATAATAAATTAATCCTTACCCCGATTAGCGAAGCAATTAAAGCACATACAGCGGTTGATGAAGAACTGATTAGAGTCTCTGACATCATGACCACATAAACAATTAAAATTAGAACACATGGCGAAAGTAAAAATTGGTATCAACGGATTTGGTAGAATCGGTAGGTTGGTTTTCAGGGCATCAGTGAAACGAGACAATGTAGAAGTTGTTGCCATTAATGATTTGTTAGATGTTGAGCATTTGGCTTATTTATTAAAATATGACTCAGTTCACGGTAGATTTGATGGTACCGTTGACGTAAAAGACGGTCACCTGGTCGTTAATGGAAAGACCGTCAGAATTACGGCAGAACGTGATCCAAAAAACCTAAAATGGGATGAGGTTGGAGCCGAAATTGTAGCAGAATGTACTGGTATTTTTACCACTCTTGATATGGCTCAGTCGCATATCGACGGCGGTGCCAAGAAGGTGGTTATCTCAGCACCATCGAAAGATGCACCAATGTTTGTCATGGGGGTAAACCATAACGAAGTCAAGGCAACAGATACCATAGTTTCGAATGCCTCTTGTACAACCAATTGTTTAGCGCCTTTGGCCAAGGTATTGGATGATAACTTTGGAATCGTTGAGGGTCTTATGACTACTGTGCATGCGACGACCGCAACGCAGATGACCGTAGATGGTCCATCAAAAAAAGACTATCGTGGAGGTAGAAGTGCAATGTTGAACATCATTCCAGCTTCTACGGGTGCCGCAAAGGCCGTAACTAAGGTAATACCTGATTTGCAAGGCAAATTAACAGGTATGGCATTCCGAGTACCAACGGCCGATGTTTCAGTAGTTGATTTGACGGTACGCTTAGAAAAGAATACGTCTTATGAAGAAATCAAGAAGGTGTTCAAGGCAGCTTCAGAAGGCGAAATGAAGGGTATTTTGGGCTACACTGAAGAGGCGGTAGTTTCACAAGACTTTATTTCGGATGTAAGAACCAGTATTTTCGATGCAGGTTCAGGAATCGAATTGAACTCAAATTTCTTCAAGGTCATTTCATGGTATGACAATGAGGCGGGTTACTCAAATAAATTGGTTGACCTAGCGGAACACGTTGCTGCACTGTAAGATCTAAAGCACATAACATATTCCTGAAGATACGGTGTAAAAAACCCTATTTTCAGGAATATTTATTTTAGTGAAAATGATATTGATTGTAGATAGTGGGGCGACAAAATCGGATTGGATTGCCTTAGATTCCAAGGGAGAACAGCTTTTCGTAACCCAAACATTGGGTTTGAGTCCTGAAGTGTTGACCAGAGAGGTGATAGAAGACCGATAGGCAAACAACTTTGAACTTTCAAAGAACAAAGCAAGTGTGCATCAACTCTATTTTTATGGGGCAGGGTGCGGCACAGATCGAATGAAGAAATTCTTGAAAGAAATTTTCAGTGAGTTTTTCCCGAATGCAAAGGCAGAAGTTCGTGAAGATACTTACGCGGCGATTTACTCAACTACTAAAATAGGTCACCAAGGTATAGTCTGTATTTTGGGTACTGGCTCAAATTGCAGTTATTACGATGGCCATCAGCTCTTTCAAAAGGTAACGTCATTGGGTTATATTTTGATGGATGATGGCAGTGGTAATTTTTTCGGAAGAAAGCTGCTTCGAGATTATTATTTTCACAAAATGCCACAAGATTTGGGGATAAAGTTTGCTAAAGAATATGAACTGGAAGCTGATGTCATCAAGCATTACCTCTACAAGCAACCCAACCCGAACACCTATCTAGCTACCTTTGCCCGGTTTATCATAGAAAACAAGAATGATCCTTACTGCCGAGGCGTAATTGACAAAGGCTTTCAACAGTTTGTAAATAATTATATCATGCAATTTGAACTGGCTACGAAAGTACCTATTCATTTCGTTGGTAGTATTGCCCATTTTCTTAAGGAAGAATTGGCAACCGTAATCGAACGAAATGACTTAATTCTCGGTGTTGTTCGAAGAAGGCCTATCGATGGCTTGGTTGAATTTCACCAGAATACGATTTAATTGAGCTAAGTCATTCCAAAGAGCTGTAATTCGTTACGATAAACCTTTTCAGCCTTTAACGGCAATCATAGAAATTTCTACATTTACAAACATCGGTAAATTGGCTACTTCGATAGTTTCTCTGGCTGGGGCCGTATCGGCATTGAAATGACTACCATAAACTTCATTCACTTGTGAAAATTGGTGCATATCCTTAAGAAATATGGATGTTTTGACCACATTTTCAAAAGTCATATCAGCTGCTTCTAAAATTGCTTTAAGGTTTTGCATACATTGTTCCGCTTCTGCTTTCACATCACCTTCAACCAATTTTCCTGTATTTGGTACAATAGGGGTTTGACCTGAAATATAAAGCGTATCCTTAATAAGAATGGCTTGGTTATATGGGCCTATAGGTGCCGGGGCATTGGTAGTAGTAATAATTTTTTTCATCTCTATTTTAGTTTAATCCGCATTAAAAGTAGGTATTTTTCAACCTAAGTAGGGTCTGTACAAGAGGTTAACATTTTAAAATATTTGGTATCTAAATTGCAAAGAACACCCTATCTAGGTCTAATGTTTTGACTGCGTTGCTCCCATTTCAAATCGCTTAGAATGGAACTGCTAATTCCTATAAAAAAGTCCCAACGTTCATTACGGCCGAAAGGCACCCAATTGAAACGTAGGTCAAAGCTTTTCAGGTTTCGACGAAAGCGCAACTGTGTTTGGGCAAAGCCCTTTTGCACAAAGTCATAGCCCGACGAGAGTCCAACGTCCCACCGTGGCGAGAGTTGCACATCTCCACCGAACATTAATGAGGCATTATTGACTTCGTTTTGCCGATTTGAGTTCAAATAGCCTAAAGCAAGTTGAATATTAAGGCTCCATGGTATAGTAGTACCATAAATAGGGTTTTCAATATCGGCGTCATCTTTACCCTCATAACTAGCACGTTCATCAAAACCTGCACCGAATAGATTATCGGTACGCCCTCCACTTTGAGCGCGGTATTGATCGCTCGCTTCTCGCGCATCATCTTCTGGCTCCCCTGTTTTTTTAAAGGTCTCATTGCTCAATGAATACCTTAAGTTCAATGTGGCCCTGGTGAGTCGCAGCAGACCGCCTCCATTTTCGATGTTAAAGGTGTTGATTCGTCTACCGTTATTATCAATCGTGTAGGGGTCTAGGCTTCCATTAAAGTTGACGCTCATCTTGTTATCAAGTAAAGAGGTCCCTCCATTGAAACCAATGGGTGCCAGTTTTAGCGAGTCAGCCTCAAAATTATAGGCTGTTGAAAAGTTGAGATTGCTTAGAATAGGTATTTTTTTTGGTTCTATTACCGTTGAATCTTTGTCCCTGACCTTGGCCTCAATGGTATTTTGAAGGGAAAAAGAAATCGAATTTGAGCGATTTAAAGTGGGAGCACCATTCAATGTACCTTCAAATCTACTGTACTGAACTTCCTCACCATCATTGTCTAAGTAGGTATCGTAGAATTGCTCGAAAGATGGGGTGATGCCCCAACCAATTTGTGGTCGCATTACATGACGAATGGCCTGTATTTTTTTGTCTTCCCCAAAATTAAAGGTTCCATAGAGTGTTGTACCAATACTGGCACTGAATCCATAGCGATTGAATCGGTCAAATCCACTAATCGTATCTAAAACAACTTCCCTATTACTTTCGGGGTCTTCCGGGTCAAGTCCTCGTTGAAATGTTTCAAAGGCCCACACATCTTCATAATTTCCTCCGACCGAAATACTGAAATATTTTGCCACTTTAAAGTTGGTGTTGAAAGGCAAAGTGTGCCTCGCTCCCATTCGCGCATTCTCGAACATACGGCCGGTCAGAAAATCTTCGTCATTGGTGGTGATGCGATTCTCCGCCCGCATTTGGTATTGAAAGTTAAAGTTCTTTATAAGACCGCGCTTGATACCATCGCGGGGCGCAAAAGGAAAGATACGCTCCATACTGGCCTGTAAGGTTGGTAATGTCAATGAAATATTATCAGCATCGGGATCTCGGTTTGAACTGGTATTTTGATTGTGCGATGCGGTTAGGTTTAAATTTACGGAAGGGTACTCAGGAAATGTTTTTGAATAGGTAATTGAAGAGGATAAATTATTGTTCTGTGTATTCTGAACATTGACTTGATTAAAAGAATTTGTAAAAAATTCGCTACTCCCTAGGTTCACACTGGCCGAAAATCTAGAATTTGGATTGGCTTTTGCATCTTGTGAATGGGAAATTTGGATATTGTACACTGTGGTGCGACTAAAATCATCGAAACCCTTTTGACTAAAAATCTGATTTTCAAATCGAAAATTTATATTTCCTCGAAAGCGATATCGCTTAGAATAAATCGATTGTGTACGAAAAGCGTAGCTACCATTGGTAAAAAAGTCGCCCATAATACTAAAGTCGACATAGTCGCTAATCGGTAGATAATACCCCCCATTCTGGATAGCGAAACCCCTTCTGGGGTCTTGGGTGAATGTTGGAAATATTAGGCCTGCAGTTCTTCCCTTGCTTAACGGAAAATAAGCAAAAGGCAACGCAATCGGTGTGGGCACATCCACCAGGTACATATTGCTATAGCCAGCAATTATCTTTTTCCCAGGAACAAACTTTGCCTTTCTGATTCTAATGTAGTAATCTGGATCTAAAGTGTCTTTGGAAGTGGTCAGTTTACCATCCTTCATGAAGTAAACCGAATCGTTTTCTTTTTTGGTGACCTCGGCCAGCACCTTCATTGAATCCGAGCCTAACGAACCGGCACCTGCATTTTGTTCGGTTCTCGAATTCCATATCAATGCTTTTTGGGTATCAAAATTGAATCGGATCGAATCGGGGATTACAATTTGATCACCTTGTTTGAAATAGGGTAATTGTGTATATGTTCCCGTAGAGTCTTTTATTCTACCTGCATATACCTCGTTTTTGACATAATCCATGACAATGACACCGGCCTTTAATTCCGTGTCTTGGTAATAGATTTCAGCTTCATCATACAGATAGATTTTCTGGTCTTTTTGGCTCAACTTTACATAATCTTTGGCTTTGTATTTTATCGTCCCCAATAACAGTTTTTTCTTCGGAGCGGTAGAATCGATTGCCATAGAATCGACCAAAATGGAATCTCCCGTAATGGTTGCAGGTGGCAAAGGAGCCACAATGGAGTCTTGAATACGCTTTACGGGTAGAGGCACAATACGGTCTTCTTGGGCCAAAACCATTTGGCCCATCAGTACCAAAAACAATAGGATAAGGAAATGGGGTTTGTTTGTTTGCAAAGCGATAAATCCTATTTTTGTAAAGGTTTGGCGTACTTTTTGGTGGTCAAACTTACATATATTTTTCGTTCCCATGGTGTGGCCTTACCATAAATTTAACCCATTGGGAAAGCCCAAAAATGACTCGTTTTCATGATTAAAAGCCGAACATATTTTTCCGTTTTACTTGGTCTGGTTTGTGTTCTTTTTTCCTTCCGCAAGAATGAGACCAAACCTTCGCCAAAAGAAAAATTCATTGTGGTATTGGATGCCGGTCATGGGGGGCACGATCCGGGGAATCTTGGGAATGGCTATTTAGAGAAAAACATTGCTCTTAATGTAGTCTTAAAGGTGGGCAAACTACTAGGGGGTAAAAACAATATTGAGGTCATTTACACGCGTGATAATGATACTTTCGTCGACCTTTTTGAAAGAGGTAAAATTGCCAATCAGGCCAACGCTGACCTTTTTGTTTCTGTGCATTGCAATGCCCATAAATCAGAGGCCAATGGGGCCGAGACCTTTGTTTTGGGTCTCAATGGAAATACAAAAAACATGGAGGTGGCCAAAAAAGAGAATTCGGTGATTTACCTTGAAGATAACTATGAAGAAAAATATAGCGACTACGATATAAATGCCCCAGAGTTTGTCATTGGTTCGACTATTCTGCAAGAAGAGTTTCTAGATCAAAGCATTTCACTGGCCAAAATGGTGCAAGAAAATTTTGTCAAGAAGCTGGGTAGAAAAGATAGAAAGGTGAAACAGGCGGCCTTTATCGTATTACATCAAACTTTTATGCCCAGTGTTCTGGTGGAGCTAGGTTTCTTGACCAATAAGAGTGAAGGCTCTTATCTCAACTCAGAGAAGGGCCAGAAAGAAATGAGCACGGCAATAGCCAATGCCATTTTAACCTATAAAGATGGGGTAGATGCCAATCTTATAGCGGTGGAAGCCATTCAAGACGCTCCCCTGTTAAGCAAAGAAGAAGTAATAGTAGGTCAAGCTAACGTGGACCAGAAAACAGAACCTAAAAAGGAACCTACTAAAACCTTCTCCAAAGAACAACCCAAGGAAGAATTGCGGTCCATAACCCAAACCCAAAAGGCCGAAAAAGAAACTAGTACTCAAGGGTCTTCAGATAAGCCGTCTAACATAACTTTTAAAGTACAGCTATTGGCCAGTTCAAGAGTTATTCCACTACAACCTGAGAATTTTAATGGACTGAGGCAACTTACCTCTGAGCCCTACAGTAATATGTATCGCTATTTATACGGAGAGGCAACAAGTTATAAAGTGGCCAAGCAACTAAAAGCCGAAGCGGATACGAAAGGGTATACGACCTCTTACATTGTTGCGTATAAGAATGGCACACGGATTGACCTCAAAGAAGCTTTAAAATCCCAATCGACGCAGTAAGTCTCTAAAAAATATTCCTAATTTTGTTAGAAACTGAAAATCACGTCAATTGAAGTTATCTAGGGAAGTTAAGACCGGAATTTTAGTCTTATTGGGCATTCTTGCTGTCATCATGGGCTTTAGTTATTTGAAGTCTTCCTCAATTTTTGACAACTCCCGAACATTCTATGCGATTTACGACCATGTTGGCGGGTTGCAAACGGGTACCCAAGTATCGTTGAACGGATTGGTAGTGGGTAATGTCAGTAGTATTCGCTTTAAAGATGGTTCGGGCAAACTTCTGGTCACGTTTGTGGTAAATAATGATTTTGAGTTCTCAAAGAACAGTAAGGTTGAACTCTTTGATACCGGAATCATCGGTGGTAAAGGACTACAATTGATTCCTGCTTTCGATCGTGGGCCAAACGCCCAATCGGGTGACACTTTACAAACTAGCACAAAACCGGGTCTCACTGAATTGGTACAACAGAATCTGACACCACTACAGCAAAGTCTTGAAAGTACGTTTTCTGATGCAGACACCTTATTGACCAATATAAATTCAGTTCTTGATAGTAGAACAAAGATGGAATTGCAACGGAGTATTGCAGGGTTAAATGAGTTAATCAGCACTTTTCAAGGTACAGCCACCAAAATGAATCGTCTTCTCGCTGACAATGGCGGCCAATTGGATAGTACATTGAAAAGCGTAAATACCATTACTCAAAATTTTTCTCAAATATCCGATTCGTTGGCAAAGGCTGGTTTGGGCAAAACAGTTGCCGATTTTCAAAATACCGTTACCAGTCTTAACAAAGTGTTGGCAAAAATAGAACGGGGAGAAGGTACTTTGGGCAAAATGGCGAATGACAACGACCTCTACAATAATTTGGCCGAGGTTTCAAGGGAATTGGATTTATTACTTCAAGATTTCCGTTTAAATCCTAAGCGCTACGTCAATGTTTCCGTCTTTGGGAAAAAACAAAAGGATTATGAACTACCAGAAGAAGATCCTGCCAGTAACAATTAAATCACTATAGTTCACAAAATTTATTATGCATGCATAATAAATTTTGTAATTTTGAAGTTTAATTGAAGCCATGACGACATATATCCCCAATATTCTTTTTGCCTGTGCTTTAGCTCTAGGGACTGGATACTTCTCCCTGAATATAAAAAAGCTGATCAGAAACATAAAGCTAGGTCGTGATGTTGAAGTAAATGACCAAAAAGGGCAACGTTGGAAAAACATGGCCAGGATTGCTTTAGGGCAATCCAAAATGGTCGTTCGCCCAATCGCAGGACTCATGCATATTATTGTCTATGTTGGTTTTGTAATCATCAATATTGAAGTGCTTGAAATCATAATTGACGGCCTTATCGGTACCCATAGAATTTTTTCGTTAATGGGCGGGTTCTACGATTTTTTGATTGGCTCTTTTGAGGTATTGGCTTTTTTGGTCATCGCGGCGGTAATCGTTTTTTGGTTACGCAGAAATGTTGCTCGATTACAGCGTTTTATAAAACCAGAGATGGAAGGATGGCCTAAAAAAGACGGTAATCTTATACTTTATATCGAATTGGTATTAATGTTTTTGTTCTTGACCATGAATGCTACTGATTTTCAGCTACAGCAAATGGGGTCAGAGCATTATTCCAAAGCGGGAGCTTTCCCAATAAGTCAATTTATGGCGCCCTTGTTCGAAGGGATGTCTGAAAGCACATTGATATTTGTTGAGAGAACTGCCTGGTGGCTGCATATTTTAGGGATACTGTTCTTTTTGAATTACCTCTATTTCTCTAAGCATTTGCATATTCTTTTGGCTTTTCCCAACACGTACTATGGTAAACTAAGCCCTCAAGGACAATTTTCCAATTTAGAATCCGTCACGAATGAGGTAAAGCTCATGATGGATCCCTCAGCTGACCCCTTTGCAGCTGCTCCGGAAAGCGATACCGAAGAACCGGAAAAATTTGGGGCTTCCGATGTTATGGACTTAAATTGGGTGCAATTGATGAACGCCTATACCTGCACCGAATGTGGCCGCTGCACTTCAGAATGTCCGGCAAATCAAACGGGTAAAAAACTGTCTCCACGAAAAATATTGATGAATACCCGTGATAGACTTGAAGAAGTAGGGAAAAATATTGATGATAATAAAGGAGATTTTGTTCCTGACGGAAAACAATTGTTGGACTATTATTATTCAAAGGAGGAACTTTGGGCCTGTACTACCTGTAATGCCTGTGTCGAGGCTTGTCCGGTAAGTATTGACCCGTTGTCGATTATTATGGAGATGCGACGTTTTCTGGTGATGGAACAGTCTGCCGCGCCTACCGAGTTGAACAGTATGATGTCGAACATAGAAAATAACGGTGCACCTTGGCCTTATAACCAAATGGACCGTTTAAACTGGGTGAACGAGTAAAGCAAGCAAAAATGAGTGAAGTACTTGTAGTAAAAACCATGGAGGAATTTACGGCAGAAGGGAAACAACCTGAAGTGTTGTTTTGGGTAGGTTCTGCCGGTAGCTATGATGATCGGGCCAAAAAAATTTCAAGGGCTTTTGCTAAAATCTTGAACAAGGCCAATGTTGATTTTGCGGTTTTAGGGCCTGAAGAAAGCTGTACAGGTGATGTGGCCAAACGCGCAGGGAATGAATTTTTATTCCAGATGCAAGCCATGATGAACATAGAAGTATTGAATGGTTATGAAATTAAACGTATCGTTACCTGTGACCCCCACTCCTTTAATACGCTAAAAAATGAATACCCTAATTTAGGAGGTCATTATGAGGTGGTTCACCATACCCAGTTTATACAAGAGCTAATAGAAAATGGTCGATTGTCCGTCACCGGTGAAACGTACAAAGATAAACGTATCACATTTCACGATCCATGTTACCTTGGTAGGGCCAACTCAGTCTTCGATGCTCCAAGGGAAGTCTTGCAGCGCACAAACGCCTCTCTGGTAGAGATGAAACGGCATAAAAAAAATGCCCTATGTTGTGGTGCAGGAGGTGCTCAAATGTTCAAGGAGCCCGAAAAAGGGGATATTGATATCAATGTAATGCGAACGAAAGACGCTTTGGAAACCAATCCGAATATTATTGCGACCGGTTGCCCGTATTGCAATACCATGATGACCGATGGGGTAAAGGCCCATGAGAAAGAAGATAGTGTTACCGTTTTGGATGTAGCCGAACTTATAGCCAATTCTCTTTAAAATGTTAGTTGATTTTAATGTATTGCCGGATATCGCACGACTTTGGATTTACCAATGTAATCGTTCTTTTTCAGCGGATGAGTTATCGCAAATACAAGCATCGATTAAAACTTTTTTGGTACAATGGACCGCACATGGAGCGCAACTGAAGGCAGGGTATGAAATACCATATAACCGTTTTATAGTGATTGGACTGGACCAAACCCATAATGGCGCTTCAGGTTGCTCCATTGATGCTTCAGTCCGTTTTATTCAAAATCTTGAACGACAATTTGAAGTGGATTTATTGGATAAAATGAACGTCTCCTACAAACAAGGCGAGTTCGTGGCTTATAAACCATTGAAAGACTTCAAGAAAATGGCTAAAGCGCGAGCAGTTTCCAAAAAAACCATAGTCTTCAATAATTTGGTCGCTACGAAGCAAGAGTATTTGGAACATTGGGAGGTGCCCGCTTCAGAGAGCTGGCATGCACGTTTTATGTAATTTCATTAGTTAAAAATACGCTTACACCACATTTTTAGGGCAGTTCTCGACCAAATGCATATTTTTGGTACTTACCTTGAGCTCATTTTTTTATGATTCAAAAATTCGCTTGCTTTTTCCTTCTGTATTTTATAATGTGTTTTTCATTCGGTCAAAATAGCCCATTGGTGACCAGTGATACTTTGGCACAGACAAAATGGGTAGATGCAGTTTATGACAGTATGAGTGATGACGAGAGGGTTGGTCAACTTTTTATGGTAAGCTTGTCTTCCAACCAAAGTCAAAATGCCATTGTAGGTATTCAAAAACTGGTATCACAAGAACATTTAGGGGGAATTATATTCTCAAAGGGAGGCCCTGTCCGTCAGGCGAAATTGACCAATAGGTTACAAGCAGCTTCCAAGTTTCCCTTGTTGATAGGAATGGATGCGGAATGGGGCCTGGCCATGCGCTTGGATTCAACCTATGCCTTTCCATGGAATATGACCTTAGGGGCTATACAAAACGATTCCATTGTAGAAGAAGTGGGTTACCGAATAGGAATGCATGCAAAAAGGTTGGGTGTCCATATCAATTTTGCCCCAGATATAGATGTCAATATTAATCCGAAGAACCCTATCATCGGGAACCGCTCCTTTGGGGAAGATGTGGATAATGTTGTCAATAAGGGCGTTGCCTTTATGAACGGAATGCATAGGGCAGAAGTACTCTCGTCTGCAAAACATTTTCCAGGCCACGGTGATACGGCTACTGATTCGCACCATGCGCTTCCATATTTGGATTTTACCAAAGAGCGCTTGGATAGTGTGGAGCTGAAACCCTATCGAAAATTGATTTCTGAAGGCGTTTCAAGCATAATGGTCGGTCATTTGGATATTCCCAGTTTGGAACCCAAACCAGGACATCCCTCCTCCCTATCAAAAAGTATCATAACCGATGTATTGAAAAAGGAATTTGATTTTAAGGGATTGGTTTTTACGGATGCATTAAACATGAAAGCTGTTTCTGAATTTGCCTCTGAAGGTGAGGTAGAGCTTTCCGCTTTCAAGGCAGGAAACGATATGTTATTGATGCCTACAAACGTAGCCAATGCTAAAAGGAAAATATTGGAAGCATTGGAGATGGGCACAATATCTGCAGCCCGGTTGGAAACTTCGGTGAAGAAAATATTACAAGCAAAATACAAGTTAGGGTTACATACCTATGAACCGGTCAAAGTTGATGCCCTAATTGACGATTTGAATACTGTCGAAGATGATTTGATTTATGAAAGAGCCATTGAGAGTGCAATTACGGTGGTCAAGAATCGATTTTCATTGATTCCGATTCGAAAATTAGATAATAAGAAGATTGCATACGTCAAGTTTGGTGAAGATAGTGGAGAACACTTTGTAAAAACCTTGAAAAGGTTTGGCGATGTTACTGAGATTAACGCAAAAGAAATGGCCGAGTATCGCGATAAAATCAGGCAATACAATTTGGTCATCATTGGCTTACATAAAAGTAATGACAGCCCTTGGAAAGGGCATCGCTTCTCTGAAAACGAACGGTTTTGGTTACAGGAAATCGCTCGGATGCGCACCCACAATACCTTGCTTACTGTTTTTACCAAGCCATATGCGCTTCTTGATATTGTTAACTTTGATGCTATTGATGGTGTAGTTGTTTCGTACCAAAATAGTAAGATGGCCCAAGAGAAAACGGCGGAATTACTTTTCGGTGCCATAGGGGCAACTGGTAAACTGCCCGTTACTGCAAATTCAATATTTCCAGTGAATATGGGAATCACTACTAAGGCGATTTCACGATTAGGTTACAGTATCCCTGAACGGGTTGGGCTAGATTCCCGTAAGTTGGCCCAAGTTGATACTTTGGTAAGGCATGGATTGGATTCGTTGATGTTTCCTGGGGCTCAGGTATTGGTCGCGAAAAAAGGAAGAGTGGTATATCATAAGAGTTTCGGCAAACCAACTTATGATTCCAACGATAGCATATCAGAGAACCATATATATGATTTGGCCTCGGTAACCAAAATTTTGGGAACACTGCCATTGGTCATGAAAATGGAAGAAGAAGGTAAATTGAAATTAAATGATACATTTCAAGATTTAGTGCCTGAATATCAAAAGTCTGAATTGAAGGACGTAACCGTGTTAAAGGCATTGTCGCATTATGGTCGTTTGCCCGCTTGGATTGCATTTTACATCGATACGTTAAACGAAAGTCGAAAACCCTCTGAATTGTTTTACAAGCGTTTTCCCACAGATGACTATTCCGTTAAAGTCATCGACGGCATGTATTTAGCCAATTTTTATAAAGATTCCATATATAATCGGATTGGCCGTCAAGAATTGAAATCAAACCGTTACCGCTACAGTGATGTTTCGTATTACGTAATGAAAAAATATATCGAAGATTATTACGGTAAAACATTAGACATATTACTGAACGATTTCTTGTTGAAACCTATGGGAACTGTACGTTTGTTGTATAATCCAACCGATAAATTCGACAAAAAAGAGATAGTGCCTTCCGAAGAAGATAATTATTATCGTTATCAAACGGTTCAAGGCTATGTTCATGATATGGGTGCCGCTATGCAAGGCGGTGTAGGGGGGCATGCTGGCCTGTTTGGTACGGCAAACGATGTCGCAAAGATCATGCAGATGTACTTGCAAGGGGGTTATTATGGAGGCAAGAGATATCTGGACTCCCGAACGGTGAAAAAATTTAACACCTGCTATTTTTGTGATAAGAAAGTTCGAAGGGGAGTTGGTTTCGATAAGCCTCAATTAGAGGAACAAGGCCCGACTTGTGGGTGTGTTTCGAGGGAGAGTTTTGGCCATAGTGGATTTACGGGAACGTATACTTGGGCCGATCCGGAAGAAGAACTGGTTTATGTATTTCTTTCCAACAGAACCTATCCAACGATGAACAATACGCTTTTGGTAAAATCGGGTTTGCGCACCCGGATTCAACAAGCTATTTATGATTCCATTATCAATTAGCTTTGAAATATTGCGCTACATTTAGACCATGAAGATTGCAATTGTATGTTACCCTACCTTTGGGGGTAGTGGGGTGGTGGCCACTGAACTTGGTATTGCTTTGGCCGAAAGAGGGCATGAAGTCCATTTTGTTACGTATCAACAACCTGTGCGATTAGGGCTTTTGAACAATAACATTCACTTTCACGAGGTTCATGTGCCCGAATACCCTTTGTTTCGATATCAACCTTATGAATTGGCACTATCCAGTAAATTGGTGGATACTATTAAACATTTTGGCATTGAACTTTTACATGTGCACTATGCGATTCCGCATGCTTATGCAGGGTATATGGCCAAAAAAATGCTTCTCGAAGAGGATATCTATATTCCTATGATTACAACCCTTCATGGCACTGATATCACCCTTGTCGGTAATCATCCATTTTACAAATCAGCGGTTACTTTTAGCATAAATAAGTCAGATGTTGTGACCTCGGTTTCGAGTGATCTTAAACAGAAAACACTTGAAATTTTTGATGTTCATAAAGAGATAGAGGTGATACCCAACTTTATCGAGCCAAAAAAGTATAGCAATGCTTTTACAGATTGTCAACGATCCTTAATGGCCTCTGATGATGAAAAGATCATTACGCATATCAGTAATTTCAGAAAAGTAAAGCGTATTGCTGATGTGGTTGCCATTTTCCATGAGGTTCAAAAAGAGATTCCCTCTAAGTTGATAATGGTGGGAGAAGGTCCTGAGAAAGAAAAAGCAGAGCTACAGTGCGAGCGGCTGGGAATTGAAGACAAAGTTCTTTTTCTAGGAAACAGTAATGAAATCGATAGGATTCTCTGTTTCTCCGATTTGTTTCTACTACCATCTGAGACAGAAAGCTTTGGATTGGCCGCCCTTGAGGCAATGGCCAACAAGGTAGCGGTGATATCAAGTAATGCAGGAGGTATTCCTGAAGTAAACAAACATGGTGAGAGCGGACTTCTAAGTGATGTTGGAGATATTGATGACATGGCCAAAAACGCCATATATCTTCTCTCTGACGAGAATAGATTGGAAACTTTTAAGGCCAATGCGAAAAAACTATCCAAAGAATTTGAGATGAAAAACATCTTGCCTTTGTATGAAGAGGTTTATGCAAAAGCTTATAGTTCAAGGTTCAAAAACTCGTATTGATGAGGTACTTCCTCTTTTGTTTAGTCCGCAATTGCATTGGTCTTGCAAAAGTAAAAAACAAGGAATGTTAAGTGATAATCAACTTGAATTATAGATACAAGAGAGATGTTTCTAACTGAAAACCCACAATTGTTGAATGTATTCCGAGAAGGAACTCGGGACCTTATATTCGAAAACCAATCCCACAAGAAAACCCGGTTAGTCCAACCCCATTTGTGCTACACTAAAACTTTTGGTGTACTTTCACAACCTCCAGCCTAATATATTTATACTTGATTAAAAAGGAACTCGAGGTAGTCAAAGCCTCCAATTTAGGAACTCCAGTCAGTAAAATTTTTTATTTGGTATATAATAGGACAACTATTTAGTAAGGGGTTGGAGCTATTTAACGATCAACCACTGAAGACTAAAATAAGGGCTTTGCTCTTATTATCGTTAGCTACATTTTATCTTGAAAAGAGGGAACCGTATTGGGTAAACACTGAAATTTCTAAAAAAAGTCGTTTACTTGATTGAGGTAAAAATCTTTTGCATTTTTTCCAATTCTTCGTCGGCGAGTGTTGGGTCTACCAAAATCCTTCCACTGTGCTCGTCAGTAATAATTTTTTTTCGGGAAGCAATTTCAACTTGAACCTGAGGGGGAATAGTGAAGAATGATCCCCCTGAAGCACCACGCTCAATCGGCACAACGGCCAGCCCATTTTTTACACTACCTCTGATTCTTTTGTATGCTTTGACCAAACGCACTTCTATCTTCTCTTCATACTCCTCTGATTTCTTTAGAAGTGTAGATTCCTCTTTTTCAGTCTCTGCCATGATGGCATCAAGTTCTCCTTTTTTGTGCTTTAGATGTGTCTCACGTTCCGAAAGGTTTTCCTTGGTCTGAGAAATAACCTCTTTCTTTTGTTCGATTTGCCCTTTGAATTCTTTGATGTGCTTTTCAGCGAGTTGAATTTCCAATTCTTGGAACTCTACCTCTTTGCTCAATGAATTGAACTCTCTACTGTTTCGAACATTTTTTTGCTGCTCAGCGTATTTTTTGATTAAAACCTTAGACTCTTCAATAAGATTTTTCTTGGCGGTAATTTCAAAATTTATGGTCTCTACATCAGACTTTAACTTGTCGATTCGGGTCTTCAGTCCAAGAACCTCATCTTCTAAGTCTTCCACTTCCAAAGGAAGTTCACCTCTTACATTGCGTATTTCATCAACTCTGGAATCAATTAACTGAAGGTCATATATCGCCCTAAACTTTTCTTCGACAGTTCTTTCTTTCTTTTTGGCCATAAATTAAAAATACTTGATTGGATTAGTAATACTTTCCGATAAAGTGACGGCAAAATTAGGAATTTTTTCCTTAAGAAAATCAACCAAAAGGTTTTTTGTAAACTGCTCTGTTTCAAAGTGTCCGATATCTGCAATGACCATGCTGTTTTCAGCTTCATAAAATTGGTGATATTTGATATCAGCAGTTACAAATATATCAGCACCAGCGTTTCTGGCCGTTGCAATGGCGAAAGCGCCGCTACCCCCTAAAACGGCTACTTTTTCAATATTTTTTCCCAATAGAGGGCTATGCCTTACAATTTCGGCGTTCATTCTTTGTTTGAGCATTGCTAAAAAGTCCATTTCACTTTTCGGATGGGCTAACTTACCTATCATACCCATACCAATTTGCTGATTTACATTGTCAAGGGTGGTAACTTCATAGGCGACTTCTTCATAAGGATGTATCTCGAACAATACTTTTAAAATGCGTTTCTCTATTGAAGCTGAAAAAGTAATAGTGAGCTGTATTTCATCCTCAAAATGGGTAATGCCTTTTTGGCCAATAGTCGGTTTGCTATTTTCTTCAGGTTGAAAGCTACCCTGACCCTCAACATTAAAACTACAATGGCTGTAGTTGCCAAGGTTTCCCGCTCCCACGGCGAAGAGTGCATCGCGTAAGTCCGTTGCAGCTGACTTGGGTACATAGGTTACCAGTTTTTTTATGGTATTTTTTTTGGGAATCAAAATTTCAGGGTCTTGAATACCTAGAACTTCACAGATTTTAGTATTGACGCCAAGGTAGCTGTTGTCTAATGCGGTATGTATCGCAAAAATGGCAATGTCATGGGCAATGGCCTTCATCACTACCCTTTCGACATAGGTATTTCCGGTTAGCTTTTTAAGTCCCTTGAAAATTATGGGGTGGAAACTTACGATAAGGTTACATTTTTTAGTGATTGCCTCTTCAACGACTTCCTCCAAGGTATCCAAGGTGACCAAAATTCCAGTGACTTGCTTATTTTTGTGGCCCACTAACAGACCTACATTATCAAAGTCTTCTGCGTAGTATAAAGGGGCAAAGGTGTCAAGCAACGTACCAACTTCAGCAACCGTCATAAATCTAATTTTAAGGCCTAATATAAAATATTATATTTTCGTTGGATGTGGTTTTTGCGTAAAATGGCTTGGCCAATTTCAATACTTTATGGGTTAGTAGTTTATCTAAGGAATCGTCTGTACGACCTTAATTTGCTAAAGTCGACTTCTTTTGATGTTCCTATTGTATGTATCGGAAATCTCAGTGTTGGTGGAACTGGAAAGACACCAATGATTGAATTTCTGATTTTAAAGTTACAGGGGTCATTCGAGTTAGCCGTTTTAAGTAGGGGATATAAGCGAAAATCAAAGGGGTTTCAAATGGCCGATAAAAATTCTACTGTAACCCAATTGGGCGATGAGCCTTTTCAGATATATCGTAAGTTTCCATCAGTGAACGTTGCAGTTGACGTTGATAGAACAAATGGAGTTGGTCAACTAAATAAAATTGTGCATCCCGATATTATTCTGCTTGACGATGCCTTTCAACATCGAAAAATTAAACCTTCACTTTCCATTCTACTAACAACATATGACCTACGGTATGATAAGGACACCTATCTGCCAACTGGTAGCCTACGTGATTCGAAATATGCCGCTGAACGAGCCGATATTATTGTTGTAACGAAATGTCGAGATACCATCACCCAAGATGAAATGACCGTCATCACCAACGAAGTGAAAAGTACCGAAAGCCAACAGGTATTATTTTCCACTTTGGTTTACGATAATGAACTGTGTTCAAAAGATGACGTGCTTTCTCTTGACCATTTAAAGGGTTCCTTCTTCACGCTGGTGACTGGCATAGCAAAACCAGGCCCATTGGTAAAGTTCCTTCGAGATAAAGATTTGAAATTTGAGCACTTAGCGTTTGCAGATCATCACAACTTCAGTTCTTCAGAAATTACACTTTTGCAAAGCAAAACACTTCTTATAACAACTGAGAAAGACTACGTGCGACTTAAGGATTCATTGGAAAACCTTTACTACATTAAAGTAGCACATCAATTTTTAGCAAATGGGGAAGCAGTACTTTTGGAAGCAATACAATCAATGATTAAATCGTATCACTAATATTGGTTTTGAAAACGTTTTCACCTATTTTCTGATAAAAGACTTCTGGCTTGAAAGGTTTGGTGACTACCGCATTACAGCCCGCGGCATAGAATTCATCTAGACTATCTTCCATAGAGATAGCGGTAAGTGCAATTATGGGAATATCTGGATTAAACTTTCGAATTTGAATCGTTGCTTCGGTACCACTGATTCCGGGCATATGGATATCCATGAGAATACAGGCATATTCATTATTTTGAGCCGCATCGATTGCTTCATTGCCATTATTTGCAATATCGCAGGTCATTCCTTTTTTGCTGAGCATTTTTTTGGTGATAACCTGATTGATTTTGTTGTCTTCAACAATCAATACATGAAGACCTTCAAATTCAAAATCTTCAACAGTGAGTTCAAAGGGAATCTCTTCTAAACTGGTTTCCTCTACTTTAAGGCTGAGGTCAAAATAAAAAGTGCTTCCTTCACCTAATGTACTTTTTAGATGAATATTACTATCAAAAAGTCCCAAAAGGCTTTTAACGATAGTCAGGCCAAGCCCTGTACCGCCATACTCCCGGTTGATTTGAATAGATCCTTGTTCAAAACTGTCAAAGATATTCTTTTGCTGTTGTTCGGAGATTCCGATACCATTGTCCGTCACCTCAAAATACACCGTAATGGTATCTTCTGATTTATCTTTTAATTTGGCAATAACGTCTACCTGACCATCCTTCGTGAATTTTATTGAATTGCCCACAAGATTCATAAAGACTTGCGATATTTTTAGGGGATCTCCCAATAGGTTTAAAGGAATATTGTTATCATAGTTCAACACAACTTTGGTGTTATTTTCTTTTGCATTTTGTTGCAAGGAGTCTACGACATCTTTTAGCACTTTTCTGAGCTTGAATTCAATATTAAGGGGTTCTAACTTATCGGCATCAATCTTGTTGATTTGAAGAATATCATTAATAAAGTTCAAAAGATAGTCTCCGGAGAACTTTAAGGATTTTAAATGTTCTTTTTGATGTTCCGCAGGGTTTTCATCTAACAATAAATGGGTCAGCCCGGTGACGGCATAAAGGGGGGTTCGCAGTTCATGGGTGACCGTGGAAAGAAAATTACTCTTGGCCTCCATAGCTGAAACCGCAGCATCCCTGGCCTGCTCAAGTTCGGCATTCTTTGTCTGTAAAAGGTCGTTGGTCTTTAGTTTAATTTGGTTGTTTCTGAAAAGCGAAACCGATAGAATCGAGATAATGACCAAAAATGCTGAAGTAAGTATTGCTGTTATCTCCGATCGGTTGGCAGAAGCACTCAGTTCCTCATTTTCTGATTGTAGCTCGTTGATGGTTTTTGATTGTTGTTCAAATCGAATCTTATCTGCAGTTTTTGCCTCTAGTTTAACCTTATCTATCGTAAAAAGGGAATCTTTGATTTTAGTGAGCCCCTTGTTAAAAGACAAGGACTTTCGGTAATTCCCTGTTTTTTCATAAAGACCGGCTAGAAAGTCACTAGCGTCAACAATATCCTTAAAGTAATGATTTGTCATTGAGAGCTGTAGGGCAGCCTCGGCATGTTTTATACTTTCTTCGTATTTATTTTGTTTCTCGGACAATGAAGCTAAACCGAGATTGGCCTTGGTAGCCAGATAGGCCCGATCCTTTTCGTCAGAATTGACTAAAAGGGCATTGTAATTGACCGAAGCTTCTTCAAATTTTTCAATATTGAGAAAAACATTGCCTTCGGCCAGCAATATGTTATTAAGTAAATTTTTATCGTTACTTAATTTTTTTGCCTCTTCTAGTTCGTTCAAGGCCTGAAAATTATTACCACTCCTGTAAAGCAATGTAGCATCAATAAATTGGTGTACGGCGTCTCCGTAAGGATATTCTGTATCTTTCAAAAGTACTCCAGCCCTATCCCAATAGAAAAGGGTGGTTTCACGGTCATCAATGGCCAAATAAAGCAATGCCATTTTATGAAAGGTATCGAGCAAGGCCTTTAAATCTTCTTCTTTCTCTGCCAAGCGTGATGCTTTCTCCAATGCTTCCATTGCAGGGGCAATCCGATTTTGGTGTCGATTGGTAAGTGCTTGTTGGAAATAATATTCTAAGGAGTCTTTTGGGGAATGGAACTGCTGGCCTGACACCGCTAGAGATGATAGTGCAAGGATGGCGATACACACCAAAACAAAGGTGTTTCTATGTAAATGCTCAAACATTAAATGAATTCTTTACCGATAAGCAACTCCATTAAATTAATAAGTCGGGCACTGTAGCCTGTTTCATTATCGTACCAGCCGATAACCTTTACCATTTTCCCAATTACCGAAGTCATCTGGGAATCAAACGTACAAGAATGGCAACTATTGTTTATATCAACCGAAACTATCGGATCTTCGCAGTAGAAAAGTACACTTTTTAGTTCATTTTCAGAAACTGCCTTGAACGCTTCATTAATTTCGAGAATGGAGGTTTCCTTTTTGACATTGAAGGTAATATCGGTCAACGAACCATTCGGTACAGGAACGCGAATGCCGCAACCCCCGATGACATTGGCCAATTCAGGAAAAATTTTGGTCAAGGCCTTAGCAGCACCAGTAGTGGTTGGAATTATTGATTGCGAGGCTGCCCTGGCCCTTCTCAAATCACGATGGGGCTGGTCATGAAGGCTTTGGTCCGAAGTATAAGAGTGTATTGTGGTAATGTACGCTTGGTCTATACCGCATAGTTCTTGGACTACTTTTATCATCGGAGCGGCGTTGTTGGTAGTGCACGAGGCGTTTGAAATAATATCATCTTTAGCCAACAAAGAAGATTCATTGACACCATAAACAATCATCTTGATGGAATCATCAAGTGGCGGAACAGACAAAATCACTTTTTTGGCACCGTTCGCCAAATGACCTGACAGATCACTTCGTGATTTAAATTTTCCCGTAGCTTCGACGACTAAATCGACTCCATGTTTTGACCAGGGTATTTCCGCTGGATAATCGTAATTTAAAATAGGAATGGTGATATCACTGGCAAGGATACTGTTCCCATTAAAAGAAGTGTCTTTACAAAAGATTCCGTGAATGCTATCATATTTTAAAAGATGGGATAAGGTTCTAGCATCCGAGAGGTCGTTTATGGCCACTACTTCTAAATTGGAGTGGCCTGCTATCAAACGAAAAAGGGTTCTGCCTATCCTTCCGAAGCCATTAATACCAATTCTGACCTTTTTCATATAGGGTCATGGTTTTTAGAAAGATTCTTAATGGATGTGTTTCTGCGCTTTATATGATGACCGGACCAATGCACTACTTTCTACATGGCGAAACCCCATTTTTAATCCAGCTTCCTCATACTTCTTAAATTGTTCAGGTAGAATGAATTCCTTAACGGGAAGATGCTTTTTGGAAGGTTGCAAATATTGTCCTATGGTCACTACATCTACTTTTGCTTTTCGCAGATCTTCCATGGTTTCCAAGACCTCTTCTTCGAACTCTCCCAGGCCTAACATGATACCTGACTTAGTTCGGTTGGCCCCATTTTCCTTTAAATAGTGCAGTATTCCAAGACTACGCTCGTATTTTGCCTGTATACGCACCTCGCGAGTCAATCGTTTGACTGTTTCCATATTGTGTGATATGACTTCTGGGGCGACTGCCAAAATACGATTTAAGTGGGTTTCTATACCTTGAAAATCGGGAATCAGGGTTTCCAAAGTAGTTTCTGGGTTCATTCGTCTGACCGCTTTTACCGTTTCAGCCCAAATGATGGAGCCCATATCTTTTAAATCATCCCTATCCACAGAAGTCAATACGGCATGTTTGATTTGCATTATCTTTATGGAGCGGGCCACTTTTTCAGGCTCCTCCCAATCCACACTTTCCGGGCGCCCTGTTTTTACACCACAGAATCCACAAGAGCGTGTGCAGATATTTCCTAAAATCATAAAAGTTGCCGTACCTTCCCCCCAGCATTCTCCCATATTTGGGCAACTACCTGAAGTACAAATAGTATGCAGGTCATATTTGTCGACCAAACCACGTAACTGGGTATACTTTTTACCTGTTGGTAATTTAACCCTTAGCCATTTTGGTTTTCCTTTTGCAGGCGGATTCACGTGGGCAACAGATATTTGAGACATAACAACTTTTTAGGATTACAAATATACGAAATAGGTAAATGGAGGCTCCTTTTCTAACTCTTGTTGGAAATAATGGCAGCCAACAATTTCTTGGCCCGTAATAGCTTGACTTTTACGTTATTTATAGGCTCATTCAACGAATTGGCTATTTCAGCATAACTCATTTCATTGAAATAACGTAGGTTGATGACCTCTTGATAGTGGGGTTTTAATTTTTTTATATCGGCTAGTAATGAAGCTAGATTTTGTTCTGTTATAATTGAATCTTCTACCGTTGGGCTTTCGTCCAAAACAGAATTCATATCATTTGATTTTCCCCTTTCTCGTTCGTACAGTATACTGCGCTTACGCTTACGTATCAAATCAACATGTAGGTTTTTTGAAATCGTGATGCGCCAAGTACCAAATTCATAGTTCTCATCATAAGTGCTTATTTTATCAAAAGCCTTGGAAAAGGTTTGTATGGAAATATCTTCTGCATCGTTCTCATTCTTCGTGCGTAAAAGTTGAAAGCCATAAACTTCATTCCAAAAACGGTCCAGTAGCTGACTGAAAGCAATTTGATTTCCTGCTTTGGCTTTGGTTATCGTTAGTTGTAAATCTAAAGGACTTTTCAAAAAGAAAAGAGATTTGAAGAATTATTGTGTTTGAACAACTGTGTCTTTTTTACACTCTTGCTCGTCAGGGAGTTTGCCACAAAATCCGCAGGCTTCACCTTCTTTGTTTAAAAAGGGATTTTGACTGGCACACGTGCCGGCAAATTTCCCATCCTTTTTTGACCAAATTTTAATGGCTATTCCTGCGAAGGCCAATGCCAATAACCCAACGGTAAGTAATGCCAGTTTCATTATAATGACTTTATACAAAAGTACAAAATGAAGAACGAATCATGTGTGGCATAAAACTTCTTCAGGAACAGATTAGTAAGCAATGTTGGCTACTATATTTTTTACAGTAGGCGTTTCATTGCCTCCTTTAGTTTCTAGCGTTATTTAACGTATTGCCTTTTCAGCGTAGTGCAATTCCTGCAATTGTTCTTTTTCTTCGAATTTTTTGATATCGGCTAGTAATGAAGCTAGATTTTGTTCTGTTATAA
>JBHJJC010000065.1:0-11232 GCA_050042945.1 Croceivirga sp.
TATAATAGCTTTCCATAAAACCTTGAAAAATTCTTCGTAGTTAATTTCCATTTCAGAGAAAGCTAAGTTGCATTGATTTTTAATTTAACAAATGCCCTCATCATAGGATTATTAAACATATAACGAGTACTCATTACATTGCCAAGTTTAACAAGAACCTCACCTCTATTTTCTGTAACGAGTTGGTTTAAATTATACGAGATACTACCATTTTTTACATTTCTGTTGGTGATTTTGTTGTAAGCTCGAACAACTTGAGTGATAGTAAATGCATTAAACTCGTCGATTTTTACCACTGCGCAGGCAAATAACAAGTCTCTCCATATTGAACTACTGTTGGAAGATAAAATTGCTTTTCGATACGATATCCTCAATTGTTCTGATGTATTGTCTATTCCCTTACTTATTGCAATATTTAAGTAGGCTGGCGAAAAATTTGTTTTATCATTTGTTATTATTTCTTTAGCTCCATATTTGCATAGTAGATGTACATAATGCGGAAAACCTGAAGAAAATTCGATAATCTGATTTTTAACTTTATTTTCTATAGTCAAGTCCAGTTTTTTAAGGCCTGAGATGATTATTTCCTCGCACTCATCATCCTTCATCTTAGGCATTTTCACTTGTTTTAAACATCTTTCTAAGGACTGATGATTTCCTACAAGTTTCTCAACACTATCCCCAATTCCCACTAATACCAGTGTTGCATTTGTGTTATTATCCGATAATGATTTAATTAAATCAGAAAATATGGCACGTGTTTTCTTTGTAGCTATATTATCAAACTCGTCAAATATGAAAAGAAGTCTATTTGCAGGTAGACAATTTAAGATGTTAACTATATGTGAGGGTCGAACTTCGGATATTTCTCGAACGTGATGACCAACTTTAATAATTTCCTTGGTTTCAGATGAGTTAAATCCTATACCCTTAGTAGTTTTTGAAAATTGAATTCCATTTAAAGCATTTTCCCACAGCGATTTAAAATTATCGAGTCTATTACAGGTAATTTTTACTGGATATAGGTTTGTGTACGAATTTGCCATAATATTAGCCAATGAAGTCTTGCCGACTCCTCTGTCCCCATAGAGAATAGCATGCTGTCCTTCTTCATTTATTGCATCTGCAACTTTCTTGAGTTGATTGATTCTACCGAAAAAAAAGTCTTTTTGTTTTATAGGTGAAGCAGGAGAAAATACCTTTTCCAATAGTACAAGCTTACTTTCCCTTGTGGATTTTTCTTGACTCATGAGTTGTCGAAGAAAGTCTTTTAATAATTCTTAATGTTTCTTAAAGGGGAGGATTTGTGCAAAGTAACCTTATAATTAGTACTAAACAATAGAGAAAAACCATAATTTTTCTGGGGTTTTAATTATTTTTTTGCTTTGATAGAATGTTTTATAAGTTATTTCTTATGATTTTTACTTTAAATTCACAAATGACCTTAGCCAAAAAAAACCGAGAGCTTCCCCTTGGTTTTGTCAAATCATAATATTAGATTTCCTTTAGGTTTCGACTGCGCTCAACCTGACAGCAGTGTTTTTAGTTGCTTGTCAAGTCGGTTTCACCGTCATTAAGATTGTACACGTAGTCAAAAGTGTAATATCGTGCTGCATCTACAAACCTATGACGGTTAGCAAGAGCATTCTCATAATAGCTCAATACGTCTACCTTGGCAAACTAGCCGTCATTGGTACTGAACTCAATACAAATTTACCTTGGTCATCAGTTGCTGTACCGTAATGCAGCCCTGAATCAAAATATTTACGATACGTTAGGTCTATTGGTAGTTCCTTTAATGTTTTCTATTCATATGCTACGTTGAATCGCGGCAACAGATTATGATAGGATAAGGTTAGCTGATACGATATTGATTCAGGGTTTCATCCATGGATAAAAGAAATTTTGTCCCTTTGATCAAGTCCAATAATTCGGACTTGTTTTCTTTATCTATGGTCAAGCCAAACTCATAAAAAGGACTTAAACACCAAAGTTTCTTGCATTGTTCCCCACCACACTCAGGGCAATGGCAGGGTTGGTCAGATTGTTCAACGAGTTGCAGTAAATTTTCCAAGTCGGCTTCGGTCATAAATAGTCCAATGGAATCGACAATCAATTGCAGCTTGCATTGCGGATTGGGTGCATTTTTAATTTCAAAGGTTGCACCATAGTTATTTTGATATATAAGTTTCATCTTTTAGTTTTTAAAGAAAGCCGAAGGGAAAAACCAGAACCCTTCGGCCTAACTAACTCAAACCTAAAATTGGAAAAAAATCATGGTCGCACTCATTCACTAAGACGACCATTTTTTTGATCAATCTCTGGCTTTTTAGTACTTAAAGGTTTAATTCCCTAAAGAAGCGTCTCCTTCATTTGGGTTATAGACATAGTTAAAAGTGTAAAAACGAGGGGTGTCGGCAAATCCATCAGGGTTGGCCGGTGCATTTTCGTAATAGCTCAAAAATTCAACCTTCGCAAATTTTCCGTCATGCGTACGAATAACAAAGATTTTACCAGGTAGTGCTGAAACAACATTGGTCATAAAGTTGTAATTGTACCACCCATTGTCGCTCCCAGTAGGGATGGCAAATGCTCCTGTACCGTCAACCGCAAAGCTTAAGCCTTCAGCTGAGGTAACACTGGCGAATGTACCGTCCACAATAGTGGCTCCGCCTTGACCATTGCGAGCGGGTTCGTCATTAGTTCCGGTGGTGGTGCCACCATTGACGGCAACAGTAGTGCCCCTTAAAGCTAAATCCCATTCGGTTTCACTTGTGGTAACAGCACCGGTCGCAAAACTAAATTTGGTGAACTCGCCGGAAATTTCTCCTTGACCAAAGCTCCCTATTTGCGGAGCTGGAATATTACTCGCCGTATTGCTTTGAACCGAAAGCAACTCTGGGCCTTCATCGTCACTACAGGCCACAAAGGCAAATAGCATAAAAATCAATCCAAATAGTTTAAAAGTAGTTTTCATAGTAATCTTGCTAGTTTAAAAATCAATATTTAATCGTCCAAATAATTGTATTCCAGGGTCAACAAAAACAGTAGTTCTGTTTCCTGCAGTGTCTAGGGGTCTGAAGGGTTCAGGCATAATCCCTCGAAAATCAAAAAGGTTGTTCGCACCTATCTGTACTTGGTAGTTTTTGAAGAAACGTTTCCCAAAAGATAGGTTGACCAGGGCATAGCCATCCACAAAGGAATTATCAAAGTTGTCCAAGAAGCCATTCCCATTGATATCGGTAAGTCCAAACCTGCTTCGATATATCACCCTAAGATTGGCGTTTGCATCCCACTTGGGTACCTCATAAAAGGTCTTAACATTTAAGGTATGCCGAGATCGGTTGATCAATCCAAAATAGTCGTCCGTGTTAATGCGTATGGTTTCTAAGGTTTCCGGATTCCTGGCAAAAGCCCCGTTTTCTTCTAGTTGCTCCTCAATATCCTTATCAAAAGCGTAGAGTAGTTGATATCCTGCGGAAAGGTTCAAATTTTTTAAGGGGCTATATTTTAGGTCCACCTCAAGACCTTGAGTGTAAACCCTAGACCTATTGACATAACCAAATACATTAGCGCCACTTGTTTTAGTGGCCAAAATTTCGGTGTCAATTTGGTCGGTAATGTCATTTCTAAAAAAATTGATATTTCCCCTAAAGGTTCCCTTTTTGTAATCAAAACCCAGATTGTACCCAATGGAACTTTCGGCATTCAAAGGTTCACCAAGTTCCTCCAATGGAAATCGAAGTAGTAAATTGCCATCAGGATCCCTTGTAATTTCGTCGTTATCGATCAAACGTTGGATGCCTTGCAATTCAACTTCCTTTCCAAAGACGGAATAGCCTCCACCAAGGGCATTGGTAAAATCCAAATACAACAGCCTAAAGTCGGGTGCTTAGAAGCCGCATCCTACCGACGCTTTCATTGCAAAGCCGTCCAAGATTTCGTAACGCGCCGAAATCTTTGGACTGAACTGCGAATTGTATTCACTGTGGTTATCAAAACGTGCCCCTACAATCACATTTAGTTTTTTTATCGGGGTAAAATCGAATTGGGCAAAAACATATTGGGAATCGAAAGAGACTTGTTCTGCAAAAAGTGAACGGTCTAAGGTTTCAAAATTATAACCGCCTCCCATGGTTAGGGTGTTGCTGTCCTTAAAGTTGAGGTTGTAACGAATTTCAGGGCGTAACAGTTTCTGGTCAAAATCATTGTCCAATAATATCTCATCATTTATGGGATCAACGGATTGCTCATTGGTAATATAGTTAGTGTAATAGAGTTCATATTCAAATCGAGATTTTTTGGAAAGCTTATGATCAATTTTTAATTGCACATTATTATCGCGCTCTTCACTGGTTCCCGATGAAACGTCAAAATCTTGTAGAAAATAGCGTCCTGAAGCAAAAAAGTTCAATGCGTCAGAAGCGTCATAAAAGACCCGACCATTAAATGTGTAATTAAAAAACGGATTTGTGGTTTGTCCTATGGCATCCGGAGCCAAATCAAAACCATCTGTGCTCAATCTATCCAAAAATATGGAATAGCCCAGTTTACCCTTTCTTTGACCAAGGCTAAGTGTGGAATTTTGGTTGTTAAAAGTACCAGCACGATGGCTAATTTGCCCCGTTATTTTTTCCGTTTTTGGACGCTCGGTGATAATATTGACAACTCCACCAAGGGCTTCTGAACCGAACAGTGCGGAGGAGGGCCCTTTGACCACCTCAATTTGTTGAATGTTACCTATAGCCAGTCGACTTAAGTCCAGATTTCCTCCACTTCTTCCAACTATGGGTACCCCATCAACAAGAATCATGATATAATCTGCTTCAATTCCCTGAATTTGGACTCCTAAACCTCCCCCTATGTTGATATCTGGAGTCATAATGATACCCGTTTGCTCGTTCAGAATTTCGTTCAGACGGGTTACCCCAGACCGTTCTATTTGAGTTTTAGGAATTAAAGTTACCGGTAAGGGAAGGGAAGAAAGTTGACGGATGGTTCTTGTGGCCGTAACAACCACTTCATCAAGGTTTTGCTGAAGAATGGAGTCTTGTTCTTTTTCATCTAGTTGACCATATGTTAAAATGACTATAAAGACGGAAAAAAACACCGATAAAATATTTCTATTTAGACCCATTCGGCATAAATTTGCGCAAAGATATAGTTTATTTTAAATCATTCTAAATAAGAAAAACGTAAAAATGCTATTTTAACGTTTTTAGAAATACTACTTGAAATCATGAAAAGATTACACCTATTATATACAATTACGTTGTTTTCAACGATTGCTTCGACTGCTCAGAATAAAAAAGAACTTGATAAAGAGGCTATCAAGGGAATGTGCGGTTGTTTTGAGGTGACTTTTAATTTTGCAGAAACCTTTAATTACAGTCAAGATTCTTTATATAAACCTTAGAAAACCAAGGTAGATAAAGCACTGGATTGGGCCCAGCTTTTTGTGGATGAGGATGATAAAATTGCGATACAACATATTCTTCAAGTTGGCCCACCCAATCAACCTTACATTGTCAAACATTGGAGACAGGATTGGTTATATGAAAACACTGATCTATATCTATATAATGGCGATAATAATTGGACCTATACAAAGAAAAGCCCAAATCAAGTTTCCGGTCAATGGACACAAAAAGTCTTTCAAGTAGATGATAGTCCACGTTATGAGGGCAGTGCTACTTGGGTACATGTGGATGGTAAAAGCTACTGGGAAAATACTACCCCTGCCCCTTTACCTAGACGTGAATATACTACACGTGCGGACTACAATATTACCATGCGCGGTAATCGACACGAAATTACATCAGAAGGTTGGATTCATGACCAAGACAATGCTAAGATAATGCGTAGGTCTAGTGAAGATGATTTTATTTTGGCAAAGGAAAAGGGGTATAACACCTACGTAAAGGTACCTGATGAGAGGTGTCAAGGTGCTGCGGACTGGTGGATTAAAAATTATGATAAATGGGCCACTGTGCGGGCCAAATGGGAAGAGGTCTATGGCCGTGACACCGATTTGACACTTAAAGAAAAAGTTGATAATAAGGTGATGTACAAGTATCTTTTCAATGAAGAAATGACATCAAAAGACGACATTGGTAATGTTATCGAATCGTTTGTTGTTAAAGAAATGAGTAAAGAAAATTCCAAAAGCAAATAAGACATGAAAATACAAGTGAGTTTAATAGGTTGCTTTCTTTTTAGCCTTGTCACAATGGCACAAGAAAACATCTTTTTACAACGTGATTTCTGGAAGCAAGATCCAAGTATTGATACAGTTGAAAAGGCTATCGCCAATGGCAATGATATCACCGAGCTAAATCGTTTTATGTTTGACGGGGTGAGTTATGCTTTTTTGGAGAAAGTGAACAATACCACCATGATGCATATCATGGAAAAAAAAGGTAATGAAGTAGATAAATTGACCCATGATGGGCGAACCTATATTTTTTGGGCTGCCTACAAAGGAAACCTTGAAATGATGAAATGGTTGGTCAATCGAGGGGCCAAGGCCAATATCGAAGATTCCCATGGTTATTCGGTACTGAACTTTGCCGCGATTGCAGGGCAATCAGAGACCGCACTCTATGATTTTCTTTTGGAAAATAAAGCTGATATCCATTCGACCAACCGTAGTGGTGCCAATGCATTGTTATTGGTGGCATCAGCCGCTAAAGACGAAACTATTCTAAATTATTTCGTTGATAAGGGTTTGACCTTTGAAAGTGTAGATGATAATGGAAATGGAATATTTCAATACGCTGCGAAAGGGGGTAATATCGATTTGTTAAAGGCATTGCATGCTAGAGGTGCTGATTTCAAGATGGTGAATAAAAAAGGGGAAAATGCCCTTTTTATGGCCGCTCAAGGTACCAGGAGTGAACAGCATGGTAAGGATTTGTTCACCTATTTGGAAGGTCTAGGTTTAGAGGCCAACCTCACCAATTCGGACGGAAAAAATCTTCTTCATTCACTGGCTTACAGGAATAAAGATTTAGAAGTCTTTGAGCACTATTTGGGTAAGGGTTTAAATCCTAATGCACAAGATTCTGAGGGGTATACGCCATTGATCAATGCATCTCGGAGTAATGCTATCGAGGTCATAGCGTTATTGGCCAATAGTACTAAGGACATTAATGCTTTAGACAACAAAGGTCGTTCTGCTCTGACCCATGCGGTTTCAAGGAACAATGAGAAAACGGTAAAATGGCTCCTTGAAAACGGAGCAGACATCTCGATAGTTGACAAAAGTGGTAATACCCTTGCATACTACCTGATGCAGAGTTACAATGTCAAAAGGCCTGAGGCATTTGAATCGAAGTGGGCCCTTTTGAATAAGTCGGGATTGTCAATGAAGGACGTGCAGCATGATGGAAATTCATTACTACATTTGGCGGCCAAAGACAATAATTTACCCCTCTTGGAGCGATTGGAGGAATTCAGTATCGACATCAACCAAAAAAATGATGAGGGCAATACGGCACTACATTTAGCAGCGATGTCTACAGCAGACACCAACATTCTCAAGTACCTTATTACTAAAGGTGCCGATGTTATGGTAAAAACAGATTTTGAGGAGACGGTCTATGATTTGGCCAAAGAGAATGAATTATTGCAAAAAGAAGGGAACAATCTTGACTTTTTGAAGACCAATGTAAAAATACAGGGTAAATGAGAACTTTTTTAAGAAGCATAGTTGGTGTTTTCTGTTTGGGGTTGATCGCGTTTTCCCAGGCCCCTGACGACAAGGTAAATTACAAATGCTTAATTCAGTTAACAAACTACGAAGGCGAAGGGGCGTATGTGGTTGTTTCGATTTTAGATGGTGAAGGGCAGTACGTGGAGACGCTTTATGTTCAAGGCGATGATGACGAATGGTATCGCGATATTACGGAATGGTGGAGAAACCTATACGGTATCAAAAGACCCAATATCGACGCCATTGTTGGGGAGACCGTGACCGGGGGGCAACGAAAGATGACCGTACTACAAATACCAACAGATAAGATTGATACAGGTTATACGATTCGTTTTGAGTCTGCTGTCGAGGATCAAGAATATTATGCTGACGATGTGCAATTTGAATTGACCAGTGAGAATTTAAAGGCGAAAAAAGAAGGAAAGGGATTCATTCGATACATAAGAATGTTGCCCCAGTAATTTTAAAAGAACCTTATGACCATCTCTATTTGGAGGTATAGTCATCTAACATTGGCCCTTGTTTCGGGCCTTTTTTTGGTTTTGGCGTCGGTGACCGGAATTATATTGGCTTTAGAACCCATGCCGTTGGCCGTAAAGTCATATCAACCTGAAGATCTTTCGGAGATTTCATTGGCCGAGACATTTGAGGTATTATCATCCGAATACGATGAAGTACTGGCCCTTGAAGTAGATGCCAACGATTTTTATTTGGCCGACGTGGTGACCAAAACCGGTGAGAATAAGTCGGTCTATATCAATCCAAAGACCGGTGTCATTTTAGGGGAACCACAACCACAGCACGCGATTTTTCAGTTTACTACCAACCTGCACCGTTCCCTATTTCTTAAAGGGATTGGCCGATTTTTTGTGGGCTTTGTGTCCTTCCTGTTATGCCTTATTGCCGTAACCGGATTACTGCTCATCATTAAAAGACAAGGAGGGGTCAAGAAATTATTTTCCAAGGTGCAGAAAGACTATTTTGAACTGCGGTATCACGTTATTTTAGGACGTTATTTTTTGATTCCCATTATACTTATAGCCACCACGGGAGTGTACCTATCCGCAGAGAAATTTTCACTATTGCCCCCAACTACAATTTCCCATGCAATGGTTGAGCCCGACAGTGATATCGACATGACGGTACCATATTATGGATTGGAGATCTTTAAAAATATTAGACTGGATGACATCCGAAAAATTACCTTTCCTTTTTCAGAATTTCCAGAGGATTATTTTGAGGTTGCCCTGCGGGATAGGGAGTTGCTAATACATCAATACACAGGTGAAATTTTAAGTGAGCAGGCCTACCCCTTTTCTTTCTTATTAAGTCGATGGAGTCTTTTGCTTCTCACTGGTCAAGGTTCATTATTAAGGTCACATGTATTGTTATTGGCAAGTATGTCCATCTTGTTTTTTATTTACACAGGATTCGTGATGTGGCGAAGACGTATAAGAAGTACTAAGTTGATTGGGACTTCTTTGCATAAAGATGATTGTAGCCATATTATCTTGGTGGGTTCGGAAACCGGTTCTACCTATGCTTTTGCAGAAGCATTGGGAAAGGGGTTGACCGAAGCGGGAAAAAGCGTTTTTGTTTCAGAAATCAATGCTTACACGACCTATAAAAAGGCAGAACAGTTGATATTCTTAACAGCGACATATGGCGAAGGCGAAGCACCGACCAACGCTCGAAATATCCGTTCATTATTGAGCAGTGTTCAGCAAGAACAGCCCATAAGGTATAGTGTAGTCGGTTTTGGTTCATTGACGTATCCGAGCTATTGTCAGTTCGCCATTGATTTGAATCTTTTTTTGGAACGTGTTACATCGTTTAAAGAAGCAACATCGTTATATAAAATCAACAATCAATCCTTTGAGGCGTTTGTCGATTGGACGAAGCAATGGGGGAGTGCTACAGGCACTTTTTTAAACATACAACCCTTAAAAACAGCACGAAAAAATGCCATAACGTTACCCTATGAGGTAGTTAAAAAGACGGGGGTAAATCGTGATGACACCTATATTTTACATCTAGAACCTAAAAAGAAGGTCAAATTTCAATCGGGGGATCTTTGGGAGTTTGTTCCAGAAGAAGATGGCCGACCACGTTGGTATTCTGTGGCCAAATATCAAGGAGAACTGGTTTTAAGTATTAAAAAACATGAGTTTGGTATCGTTTCCAAACTATTAAGTGATGTAAGTGTTGGCAAAGCTTTGCAGGGTGGGATTCGTCGAAATGCCGAATTTCATTTTCCAAAAAAGGCGCCTGAGGTGGTTTTAGTTGGAAATGGAACAGGAATCGCCCCATTTCTTGGACTTATTGACGAAAATGAAAAAAGAGTACCTGTTGAGTTATATTGGGGTGGCAGAACGAAGGCATCTTGGGAAATTTATGAAACGTATATTAACGGTTTCAAAGCTTCAAAGAAGTTGGCCAGATTACATCTAGCATTTTCGCAAGAAAACGCTACTAAAATATATGTTCAAGATTTGTTACAACGGGATAAAGAACAAATAGCCATTAAATTGGAAAAAGGTGCCGTTTTTATGATTTGCGGCGCTCTTGCCATGCAGCAGTCTGTTTTAGAAGTGTTGGAAGGTATCTCGCAAGAAGTTCTGGGCAAGCCTTTAAGCGAGTTTGAGCATCAAGAACAGCTCAAAATGGACTGTTATTGAGTTGCTAAAGGAAAACTTTCTTAAATGTCTGTCTAATGTTACATCAAGCGGAGTCGAGAACGATACTTAAGGCTCCAATATCATCTCGGCTGCGCTCGACGTGACAATTTATTGCTGAGCCAAACCTAAATTGTTATTGGTCCAAACCAGCTCTTTGGTTTCGATACTTGACTTTTTCCAATTTGATTTTTCATCGAAGTATTCCCCCATCTTTTTTTGGTAAAGGATTTTTCAGGCAATACCTTCTTCATCTTCGGGAAAAATGAACTCCTCCCAAAAATAGTAGGCCCCAGCATCGGAAACTTGAGATAATCGGGCCACTTGGCGCAACTGACCTTCTTCTTGGAAGAGGTAAATGCCACCGCCTTCGTCTCCACAATCTTCAGCGATATAGTCGATATGTAAAATACCATCAATATCAGTTAGGCCTTTTGTACCAAGATGGGTCAGTAAAAATTGACCATTGCCCAATCGTATTGATTTTTCTTTGAAATGCCCATCGCCTTTAAGGCTACGAATCAAAAGATACTCTTTATCACCGGTCTTGGCTTGACCGAATAGGTGTGTGATTCCATTAATTGTCTTCTTTTCTATAGCGAGTAGTCCCCCTAGAACATATCCCTCTATCCCTTAGAAATCAACTTTGTAAAAATGGTGGTCGAGGCCTTTATAGCGCCATGAATTTTCATGACGGTTTTGATCGACCTGGTGCATGCCCTTAGTAAGGGTTTTTAAGACTTTTGATTCCGTTGTGGGGGCTGCCCGTAGCTGAACGTGGTCTCCAAAAAGATAAACAATTTGCCCTGCTTCGAAGCCGCAGGCTTCATAAATACAGTGCGG
>JBHJJC010000066.1:0-21894 GCA_050042945.1 Croceivirga sp.
GGGGCTAACCCGTTAGCGAGCGCTTCATCATAGGTCTCATGTACGGAATTTAAGATTGCTTGGTTGTAGCTCAGAAATCGTTCCAAATGAATTTGGGCTTCCTCTGCGGTAGCAGCACCATCCGATACCCCTGGAGACGTCTCCCCCCAGCCGGTATGATTGCCATCCGAAACAGAGACAACCAGGTAGTGCTGGCCATCACGAACCCCTCTGCTGATACGCAAGGGGAAGCGTTTCTTCAAGTACAAAATCTTGTAGTCGACTTGCATTGGCCTCGTTTTTGTTTAAATGTATTCGATTTTGGAACGCTATTCAAAGAAAATCCCCATCAAGATGTATTTTTATGCCAAAGCATAAAAAATGGATGTTCAAATTGAACCCTCTTGGAAAAAACAGCTACAACATGAATTCGATAAACCGTATTTCAATACTTTGATTGAGTTTGTAAAAATGGAGTACCGGTCAACGAAATGCTACCCTAAAGGAAAGGATATTTTTGCTGCATTTGACCATTGCCCCTTTCATGAAACCAAGGTTGTTATTATTGGACAAGACCCCTATCACGGACCAAACCAAGCCAATGGATTATGTTTTTCGGTAAAAGATGGGATTCCACATCCGCCCTCATTGGTCAATATCTTCAAGGAAATTAAGGTGGACATGGGCAGCCCTTATCCTACAAGCGGAAATTTAGAACGATGGGCAGAACAAGGACTATTGCTTTTGAATGCGACCTTGACCGTTCGCGCACATCAAGCGGGAAGCCATCAAAACAAAGGTTGGGAACAATTTACTGATGCGGTTATTCGAATGGTGTCAACGGAATTGGAAGGTGTAATTTTCTTGTTATGGGGTGGGTTTGCAAAGAAAAAGGCCAGTCTTATTAACGCTTCAAAACATCATATTTTAACATCAGGTCACCCTTCTCCATTAAGTGCCAACAGGGGCTTATGGTTCGGAAACCGGCATTTCAGTAAAACCAATGGTTTATTGAAGGAAATGGGGAAACCGTTGATAACCTGGTGAAATACTACTAACCATTTCTTATTTATATTTAAAGAAAAAGACTACGTTTGTAAGACAGAATCCATACGGAACAAGGTCAGGGTGGGGAAATTAAAGTCGATTTTGTTGGTAGATGACGATGATACCACAAATTTTCTAAACAAGTTTTTTATACGTCAAATTGATTCATCTATTGAAATCAACGTTCTTTTAAATGGTAAGGAAGCAATAGACTTCATGATTTTAAATGGTAACGATGATATGTTACCCTGTATGGTGATTTTGGATACCAATATGCCCGTTATGAACGGATGGGAATTTTTAGAGGCGTTTGATGAGAAGTTCAATGATGATTTTAAAAAAAATGTCGCCATAGTCATGATGACTTCTTTAGATATTGACAAGACTACAAAAAAGGCCATTGACCACCCTAATGTATCCGATACGGCCCAAAAACCATTATCTGATTTAAAATTTAGGGCATTGATTAAAAAGCACTTCTAGGTTTTTTTCCAAGTAAACTGGTCCACAGTTCGAAAATCACCCAAAAGTTGAAGAGATTTTAATTGTTTGATAACCTCTGTCAGGGTGTTTTCGGGAATTTGTTGTTGAGACCATTGGGTGAGCGACAACCATTTTTGAATATCCGCTAACCGTTGCCCATATCGAATGGCAAAGGTACGGTCAATACTCGGAATTCTTTTGAACTCTCTTGTATAAGTATTGATGACCTCTAAAATATGGTTAACGATGGAGGCATGCTCTTTTAAGAAATCATCGTTACCAGCGATAACAAAACAGGGCCAAGGTGTTGGGCAGTCCGCTAAGAAACGGAACGTTCCGTCATCAACAAAGGGTTTTGTGGTGAAATGCTCCCACATAAAATAGTCTGCTTTGCCCGCTTTTAAAGCAGTAACAGCCCCTTCAAGCGTGTTTACTACTTCAAATTGTAATCTTTGGGTATTCCATCCTTGATTTTGCGCATTTACAAATGCCATAAGATGGCTACCACTGCCAAATCGACTAATGGCAACCTTTTTATCGTACAATTCAGAAAGTGAGGAAATCGTACTTTTTCCATCGACATGTATGCCCCAGAGTAGGGGAGATTGTATGTAGGTTTGAATAATGCTACTCGGATTACCATCCGAAATGCTTTTAATGATACCCTCGGTCAGAATAATGGCCAAATCGGTTTCACCAGAGTGCAAGAGCTGTGCCATTTTGCCCGTACCTTCAGAAATATCGGTCCATACCAAATCGATTCCACGTGCTTCAAAGGCACCTTCATCTATAGCAAAGTGCCAAGGCATATTAAAATGTTCTGGGACACCGCAAATATTGACTTTTACCATAATGGATGTTTATTGAAGTCTACTCCAAAAATAGGGTATCCGTATAAATGAACCCCTTATGAAGTCAAGGCTTTTAAAGTCAATTGAATCAATCGATCAATGGTTTCTTGCGGATTTTTTGAAAAAGTACCTAAAGCACGGTTGGCCAGTATAGCGTTCAAGGATACCGCTTTATGCCCTAATACACCTGCTAAGCCATATAGAGCGGCCGTCTCCATTTCGAGATTGGTGATAGTTTGCCCCTTAAAACGAAAGGAAGATAATTTTGCTTGAAAATCGTTAAGTTTCGGCGGCACCCGCAATTGGCGGCCCTGTGGTCCGTAAAATCCACCGTTGGTTACCGTAATTCCAGGTTGAATAGGGTACAACCTAAACCTATCGTGCAAATTTTCATCGCATTTGACAGTATAGGGCACAATGTTATATTTTTTCCAATCAAAATGTTCTAAAAGCTTTGCGGTCATTTCAACAATCTCAGTTTTATTTTTATTGTAGAAGTGGAGAATACCATCCAACCCAATAGCATATTCAGAGAGAATAAAACTATCTACGGGAATATGGCTTTGAATAGCCCCAGAAGTTCCAACTCGAACCAGTTCTAATGACTGCTTTGCCAATTTTATTTCCCTTGAGGAAAAATCGATGTTGACCAGTGCATCAAGCTCATTCAAAACGATATCTATATTACCGATACCAATACCTGTCGATAAGACCGTTAGACGTTTGTTATTGAGGTATCCCGTATGGGTTCTAAATTCCCGTTTCTCCTTTTTAACTTCAATAGAATCAAAATACCTTGAGACGTGATTCACCCTATCAGGGTCACCGACAAATATGATGGTAGAAGCAATATCTTCAGGAAGTAAATTGAGATGGTAAATACTGCCGTCGGCATTCAAAATCAATTCTGATTCGCCAATGGGCATCATCGAATCAGAGCTTTAAAATCCGTTGGTTGTCAGTATTAAAAAGAAAACCGTATTTCAGTGCCCCGCCCAGATAGTATTCGTCGTTTTGTAGTTGGGAATAAAAATTATGCTTCCCATTCAAGGCCTCTTTCCCTTTAGCCGATAGGCGAACAGGATTTAGTGAGGTAAACAACGGCTTTAAATTTGTAATAAAGCGGTCATATTGCGTATTTCCAAATCCGTAGTACCCTTGCTTTCGAAGAATATGTTCGGTAAATTCCTTTTTTGATTTGGGCTTATCTTCCACAGCGATTTTAAGCATATTCTCTTCGACAGCGTTCAAACCATTTTTGATACTGGGGAAACGACGTAGATGTGACTTTAAGGCTTCAGAAAGGTATTCAAATTGATAATTATCATAATCCATTAAGTTATCCAGTCGCAAAGGATTGTCACTGCAATACAACTGCCAAAAGTAGTCTGCGTATTCAAAGTCGTCTTGGGTAAGTATGGTTCTTTTATCGTATAGTGATAAGAGCTGTTCATCGGTCAGCTCATTCAAGGCATAGAGCTTATCCGTATCATCTTCTTTACCGCTGCAGACCAAAGAAATTTCTGCATGTCTGCGATATGTTTTCAACCAGCTCAAAACCGCTAACATATTCACCTGGCAGAACAAATCATATTCAAACCAAAGTACAATCTGATCTTGTTGTTTATGATTACAAAGGGAACGATACTCTTTTAAGGTCTTTTCTACAAACCATGACTTGCTGATTTTGTAGTTTTTGTTAAGGAACTCAAATCGTGTTTTCCAAAAAGACTCACTACCAACGCTGCTAAGGGTTTTGCCTTCGCATAACATTTCGCGCCAAGTAATGATATCACCTTTAAGGGGGAGTGTTTGTAATCGATTAGTGAAATTATCTCCGTTGGTAATATGCAACAGTGATTTCATTTTCAAATAAGTTTCGTCGGTTAGAATTTTTAAATGTAATATTTCGCGTCAGAAAACAAAAATTAATTTAGCCAAAGCATGTTTTTAAACCGATTTTTTTAACAGTTGTTCGATTAAAGTTGTAAATATTAAGGTATTCGTAATTATCCGCCGACGCGTTTGACAGAAAACCCATTTTCTTTCAGAAATACCATAATCTTATCTCGAAAATCACCTTGTATGATAATGGTATCGTTTTTATGGCTCCCTCCTACACCCAATAAGGTCTGTAGTGCCTTTGTCAACTTTTTAAAATCAGATGGTGCCCCGTTATACCCTTCCAAAATGGTTATGGGTTTCCCCTTTCGCTTTTCATATTTACAGATAATCGGCTCTTTTTGAAGCCAAAATTCAGGTTTATTATTATCCTGTTTTGTAGTTTCTTCTGGCGTATGGTCAGGAAACAAATTCCTAAGCTGGTCTTGAAGGTCCATGTTGTTTTTTTACGAGTCCTAGTTCAATCAATCGCTCATGAAGATATTCTCCTGCCGTGATATCTTCAAACTGTTTCGGATCGTCTTCACTTACACAGTTATCTAGACAATTTAAGGGCATTTCACTAATAGGGTGCATAAAGAATGGGATGGAGTAACGCGATGTACTCCAAAGTTCCCGCGGTGGATTAACTACCTGGTGAATGGTAGATTTTAATCTATTATTGGTCAAACGGGATAGCATGTCACCAACATTGATCATTAACTGATCGGACTCGGCGATGGCATCGACCCAATTACCTTCATGATTTTGAACTTGTAGGCCCTTGCCGTGTGCCCCCATCAACAGGGTGATAAGGTTGATGTCGCCATGTGCCGCAGCTCGTATGGCATTTTTAGGTTCTTGGGTAATGGGAGGATAATGTATAGGTCGCAAGATGGAATTTCCATTTTTGATAAAGTCATCAAAGTAGGTTTCCTCTAAATTCAAGTGTAAAGCCAGAGCTCTTAAAACATACTGCGCGGTTTTTTCCAACATTTTATAAGTCTCCCTGCCTACCACATTGAAGTCGACAAGTTCATCGACCATGACATTATTGGGGTAAGAGGCCTTGAGTTCAGGATTATCTTCAACATACTGTCCAAAGTGCCAAAATTCCTTCAAATCACCTTCTTTTCGGCCTTTTGCATGCTCTTTTCCAAAAGAAGTATATCCACGTTGCCCCCCGAGCCCCTCTATTTCGTAGGTGTTTTTTACCTCTTGTGGTAGGGCAAAAAACTTTTTGATTTCTTCATAAAGCTGGGTGACCAGTTCATCTGATAAAAAATGACCTCTTAACGCAACAAATCCGATTTGCTCAAAAGCATCCCCGATATCAGTAACAAATTTTTGTTTCCGTTCGGCGTTGTCTGAAAGAAAGTCTCGTAAATCAACACTTGGAATAGCACTCATCGGATATCGTTTTAGTGGAACCCAAAAGTAATGAATCTTAGGCTTTTTACTACTTTTGAGTCCAACACGCAACAACTTAACTAAGCGATACCATAGCGAAGGTATTGAACCGGAAATACTACTAAAACTGTATCAGCGCATGCTGAAACCTCGCATGGTAGAGGAAAAGATGCTGATTTTATTACGTCAGGGTAAAATATCGAAATGGTTCAGTGGAATTGGCCAAGAAGCAATCAGTGTTGGCGTGACTACAGCACTAAAAGAATCAGAATATATTCTACCGATGCACCGAAATTTAGGTGTATTTACCTCGCGAAACATACCCTTACATCGCCTTTTTGCCCAATGGCAGGGAAAAGCGAACGGTTTTACCCAAGGGCGTGACAGAAGTTTCCACTTTGGCAGCCAAGAACACAAGATCATTGGTATGATTTCACATCTCGGGCCCCAGTTGGGCGTGGCAGACGGTATAGCTTTGGCCGATGTTATTCGCCGAAAGAAAAGGGTGACCGCAGTATTTACAGGTGAGGGCGCCACCAGTGAAGGGGATTTTCACGAGGCCCTCAATGTGGCTTCTGTCTGGAACCTGCCCGTATTGTTTTGTATCGAGAATAATGGTTATGGACTTTCAACACCAACCAAAGAGCAATACAAATGTGAAAATTTAGTCGATCGCGCCAAAGGGTATGGTATTGAAGGCCGCAGAATAGAAGGAAACAATATTCTGGAGGTCTACTCAAAAATCAATGAACTTTGCAAAGCCCTTCGAAAACGACCTAGACCCGTACTACTCGAATTTAAGACTTTTCGAATGCGTGGTCATGAAGAGGCCAGTGGTACAAAATACGTTCCTGACAAATTGATGAAAGAATGGGCTGCAAAAGACCCCATATCAAATTACGAGGCATACCTGCTGGAAAAAGGTATTTTAACTATTGAAAAAATTAACGCATTAAAAGAGGAAATCAGCCGTGAAATCAATGATGGTCTTGAAAAGGCATATGTTGAAGAAGCTGTATTATTTAATGAAAGTAAAGAATTAGATGACGTATTTCACTTAGCTTCAAATGAGGGTTTTGATAAAGGAAAAGAACGAGAAAATATTCGATTCGTGGATGCTGTTTCACAAGGACTCCGACAATCAATGGAGCGGCATCAAGAACTTATCATCATGGGGCAGGATATTGCCGAATATGGGGGCGTTTTTAAAATTACCGACGGTTTTATGAAAGACTTCGGTCGAAGCCGTGTTCGCAATACCCCAATTTGTGAGTCCATTATTGTTTCTGCAGCCATGGGGCTTTCCATTAATCGCATGAAATCTGTGGTTGAAATGCAGTTTGCCGATTTCGTCAGTTCTGGTTTTAATCCTATAGTCAACTATTTGGCAAAGGTACACTATCGGTGGGGGCAACCTGCGGACATTGTTATACGAATGCCTTGTGGTGGTGGTGTCGGTGCAGGGCCATTTCACTCTCAAACCAACGAAGCCTGGTTTACCAAAACGCCCGGATTAAAAGTGGTGTATCCCTCAAGTCCTGAAGAGGCAAAGGGATTATTGATTTCAAGCATCAACGACCCAAATCCAGTATTATTTTTTGAGCATAAAGGATTGTATCGCAGTGTTTATGGTGATGTTCCAACTGCTTACTACACATTGCCATTGGGGATGGCAAATCGTCTTCGGCAAGGAAATGATATCACTGTTGTTACCTATGGTGCTGGGGTGCACTGGGCATTGGAAACCTTGGAAAAACATTCAGAAATCTCAGCCGAACTCATAGATTTGCGCACACTGGCACCGCTCGACACCAAAACAATATACCAATCGGTTCGGAAGACGGGAAGACTTATTCTTCTTCAAGAAGATACACTGTTCGGAGGTATTTCAAGTGATATCTCCGCAATGGTTACCGAGCATTGTTTTGAATATTTGGACGCGCCTATCAAACGGGTCGCTAGCTTGGATACCCCTGTGCCCTTTGCAAAAAATTTGGAAGAAGGCTTTCTTCCTAAGCAACGTTTTGAAAAAGTGCTTTTGGAATTGTTGGCGTATTAAAGGATTTTATTTCAAAAATTTCGATAAAATACCGGTCATGAAAAGACCATAAAGGCTTTTCATCCGTATTTCCATATAAATATTAACGTAAAACAACTATGGGAAAAACAGCAAGATTACTTTTAATCATAGCAGTCATTGTCGCAGGGGCCTGCACAACCACAAAGTCAGTTCGCTCCCAACGCAATTTGTTCAGCGGAACCTGGTCTTTGGATAATATTCGTTACGAAAACACGGGTAATTTTCAGGCTGTATTGTTTGATGATGCGAAAGACATATGTTTTGAGGGCAGTGAATGGTTCTTTCGCGATAATAACAGCACAGGGCGTTATACGATTCAACAAGGTTCGCTATGTCAAGGCGGAGACCGCTACATTCGCTGGTCGGTCATAGAGCCCCGAGAGAACTACAGTAGTCAACTTCAATTTAAATTTATTGACGAGAAGTACAAAGATATTTCAGGTGGTATCGGTTATCGCTTGAATATTTCCAGTTTGAACGAAACACAAATGGTATTGCGCTCCAATGCCAATGTTGATGGAGAAATGGTAACCATTGTTTATGAATTTTCAAAAAAATAAATATGTATACGAGACTTAAAAAAATAATGATTTATGGGACGTCGATAATGGTTTTGTTCAGTTGCAATGCCATTAAGAACGCAAACAATGCCCAAAAAGGCGGTGCGATTGGTGCCACTGGTGGAGCAGTTATAGGAGGTGTCATCGGTAATAATGTGGGCAAGGGCAATACCGTTTTAGGGGCTATTATTGGTGCTGCAGTAGGTGGTGCTGCCGGTGGATATATTGGTAGTCGAATGGACCGTCAGGCCGAACGCATCGAACAAGAACTGCCCGGAGCTGAAGTCCAACGGGTTGGAGAGGGTATCAATGTCACCTTTACCCAAGACGCAGGGGTGTTCTTCGACACCAATAAATCAGACGTCAAGGGATCCTCGGCCGAAACCCTTGATAAACTAGCACGTATTTTCAAGGAATATCCCAAATCAAATATTTTAGTTGAAGGCCATACCGACAGTGCTGGCCCTGAAGAGTATAATCTTTCACTATCACAACGTAGGGCAGAATCGGTGACGACTTATCTGATTTCAAAAGGAATCGATTCTTATCGTTTCTCAACCAAATGGTATGGGGAGACCCAACCAAGGGCAACCAATGAAACCTCAGAAGGCAAGGCAAAAAACAGAAGGGTTGAACTTGCCATTGTAGCGAGTGATGCATTGAAAAAGGAGGCTACGAACAATACCAAAGGCTGAATATTTATAAAAACAAATGGAAAATCCCGATGCACATCGGGATTTTTCTTTTTAGGTGTATCTTAAACCCATGAAGTATGATGTCATTGTTATTGGGGGTGGACTGGCAGGATTAACGGCTTCGTTATGTTTGGCAAAGGAGGGACGGTCTGTGTTGGTTTTGGAAAAGAACAAGTACCCATACCATAAGGTCTGTGGAGAGTATGTCTCGAATGAGGTTAGGCCCTTTTTGGAGTACTTAGGCCTTGATCTGAACGCCTTGGGGGCCGTAAACATCAACACCTTCTCCATCAGCAATGTAAAAGGGAAACAACTGCATACCAAACTTCCTTTGGGTGGATTTGGCATAAGCCGATATACCTTAGATTATGCACTCTATCAATTGGCCTTGAGGTCTGGTGTAACATTTCAATTTGAGACGGTGCTGTCATGCTCATTTGAGGAAAATGGGTTTACCTTGAATTCAAAGAACAATGAGTATAGAAGCAAATTAGCAATAGGAGCCTTTGGCAAACGTTCGTTATTGGATAAAAAATTAAATCGCCACTTTATTCATAAAAAGTCCCCATGGGTTGGTATCAAAGCCCATTATAGGGTGGAGGACTTCCTAAAAGACGAGGTGTCGCTACATTGCTTCCCAGGAGGCTATGGAGGACTCTCCATGGTCGAAAATGGCATCGTGAATTTCTGCTATTTAGCGCATTATAAACACTTTCAACACTACAAGAGTATCGAGGCCTTTCATGAAAACGTAATCAAAGGTAATTCTCACTTGAAGCGCTTTTTTGATAGGGCAAGTCCGATATTTGACCATCCATTAAGTATTGCACAGATTTCATTCTCCAAAAAAGAAAAGGTGGAAAATCATCTATTGGTTTGTGGAGACAGTGCGGGCTTGATTCATCCCCTTTGCGGTAATGGTATGGCCATGGCTATTCATGGGGCACAAATCGCCTCTAAATCACTTTTAAAATTCCTAGCAGATGACAGTTATGACCGAAGTCAAATGGAAGAGGAATATTCAAAAGCGTGGAAAAGGTATTTTGGCAAAAGAATGTTCTTCGGAAGAAAAATACAGTCCGTTATCACCAATCCACTATTAATCAATGGTCTTTTTTCCCTCATTCCCAATTCTGAAACAATTCTATCCAAAATCATTCGCCAGACTCATGGAAAACCTATCTTAGTGTAATGGATTTTTCAAAGCGAAGCACGGTAGAAGAACATATGGACAATCCTATTTTGGATAAAGAATCCTACAAAAAAGCATACAAAGACATCAACCGTTGCAATACCTTATTAGGTGGCAGTGACATTACCATCAAAGCGATTCGAAAACTTATTGATGAAAACCCTCAAAAATCGTATACGATTATGGACATGGGTTGTGGAGATGGCCATATGCTAAGACTCATAGCAAAACGTTTTCGTGGTCGTGATATAAAATTGCATCTGGTGGGAATTGATTTAAGGGATGATGTAATTACCGTTGCAAGAGAGGCCTCTCAAGACTTTCCAGAAATCTTATTCCAAGAAGCAGATATTTTGGATTTAACGCAAGTTCAAGACTGTGATATTTTGCTTTGCACCTTGACCATGCACCATTTTGAGGAAGCTGATATTAAAACGTTTGGTCGAAGGTTTGGGGAATTGGCTAAACTAGGGGTAGTCATCAACGATTTGCAACGGAGCAAAGTGGCATACCATCTTTTTAAGTTGTTCAGTTTTTTCTTTGTCAAAACGAAAATTGCCAAAGAAGATGGACTGATTTCAATCAGTAAGAGCTTTCGAAGACATGAATTACAGCAAATCGCCGACACCATTGAAGGGTTGCGTCACACCATTACCTGGAAATGGGCTTTTAGATATTTATGGACCATGCAACCCCTACAAGCACAATGAGCATGGTTGAAACCAAAATCATTGAAGTCGCTAAGGCATTACCGCCCTATTGCCGGTCCACAGCTGAGATACTTCCGTTTGTAGACCTTTGGTTGACTGACCAAGAGAATCGTTTTCGGCGGAAAGTAGTTAAGATATTCGAAGGTTCTGGCGTCGACAGACGCTATGGTATCATGCCCATTGAAGAGGTGTTTCAAGCCACCTCTTTTGAGGCCAAGAACACCATTTATGTTCGCGAGGTTAAGAAGCTAGGGGAGCAGGCCCTAAGAAATGCCTTGGAAAATACCGATTGGAATCCTTCCGATCTCGATTTTATCATTACGGTAAGTTGCACTGGGATTATGATACCCTCCCTTGATGCCTATTTGGTGAATGCGTTACAACTACGCCAAGATATTGTTCGACTTCCTGTTACGGAAATGGGCTGCGCTGCAGGCGTTTCGGGAATGATATATGCCAATCAGTTCCTTAGGGCAAATCCTGGTAAAAGAGCTGCGGTCATTGCCGTAGAGAGCCCAACAGCGACTAATCAACTGAATGATTTTAGCATGGCCAACATGGTGAGTGCCGCTATATTCGGGGACGGGGCCTCTTGTGCGCTTTTATCCTCGAACAATGAAGATAAAGGCCCTAAAATAGTTGGCGAAGGGATGTATCATTTTTATGACGCCATCAAAATGATGGGCTTTGACCTTACCAATACCGGGCTTAAAATGATTTTGGACCCGAAAGTCCCTGAGACCATTGCACAACATTTCCCCCAACTGACCTACCCATTTTTGGAGGCTTGTGGTTCTAGTATTGAAAAATTGAATCACTTGATATTCCATCCCGGGGGACGAAAAATAGTCCAGACGGTTGATGAGCTTTTTGGGGCATTGGGCAAAAACATTGATGAAACCCGAAGGGTTTTAAAGGCATATGGCAATATGAGCAGTGCAACGGTGCTTTATGTGCGTGAGGAATTCCTTAAAAAGGAATTTTAATACGAGGATCAAGGGATGATTTTAAGTTTTGGACCAGGTTTTTCAGCGCAACGCATCCTAATTGAGTGGTAATGGAAATGGTGGAAAGGCCAATAGCATTAATCTTAGGGGGAAGTTCCGGACTTGGGGCGGCCACGGCATCAAAACTCGCCAAAGAAGGCCATGATTTAGTCATAGTGCATCGAGATAGAAAAGCGGACATTCCCCATATTGAGATGCTCTTTGATGAAATGAAATCCAATGGTGCTCGAGTATGGCCGTACAATGCAGATGCCGTACATCCACAAAAACAATTAGCCCTCTGGAATAAAATTAAAAATACGCTGGGCGAAAGAAAAATTAATGTGTTGATTCACAGCATTTCCAAAGGAAATCTTAAATCAATGGTTGAAGATTTTGCCCTGAATAATCAAGATGTTCAACTTACCCTGCAAGCCATGGCAACGAGTCTGTATGATTGGGTTCAATTGATATTCAAAGAACACCGCTTCGATGATGATGCCAGGATAATTGCTTTTACCAGTGAAGGCAATACAAGGGCCATACGGGGTTACGCCGCTGTTTCAGCGGCCAAAGCGAGTCTAGAGGCACTGGTTCGAAATATGGCATTGGAATTTGCTCCTTTTGGCCTGAAAGCCAATTGTGTTCAAGCCGGGGTCACCAACACAAAATCCTTAAGAATGATTCCGAACTATAGCACTTTGTTGGAAAATGCAAAGCAACGCAATCCTAATAAACGGTTGACGACTCCCGCTGACGTCGCAGATGCAGCTTATTTGCTCACGCTACCTGAAGCAAAATGGATAACAGGAACAGTAATTAAAGTCGATGGAGGAGAAAGTTTACAGTGATGAATATAAGTGAAGTACTTGACAAGCTACCTTATCAATCTCCCTTTCTATTTGTAGACGACTTGACCGACATCAATGAAAATGGGGTTCAAGGAAATTATACCTTTCGTTCTGATTCTTATTTTTATCAAGGGCATTTTAAAGGCTTTCCGGTTACCCCAGGTGTCATTCTAACAGAATGTTGTGCCCAAATTGGCCTGGTGTGCCTTGGAATCTTTCTTTTGAAAGACGAATCGTTTCAAGAGACGCTGGGCGTTGCATTTACAAGTTCTGAGATGGAATATTTATTACCTGTTTATCCTGAGGAAAAAGTAACCGTAACGGCGAAAAAGGTATACTTCAGGTTCAATAAATTAAAGTGTAAAGTAGAAATGCGTAATGTCTCAGGGAAGTTGGTCTGCAAGGGAACCTTGGCAGGAATGTTAAATTCATTTAACAATGCATAGGGTTGTTGTCACTGGCCTTGGCGTTTGTGCGCCCAATGGCGTAACTGTTGATGATTTTGAGGAATCCTTGTCCAAAGGGATTTCTGGGATTACGTTTTTTCAAGAACTAGAAGACTTGAATTTTTCATGTCAAATAGGTGGTATACCAAATATTGAGCATATAAACCTTAATAAATACTTTAATAAGGCTCAGTTGAAATCCCTTAAGGCTTCCGGATTAAAATATGGTGCTATTGCTGGTGTTGATGCTTGGAACGATGCTGGGTTGGAAGCAAACATGGATAAACCCGATTGGGAGTCTGGAATTATTTTTGGAACCGGAATTTTAGGTGTAGATAAATTCCGTGAAGCGATTTATCAATTGGATGAAGGTCAAGTGCGCCGATTAGGGAGTACCGTTGTTCCACAGACCATGGCCAGCGGTATAAGTGCACATCTTGGGGGGTTCTTGGGTTTGGGGAATCAGGTTACCACCAATTCTTCAGCCTGTACCACGGGAACAGAAGCAGTATTGATGGGGTATGAACGTATTGTTTCAGGTCGCGCTACCCGTATGTTGGTGGGTAGTTGTAGTGATAGCGGCCCCTACGTTTGGGGCGGTTTTGATACGATGCGCATCCTTTCTACAAAGTTCAATGCATTGCCTGAGCAGGGGAGTCGCCCAATGAATGGTACCGCAGCGGGTTTTGTTCCTGGTAGTGGAGCAGGCGCCCTAGTTTTGGAAGCCTTGGAAAGCGCACAGCAACGCAATGCTCCGATTTATGCAGAAATTTTAGGGGGTGCCGTTAATAGTGGTGGCCATCGACAGGGGGGGAGTATGACCGCTGCCAATCCGTTAGGGGTACAACGTTGTATTCAAGACGCTTTGCGATATGCTAATATCGCTCCTGAAACTATTGATGCGATAAACGGACATTTGACCGCAACGACAAAAGATGCCAATGAAATTGAAAATTGGAGCCTTGCTTTAAAAAGATCGGGTAAAGACTTTCCCTATATCAATAGTTTTAAAGGCCATACCGGGCATTGCCTAGCGGCTTCAGGGAGCCTAGAATGTGTAGGTACAGTACTTCAGATAAAACACCAAAAATTGTACGGTACATTGAATTGTGAAGAGATACACCCTAAAATTCTCAAAGTTGTACCAGCTTCACAAGTCATCAATACCACGGTTGATTACCGTACAAACATAGTGGCAAAGGCAAGCTTTGGTTTTGGGGATGTGAATTGCTGTATTATTTTTAGGGCGTTTAACTAATAGTTGGTTATGTCTCATGGAGCATTTTGAAAAATTAAAAGAAATCGTATCACAATATCTTCCTGATGATGTTGATGCCTCTCAAATAGGACCTACTAGCAATTTCATTCAAGAGCTCAATATCAATTCCGCAAATCTTGTAGATATCGTTCTTGACGTGGAAGATACTTTTGATATTATGTTGGAAAATGATGATATGGATGGAATGCTCACCGTTTCTGACGCATTAGAGATTATAGCGGCCAAAATAAAACAAAGAAACAATGACGCCTAAGAAGAAATGGCTTTTGACAGGGGGGATCGGGGCTTCACTCTTTGGGTTTGGTCTTTGTGGCGTCGTGGAAAGTGGTTTTTTGAAACATGGCGATGTAGCTTGGTGGATATGGTCTGGCCTTGGTACCATAGCGCTTTCGGTGACCATATTGGGAGTGGTTTTGCTCATCAAAGCAGGAGTCATGGAAAAAGATTTTAAATAAGATGCTAGACACATTTATCACATGGGCCAAGCCCAAACTTCAGGTCGACAAGCGTCTTATTATTACATATTGCGTTATATACTTTTTATGGGGTCTTGGCATGAATTGGGTAGGGCAACAGCTCGAAATTGCAAAATTTACCTTTTGGTGGCAAGTGATTACCTGTTACCTTTTTTATATGATACCTATTTCATTGGTATTGAGAGGCCTTCCATTTCATCAACAATATGCATATGGTTTAGTAGCTATGGCCCTTTTAGAATTTGGTGGGTACGCCTTGAAAACATCTTATGCGTATCCCAATAATGTATTGGACCAATTGTTTACCGAGAGGAACTTTAGTTTGGGCATGGCCCTTTTCTTTGCCCTTTATTTTCCATTGGGTAACGCCCTTGTCTCCCGTGTCTGCCGCATTATTTTTAAGTCTGATTTCTAGCGGGAACAGCAGTTCATGTTGAAAGAAAATCTACGGTTTGCGATAGATATTTGCGACAAAAACATGGGGTAGATAACTTGACAGTTACAGGTATTTAAGAACCTAACTCGAATTCAAAATTCACAATTACCAAATTATCTTCACGTTTTTTTTTAATGGTAACGCCAAAATCTGAAGAATACAGCTCTCCTTTTCCTTTTAGGGTATTTCCCATTTTGGTAAAATGAATTTGAAACTCCTTTTTGGTTCCCTTAATAGTAAGGTGCCCCAATACGTCCCAACCACCGCCATTTGGTTTGATTTCTTCGCTTTCAAATATTATTGTAGGATATTCCTTGGCATTAAAATAGCGTCCGCTTCGCAACGACCAATTGCGTATACCGTTGTTAGTATCCAATGTTTCTACCGAGACCGAACCTCTCAAGGTAGACTCCGACGGTTGATTCCAATCGATGGTTGAAGTGGATGTAAATCCACCAATGCTTCCCTTTACTTCTTTGTAGGGAAAATCAAAGGTGATTTTTGCTGTTTTGATTTCATTGTACTGCGCATTGAGGGTTATGGAAGCCAGGAATATCAATTGTAAGAAAAGACGGTACATAATATTTTTTTAATCATCGTCAAGATACAGCACTTTTCATAATGCATCCAAGTACTTTTCTGTTATCGATATTTTTAGGGTTACCATTGTCAATTTCAAAGATATCCCGTAGACGAAAAGGCTTCATTAACGAATACGTCTATTTTGAAAAAGGGAACGCTCAACTGTGGTGGCCTTCCACACGGCAATCACCCCTTAGATATTTGTTTTTTGGTTCATTTCCAGTCCTTCTATTATTTATCTGGATTCAAATTGCTTATTTTGTATCAATAAGTTTTTAGATACAAAGGCATGCACACTATGAAAGGACCCATAAATAACTATTTATCGACTTGTATGGCAATGGTTATTATTATCATATTGGCCAGTTGTAAAGGAAATGGCAACAACACTATCCAGCAATATGAGGAACCAAAATCCGACTTACCGGTGTCCCTCTTGAATTTGCCGGATGGATTTAAAATTGAGGTGTATGCGGATGGGCTTGATGGTGCCCGATCTATGGCGATGGGTACCGATGGTACCTTATTCGTAGGCACCCGAAATGAAAAGACCGTATATGTGGTTCAAGATTTGGATAAGGATTATCGTGCAGACCATATTAGGGTATTGGACAGTACTTTAGAGGTTCCCAATGGTCTTGCCTTTCGAAACGGTTCGCTATATGTGGCCGAGGTAGGGCGCTTATTACGTTATGATTCGATTGAAACAAAGTTGGATGCGCCACCCCGCCCTGTTGTCGTATACGATGATTATCCAACGGAGTTTCATCACGGTTGGAAATATATTGCCTTTGGCCCAGATGATAAATTATATGTTCCCGTAGGCGCCCCTTGTAATATTTGTGATAGCACGGTTTCAGACCAACGGTTTGCCTCAATTACGCGTATGGACCCCGATGGGAGCAATCGAGAAATTTACGCTCACGGTGTCCGTAATTCCGTAGGCTTTACATGGCATCCAAAGACAAAAGAACTATGGTTTACCGATAATGGTCGTGATATGATGGGTGATGATATTCCGCCTTGTGAACTGAACCGTGTCGAAAAGGCCGGGCAACATTTTGGTTATCCTTTCTGTCATGGGGGTTTAGTTGCCGAGCCTGAATTTGGTCAACTAAGGGCCTGTGATGAATTCGTTTCCCCTGTTCAGGCCATGGGCGCGCATACTGCACCGCTGGCCGTTAAGTTTTATACTGGAGGCATGTTTCCTGAGAAGTATAAGAATTATGCCTTCGTGGCCGAACATGGTTCTTGGAACAGATCTAAAAAAGTGGGGTATCGGATAGCGCTAGTTGAGCTAGATGGAAATACTTCTGTAGGATACACCACTTTTCTTGACGGATGGTTGAATGATGAAACACAGGACCAATTCGGTCGCCCGGTTGATCTTTTATTTTTGAAAGATGGCTCAATGCTCATATCAGACGACTATGGCGATGCCATTTATCGTGTTACCTATGCAGGCGAAGAAGTTGCTATGAATTGATTTGAAAAGAGAATCCTTTTGGGTCATTCGATAAAAAATGCCCAACCAACATCTTTTTTCCCTCCTTTCTCGTATAAATTGATGTACCGCGATGCGGTAAGCGTGTGAAACGAGAACAAAACATGAATCAAACCAATAAAACTCTGGCTATTGCACTTTGTGCAATGCTGGTCCTCACAACTTTTTTTGAGGTTCATGCACAACAGCGTTTATCCTATTCTGGAAAATACCGACTAAGCGAACTTAATGGTCAAGCTGAATACGGGTACCAAGTCATAGGAATTGATACCCTATACGAAGGTCCATTCGTTTTTGAACGTTCTGATTTAAATTCATTGCTACAACAACAGGATAGTTCTTTTCTGATTAAAGGTGCTTTTGAAAAGAGTGTTCCACAAGGGAAATGGTTGTTTCAGTTTGGAAATTTCCAAAGTGATAGTTCCACTAAAGTAACTGGATTTAACTATAGCCTCATCGTGAACGGTACACTTCAAGAGGCCCGAGGAGATTTTTTTAATGGAAAGCTATACGGGCGTTGGGAATTTTTTGAAAAGCACGTCAAAAATTCCACAGTCGTTGATACGCTCTTCTATAGTGAAGTCAACTTTTTGAATAGCGTGCCCCAACAAACCTTTCGACTCGAAAATAAAGACGGAGCACTGGTGGGCCGTTTACTCCGTAACGGACTGGCCCATGATACTTGGTCTTTTATATCAAATGAAGGCGATGCCATTGAAAATTGGTATTTCAATGAGGGTAGGCTACTCAAAATTGAAAAAGAAGAGAACAATGCCCTGTTAGCACATCCCGTTTTTGGCACTATGACAAAAGCCTTTGAAGAAGAGAATCTCGATGCGGGATATATACTCCTAATCAACATATATAAAGGGAATGCGGCATTACCCAAGACAAGCCATGGGATTGAGACCGTTTTGTTACAAAACCATTCACGATATGAAAAAATTAAAAAGGTACTAGCTGATTTGGGTACTAATGGTTTCGCGACGGGCTTCAGGGTTAAAGTGCCTCATTTTCCGTTGGACGAGAAATCAAAAGAGCAGCTCGATTCGACCTCAAGATGGGTCAAGCAGGTTCAAAATAGCAGTGAGATATATCTTAAAAGCACACAATTGAATATTCTTCGACGCTCTGATCCAGAGGCCAATTATCTATTTCATGTAACCAAGGCCCTAGATAGTCAATTGATCAAACCGTTGGCCCTTCTCAGTGATATGAACGACTATGGGGTTATCGATAATGTAGATGAGGTGACGCTGATCAATTATCTTTTTCCAAAGGGAAAACCGATTCCTGAAATTTCATTTATAATGAGTGACGGAACGCTTCAGACCTACTTGGGGCCGGGCGGCGAAAATGCAGATTTTAGTGCAGCCGGCATAAAGGGCACGTTCCAAATCGCAGCTTATCTCAAGGAAAGTATGGAGTCAATTTCCGCTCGATTGGATAGCAAGTTTATCAATAACATACGGCAACGGGAATTTGAAGACTTAGAAAAGCAAATGGTCACCCAGGTGGACGCTTTGGGCAGTTATCCAGACTCCATTCAGCAAAATTTAAGCAAAGAACAGAATGAAGCTTTAATCAGTGTTAAGACGTTTGCTGAAGGATTGCTGAGTGCGTATTCAGAGAAGGAGGGCAAGAATAAGAATTTAGATGAGGCCAAATACTTGGTTCAGTGTTTGGGGCAACTTGACCTGTTGTCCGATGAAATTGTCCGGTTGTCTGAAAATGAAAAAATAGTTGAGGAAAAGTACACCGACGCGGTATTCAATCCATTTACGGCGACTATTATGGACGAAAGGGTCAAAAAAAGAATAACAGGTGCCTATCGGAATATTATCGTACCATATTTATTGGAAACCGCTGCACGGAAAGTAAGCTGCGAGACGGTTGAATCACTCTATCAATTATATGTGCAGGTTCAAGAACGAATGTTAGAACTACGAGACGAAGAAAGTACCAAAATGGAGCGAAAACTTCGAAAGGAAAGAAATCCAAAAACGGTACTGGAATTGTTCGGTCTAAAGCCCGTTGGGAAGTAGTATATGAAAGCAATACAAAATTTTTCCACCAGGATTATGCTATTCGTTCTCTTTTTGGGCAGTGGTTCTTTAATCGGGCAAGAAGAGGGGATTCTTCAGCAAGAAACAAAATTCAAAGAGCCGGTTTCAAGGGTATGGTTCAATACCTACGGTGCCATAAGAATATCAAAGCGTTTGTTCTGGGATGCCCAGACCCACTTTAGATTTCAAGAGACCGAGAACACCCCTTTTATAGGTCAAGTGGGGCAAGTGTACAATCGACATGCTTTAGGTTATATTTATTCAAAGAACATCAACTTCAGCCTGGGTGGCGTCTTACGGGTAAATTTTAATACTGATGAATCTTCAGACGACCGAAACGTGGTTCCTGAGTGGCGGATTTGGCATCAATACCAGTTTGCACAGCCTGTTTACAGTGCCATGATTTATCACCGTATTCGTATCGAACATCGATGGACCCAAGGTTTCGAGGAAAACAGTGAGTATATTTTCAGAAACCGTTGGCGCTACATGTTCAGAGCGAAGATTCCCCTAAATAGCCATAAACTCGAAACAGGAACAATTTATGTTTCTCCAGAAGCAGAAGTTATCATGCAGAGCGGAAAGGCCGTTGTCGGTAGCGTCATGGAAGATTTGCGTCTAACGACTACATTGGGGTATATTTTGACCCCACGTTTAAAAATTGCCGGAGGATTGATGTATTCTCAAGGACAAACACTGGATAATGCTGGAATTTTCAAACAAAATTGGACCATGCGTTTTCATGTTTACTTCTCACCTGATATTAGAAAGGTTAAAAATAAACTTCCCGCAATCCATTTTACCGATTAGTCTCGTATATGCATTGAACAGACAAAACCAAAATGAAGATATCTCATAAAATTATCCTGTCATCAGTCGCCGTTGTGGCCGCAGTATGTATTGGATATTTAGGGCTTTCCAATATTCAAAAAGGGGAAAAAATACGCTTGCAGGCAAATAAATTGACCGCACTACAAGAACAGCTCTCCCTTCAAGGCAAGTTATATGAAGCGGATTCATTGTTGGTTCTTGGAAATTATCAAAAAGCATTGAAATCTTACGAGTCAACCGACTTTGGCACAATTGAAGACGGAACGGTTGCCGTAAACCTTCGAAAGGCCATTGCGAAACGTTTTTTAGATGTTGAATACCAATGGAGCCAGAAAGAGAAATTACAAAAAGACCTTCAAGATTCTATAGCAAATACCATTGAAGAGCTACCGGATAACGATCAGGCCAACCAGCTAGACTCTTTAAGTTTTGCGCTTTCCAAGACAAAGGTTCAATTGGCAAAGCTCAAACGGCAACTATACCAAAAGTCTTTTGGCGAGTACCTAACATTTACGAATTCCAAAGGAAGTCAAGTGCATTATGTTGGCAAGGTTAAAGATGGCAAGGCCAATGGCTATGGGGTGGCCATTCTCAATACGGGCAGTCGTTACGTGGGTGAATGGAAAAATAATCAAAGACATGGTCAAGGTGCCTTTTACTGGAAGGATGGGCAATATTATGAGGGTAATTATAGCTTTGGCAGAAGACACGGTCAAGGGACTTATCATTGGCCCAACGGCGAAAAGTATGTTGGCCAGTGGCAAGACGATCAACGTTCAGGCAAGGGGGCGTTTTACTCCAAAGACGGGACGCTAATGACCAGTGGTGTTTGGAAAAACGATCAATTGGTTGTTAGTCGCGACAGGCCCAAAAAACAAAAAGGGTCTAAAAGTAAAGATGTAGCGGCCCTTTAAGTACTTGTATAGTAATTTTCATATGATTTTTGGTGACAACCGATACTTCAAATAGTTTGGTCAGGCCGATTAAGACTTATGAGATCCCTTATTTGCTAGCGATTTTTTTGTACTTATCTCCCATATTTAAACTCAAAAAATAACCAAGTGTAACGTATCCGTCAAATTGGATTTACAGACTAGGGAGGGTCATCGAACGTGTCCTTAAAAACGTTCACATTGATTGCGTTTAAAAAAAGCGTAACATCGCTGTAAATTTCATACAACAACCATTCGTTCCTTTTTTCGTAAAGTTTAGACGACCCGATTGTAAGTTTTATTGGCATAGTATGTCATAATTCCGATAAACAATAAACCGATATGGTATACAGAATTGGTCAAATCATATACTTTATTGTTGGTAGATCAAACGAAATTTGTAGTATTCTCATTTCGGTAGAATTCGATTTTTTTATCGTTTAAGCGGCACATAAGTTTAAAGAAAAGGGGCAAGAATGTATGCCACAGATAAAAAGCGTTACAATGTTTCAATATTTTAAGCGGTTTGAAAGGAAAGAATTGGAATAATATGAAATTCAATAAAATACTTACTATCCTAGCATTGGTATTTGCAACTGAACTGTTGTCCCAAAACC
>JBHJJC010000067.1:0-74645 GCA_050042945.1 Croceivirga sp.
ACACTATTGGCCATTGGCAAGACCGATAACCGAGACCTTTCGACGCTTATCAACGTTTATCAGCAGCGCTTACAACATTATATTAAGACCACATTTCAGGTGATTCCCGATATCAAGAACAGTAAAAATCTAACGGAAGACCAGCAAAAAGAAAAAGAGGGGGAGCTTATTTTAAAATCACTACAATCCTCTGATATTTTGATTCTACTTGATGAAAGGGGAAAATCGTATTCATCTATAGCCTTTGCCGAAGCTTTGCAAAAACGAATGAACAGTGGTATGAAAAACTTGGTGTTTGTGATTGGTGGTCCCTACGGCTTTAGTGAAGCGGTATACCAAAGGGCTCAACAGCAAATCAGCCTATCGGCCATGACGTTTTCTCATCAAATGGTGCGCTTATTTTTTGTGGAGCAACTCTACCGCGCCTTTACGATTTTGAGGAATGAACCATATCATCATCGGTAATCTCCTCTGAAGGCACGATGTGATATTTTTCTAACATGTCTTCCACTTTCTTCAATACCTTTTGATGGGGTAAATCAATCTCCTCGCTTTTCTTGAGTGAATTTTGCATGCTTTGGGAGACTTTATTTAATTGATCCAATTCCTCATAAATGAATTTTACGATTTCATCCCTCCTCTCGTTATTCTTCTCCACCTTCATTACGTATTGTAAGTCCTTTATATTTTTCATGTGTGAAGCGAATACATGGGACTGATGCCAGGCAATTTCAGTCAATTTTTTCTTTTGCTTCATAATACGGTTGATAATCGGATTCACAATGAAGAAGATTTCAAACAAGACGATAAATACAGAGAAAATAGCCAGTTCAAGCTCAATGATACGCATGGCCTTGATGTCTTCTTCCGATTGTTTTTGAAATTGAAAAACGATATCGTCCATAATTTCCAAAAACCGATCTACGCGAAAACGGGCATCATTAAAGGCAACCTTACCTACTTTTCGCAAATCCGATAAATTGGACTGAAACCAAATCACATGTGGATGCAATCTATTAAAGTTAGCGGCAATTTCTGCATTACTTAAAGGATCAATGTCCAAATTCTCACTACCCTCTTGAAGAATTTGGTTCATTTGTAGCAATTTGTTCAAAGTCAGCTTCAACTCGGCATAGTCACAATTGTGATAGCGACAAGAATAGGTTTCATTCAAAAGCCGCTGACTGAGCATTCGTTGTCTTCCTGAAAGGTTGACCACCAAGGCGGTGTTTCGCTGCTTATCCAAAGAATACTGAACAATTGTCTGTATGGCAATCGTCAATACAATGATGGAAACCACAAGCAAATAATACGCTCTAAACCCCTTTTTAAGTAAACTAGATTTTCCTATTTTCAATGATGCCAACTTTAATAAATAAGAATTTACCTACAATTTATATCTAAAAATATAGGCGTCATTAAAAATGTTGTGAAACGAACCTAGGCATGTGTGAAACCCTTTGGTCTTTGTTGTCGTGGTTACCCTTAATCCAGTAGCTTGGCAGAGACATTAATATCTATAGTCATTAATCCTTTAAACTACACGTTTCTAAGTCAGGAAATTTTTTAAGCAGTTCAACTATTTCCAACGGATGCAGCTGCCTACCAAAAGATTCATAAGACTTTACCAGTTCTTGGCAATAGTCGAACCAACCAATAAAACTTTCAATATCTGCATTGGGTAAGGGAATTAATCTTTTTTCACTTCCTTCATAAAAAAAATAGTGCCCCCGTTTTGCCATGCCCTTAAAGCTATACATGTGAGCATTTGGGAAAGTGGCCGTTCCCGATACCATCCCACCCTGATTGATCAATCTAATTTTTTCATATACCCTTCTTGACCCTACTCGAAATTCTTTTACCAATTGTGGCCTCTGGCTTCCCAAAAATCTGTAAACGAACTTTTCAGAGGTCTTTATGGATTTCTTCTCCTTTTTACCTCCGTTTATGACTTTAAAAGCATGCGAAACCTTAAGTATAATAGAATCTACGGTCTCTTCATCAAACTTTTCCATCCCTTTTGTTCCCGAACGCAAAAATCGAATACTCTCTTTTCCTTTATAGCCGGCTATTTTTCCCCACAAAGGAAGTTTGGCTTGACCATGTAAAACAGAATCATTTTTGAGATATAATTTTGCAGGAACAAAATCCTTGAATTGGGCTAATAAGCCAACACCGTTGAAAAGAAGTAGAAAAAAAATATATTTTTTCAATCTGCCCATTTAATACAACACCCTGAACTTAATGGTATGTTCAATATCCCGAAGCGCCCGTATCACCTCTTTTTTATAATCTTTGTCCAAATCGGTGATTACATATCCTACTTCTGGGTCAGTCGATAAGTATTGCCCAGTAATGTTCATTTCGAACTTGGCCAATATCTCATTTATTTTAGCCATCACGCCCGGTACATTATCATGAATATGTAAAAAGCGGTGTGAGTTATTTTGCTTGGGCAATCGAATATTGGGAAAATTCACAGCATCTACGGTATTACCTGAATTAATGTAGTCCATAATTTTATTCGGAACAAAATCGGCGATATCGCGTTGGGCCTCTTGTGTACTTCCGCCCACATGAGGGGTCAATATGACATTTTCCAAACCTTGAAGCTCCGATTTAAATTCACCATTGCTTCTTGGTTCTTGAGGGTAAACATCTATGGCAGCACCACCTAACTTTTTCGACTTCAGCGCTGAAACAAGCGCAGGAATATCAACCACAAATCCTCTGGAGAGGTTGATGAACATGGCCCCATCACGCATTTGATTAATTTCCCGCTCCCCGATAAAATTCGCGTTGGCCTTATTATCGTCAATGTGAAGGGTTACTACATCGGAAACCTTTAAAAGGTCTTCAAGCGTATTGCACTTTATAGCATTACCCAGCACAAGTCTGTCGGAAACATCATAATAGTAAACACGCATACCCATGGCCTCTGCCAGCACGGAAAGCTGTTTGCCAATGTTTCCATAGCCTACGATGCCCAAATTTTTCCCCCGCACTTCATGGCTATTGAGCGCCGTTTTGAACCATTTTCCTTCATGTATTTCGGTACTTCTGGGAAACACACTGCGCATGAGCATAATTATCTGTCCGATGGCCAGCTCGACCACAGAACGTGTATTACTATAAGGGGCGTTGAAAACGATAACGCCTTTTTTCTTCGCAGCAGGAAGGTCTATTTGTGTCGTACCAATACAGAAAGCACCTACCACCAGAAGTCTATCAGCTGCCTCAAGCACTTTTTGGGTCACTTGGGTCTTGGAGCGAATGCCCAAAACGTGAATTCCTTTGATCTTTTCAATCAGCTCTTCTTCAGGAAGGCTGTGCTTTATTAATTCTACCGAAAAACCATCGTTTGAAAGGTTATCAAAAGCCGCGGGATGCACATTTTCCAACAACAAAATCTTGATTCGATTTTTAGGATAGGATATTTTTCTGGGCAAATCGTTCACAAATAAAAATTCATTTAAGTTGGGCGTAATATAATCAGCATTGTTTGCCGCTTTTTCTCGATGTACGTTCTCGGTATAAGCAAAAAACTTATCGGCGATTCCTGCTTCTCGCATCACATAATCACTGTACCCGTCACCAATGACCTGAACCTCACCCTCTAAGTTAAGGTTCTTTAAGCATACTATTTTACCGTTATGGGATGAAAGCACGTTTGTTTCGTCAAAGCCTACAATATTTCCTTGATCATCAAAGGAAAAAGTATTGGCATGTACCCGTTCTGATGGAATGTCATATTCCGCAACAATAGGGTCAATAAACTCTTTAAAACCACAAGATATAACGTAGATATCATCCGCATGGGAGTGAAAAAACGCTTTGTTCTCTTTAATCGATGTTGAAATTTTAAGACGCAACTCTTCAATCAAAGGCCTCAAGTCCTCTTTATGGGCTTCCAGTAACTTTATCCTTCTTTCCAAAGATTCGGTAAAAGAGATTTCACCATCAATACCTAAATTGGTGATATGTTGGATTTCGTCAAGTATTTCATCTCGATTGGACTTATTTCTTAATGTCATTTCAGCCAACACGTCGAGGGCCTCAACCTGAGTTAAGGTACTATCAAAATCAATAACATATTTACGTGTGGTTTCCACCATTATAAAAAATTAAAGCGCTAAAAATAGCTATTCTTTTAAGTTCAGGTAATCGATATCGATAAAAACAACTTTTCAATCATAAAAAGACATTTACCACTATAGATTTCATGATTTTTTATCAGGAATATTGGTAAATTCCAAAAATTAAAACCACCGTCGTACTGCTTTACAATACAATTTGTAAGTTTTTCCAAATTTTTCGGTCAGGGCCTTTTCTTCCTCATTGATTTGAAAATGGTTCATGTAATACACAAAGCCCGCAGCAACCAAGGTGTTGAATGCGTTTCCTAAATACAGCCCAAGGGCAATAAGAAAAAGTAGCATGGCCAAATACATAGGGTTTCGCGTGTAATTATAAATTCCGCCGGTCACCAAGGTACTTACCTGCTCAAGCTTAATGGGGTTTGTAGTGGTCTTCGCCTTGATAAATTGAAATACCGAAATGGCGAAAATCAAACCCCCTATCGCCAAAACAATATAGGTCATGAGTTCTCGACCAAAAAAATCAAATGACCCAGTGGGCAGAATATGATTCAACAAATACATAAGCGCCCCAAAAATTAACGTGACCACCGGAGGAAACAGTTTCATTTTCATCTTTCGAAAATACTACATTTGCTTCGCTAAAGTGTATTCATGAAATTGGTCTTTGCTACACATAATAGAAACAAATTTGATGAAGTAAAGGTATTGCTTCCTGATTTCGTTGAATTGATTTCCTTAGAATCCATTGGTTGCGTTGCCGAAATTGCCGAAACAGGCGCTACCTTAAAAGAAAATGCCCAAATCAAAGCAAACTACATATATCATACCTATGGTGTTTCTTGTTTTTCAGATGATACAGGGTTATTGGTGAATGCGCTGAACGGTGCGCCTGGTATCTATTCAGCACGATACGCAGGAGAACAAAAAGATGCCGACGCAAATATGACAAAATTACTGAGGGAGCTTGCGCATAAAAAGGATAGAGCTGCGCGATTTGAAACCGTTATCGCCTTAAATCTAAAGGGAAACCATCATTTTTTTAAGGGCGAAGTCAAGGGTGATATCACAGACTATCCCTCCGGCAATAAGGGATTTGGATATGACCCTATTTTCAGACCTGAAGGTTTCGAAAAGACTTTCGGAGAACTATCCCTAGAAATCAAGAATACCATGAGCCATCGGGCAAGGGCTATACAGCAATTGATTTCATTTTTACATACCATATGACCTGCCAATTGAAATAAGCGTACATTTGCCGCTTATTTAATGTCGCGCCCACCACAATTGGGTACAATGAGGAGTGCTGTGATGGGCTTTGTTTATAAGGTTTCGCTCGATACAGCATACAACCAGCGAGTTTATAGACATATGTATGACACCATTTGAAAATTTAGGGCTAGAAGAGTCCTTATTATCCGCTATTTCTGATTTAGGATTTGAATCCCCGTCGGAGGTCCAAGAAAAAGCCATTCCCATTTTATTGGAAGATGAAACCGATTTGGTTGCCCTAGCGCAGACAGGAACAGGAAAAACCGCCGCATTCGGATTTCCTTTATTACAGAAAATCAATGCAGGTAGCCGAACCACCCAAGGTCTGATTTTATCGCCTACACGCGAACTTTGCCTGCAGATTACCAATGAAATGCAACTGTACTCCAAATATGAAAAAGGAGTAAATATCGTGGCCATCTATGGTGGTGCCAGTATCACCGAGCAGGCGAAACAGATAAAAAAAGGCGCGCAAATCGTAGTCGCCACCCCAGGTCGGATGAAAGACATGATAAAAAGGGGCATCGTTGATATTTCAAAAATTGAATATTGCGTTTTAGATGAAGCGGACGAGATGCTGAACATGGGCTTTTATGAAGATATTAGAGATATTCTTTCCAATACCCCTGACGATAAGTCCACTTGGTTGTTTTCGGCAACCATGCCAAAAGAAGTGGCCAGCATAGCCAAGAAGTTCATGCACAAACCCAAGGAAATTACCGTCGGATCCAAGAATGCTGGTGCCGTTACGGTACAACATGAATACTATGTCGTTGGTGGTCGTGACCGTTATGCAGCACTCAAACGGTTGGCCGATGCCAATCCGGGAATCTTTTCAGTCGTTTTCTGCCGTACCAAACGAGACACCCAAAAAATCGCAGAAAAATTGATTGAAGATGGTTATAACGCTGGGGCCCTGCATGGTGACCTGAGCCAAAACCAGCGCGATCTAGCCATGAATGCATTCCGTAAAAAGCAGATTCAAATGTTGGTGGCAACAGACGTCGCCGCACGGGGCATTGATGTCGATGATATCACCCATGTTATCAACTACCAACTGCCCGATGAGATAGAGACCTACACTCACCGAAGTGGTCGAACCGGCAGGGCTGGTAAATCAGGTATTTCTATGGTCATTGTGACACGAAGTGAGATGCGAAAAATCAAGGCAATCGAAAAGAAAATACAGCAAGATTTTATTGAAAAGAAAATTCCAACAGGGATTGAAATCTGTGAAATTCAACTGTACCATTTGGCCAGTAAAATTCGAGACACCAAAATTAACTCAGAAATTGAAACCTACCTCCCCGCCATTTACGATGTTTTGGACGGACTGGACCGAGATGAAATCATCAAAAAAATGGTTTCGGTAGAATTTACACGCTTTTTCAATTATTACAGTAAGACCCGCGATCTTGAAGATCAAAAATCCTCTAGAAGGGATAACAATCAAGGCGAGTTGCCCAAAGATGGTTCTGTACGCTATTTTATCAATGTAGGAGAGCGTGACGGATATGATTGGATGTCTTTAAAAGATTTTCTGAGAGACCAACTGGGCCTCGATAGAGATGATATCTTCAAGGTAGATACCAAAGATAGTTTCTCCTTTTTCAATACCGACGCCAATATTACCCCTTTGGTCTTGGAGACTTTTCAAGATTTCAAAATCGATGGTCGATATATTAATGTTGAAGTTTCCAAAAACCCCGGTAGAGGTGGTAAAGGCAAAAAACGCGAAAGAAAAAGAAGCAATAGAAGGGATTCAGGGGCACCCTATGCCAAGCGGAAGAAATCATCAAGTAGAAGGGGTAAAGGTCGAAATCCTGGATTTTTTTAGTTAAGGAGTTCCCAATTGCGACAACAAAACCATTAAATTCCATTGTTTTGTACCTTGAAGATTGAAAGTTGCTTCATGAAAAGAATTATATCATTTCTACTATTATTGATTGGATTTCATGTTTTGGCCCAAGAAAATGAGCAAGAAATGCAGCCCCAAGAATTTACGGCCCAAGTCATTAACGCGCAAACCGAGTTTCCTTTAGAAAGTGTTCACGTGATTAACCTAAACAGTGTGGTTGGTACAATCACCAACCAAGAAGGACGATTCAAAATAACTGCAGCCGTGAATGATACCTTATATTTTACCTACTTGGGCTTTAAGCCCCAAAAGGTTCGGGTCACCAATGATATGTTCAAGTTCGATGACACCAAAATTGCATTGACAGAATTGGCCTTTGCCTTGGAGGAAGTGATTGTCAGACCATATCAACTAACAGGGTATTTAGAAATTGATGTGAAAAACCTACCGGTAAACAACGCTTATCAATATAGCATATCAGGCTTGAACAAAAGCTATGAAGCGGGCAGTAAAAGTCCGAGTGCCGTAACCAAAGTACTGGGTGCCATATTAAACCCTGCCGACCTACTTCGAAATCTTTTTGGAAAGAAGCCCCAGCAGATGCGAAAATTGAGGAAAATGAAGCAAGATGACAACATTAGAAATTTGTTGGCCCAAAAATTCGACCGAGAAACGTTGACCGAATTGCTTCAACTCGATAAGATGGATATACAGGACATTTTAAACAATTGTAACTATTCACGTTCCTTTATTGAAACGGCCAACGATTTACAAATACTTGATGCCATTAGCAGTTGTTATGAGGAATATAGGGTTCTTAATAGAAATTAATACGTAAACCTTTCGGTGGCTCCTTCCTCCACCAAATAAATTTTAGATTCTAAATAGCATTTTATAGCTTTAGGGCAAATCCTCAAAGCATGAGAAAACTACTTATCGCTGTGTCGATATTAACCGCTCTTTTTGGCTGTAAAAACGCTCGAAAAGACCAATCCCAAGAAAGCACCAAAACCACCCCGAATACGTTAACCGAGGAGAAAACACAAAAAAAACCATTTGTTTGGTCAGGCGCGAACATCTATTTTCTTCTTATCGATCGCTTTAACAATGGACGGCCTGAAAACGACCTCAACTTTGAACGGAAAGATTCTACTGCTGTACTTAGAGGTTTTAAAGGTGGGGATATTGCGGGTATTACTCAAAAAATCAATGAAGGTTATTTTTCAGATTTGGGCATTAACGCCATTTGGTTCACACCTATCGTTGAGCAAATTCACGGAGCCACAGATGAAGGAACCGGAACCACTTATGGATATCATGGGTATTGGACAAAGGATTGGACGACCATTGACCCGAATTTTGGCACAAAGAATGACTTGTTGCAATTGGTAGAAGCCGCACATGAACAGGGCATCCGTATTTTACTCGACGTTGTTCTAAACCATACTGGTCCAGTTACTGAAATTGACCCGGTATGGCCTGAGGAATGGGTCAGAACGTCACCTACCTGTGCGTTTGATTCGTATGAAAATACCACCGCCTGCACACTGGTCAAAAATCTCCCTGACATTCTTACCGAGTCGAATGAACCCGTAGAATTACCGGATACGCTTTTGGCCAAATGGAAGGAGGAGGGGCGATTAAGCCAAGAATTGGATGAACTCAATATTTTCTTTGAAAGAACGGGCTACCCACGGGCGCCACGATTTTATATCATCAAATGGCTCACTGATTATATTCATGAATATGGGATAGATGGTTTTCGCGTCGACACTGTCAAACATGCAAATGAAAATGCCTGGGGTGAACTCCGCAAAGAGGCAGAATACGCTTTTGATACCTGGAAAAAGAAACATCCTCAAAAAGTATTGGATGAAAATCCATTTTATATGGTTGGTGAAGTCTATAATTATGGCATCACAGGAGGAAGAGCGTTTGATTTCGGTGACAAAAAAGTAGACTACTTTGCCAACGGATTTACCGGCCTTATTAATTTTGATTTAAAAAATGATGCCAAAAAGACCTATGAACCGGTTTTTCGTAAATATAGCTATGTCCTGAATACGAAATTAGAAGGTAAAAGTGTACTAAATTATCTCACTTCCCATGATGACGGAAGTCCTTTTGACCCTGACCGCAATACGCCTTTTAAGTCGGCAAATATGCTTCTTTTGACACCAGGAGCTTCTCAAGTATATTATGGGGATGAGACCATGCGTCCCTTAAAAATTAACGGGGCTGAGGGTGATGCCAATCTTCGTTCTTTTATGAATTGGGAAGATTTGGAAAAAGTTGAATTTCAAAAGGTGCATGCGCATTGGCAAAAATTGGGCAAATTTAGAAGGGACCACCCCGCAATTGGTGCCGGAAAGCATAAAAGATTAGCCAAAAAACCCTATGTGTTCTCAAGAACTTATGTCGACGGGGATTTTCGCGATAAGGTCGTCGTCGCACTTGACCTTCCCCTTGGAAAGAAATCACTTTGGGTCAAGGGTTTCTTTGGAGATGGAACGCTATTGCATGATGCTTATTCCGATACCAAGGTAATGGTGACCAATGGCAAGGCTATTTTAGATACCCCATACGATACGGCGCTCTTGGAATTGGTTGAATAGTTCTTTCTATTTTTAGTATTTCATGCGGTATATTTATTTTAATAAATAGCACTACCAACATTGCTGCGGCGCTAATACAAAGAACGGATTCACTAAAGAGGCTGCCATGCGAAGCATAACTGAACATCATTCTTTATAGCGATTAATGATTTGCTCTACATTCTTGATGGATTTTTTGGCCCAATCGTAACGTTTGTGGAGTTTTTCCTGTACTGTGAGTTGCCATGGTACCGCTGAATTCCTTAATCGGGCGGTCAAATTTTGAAATATAATAGCAGCGGAAACAGAAACATTCAAGCTTTCTGAAAAACCAACCATCGGTATATGTAAAAAACTATCGGCCTCTTTTTTAACGATATCAGTAAGTCCGTTCCACTCCGTTCCGAAGAAAAGGGCCGTTTTCTTATCCAGTTCAAAGTTTTCTAGCGGATAGGAGATATCATGCGGAGTCGTTGCCACAATACGATACCCGGCCTCACGGAGGGAGGCAATACAGTTTTCCGTAGTTGTGTAACGGTGAATATCTACCCATTTTTGAGCACCCATAGCGATATTTTTATCCAATCGTTCTTCGTAGCGCTCTTCCACTACATGTACGGATTGAATACCAAAAGAATCACAACTACGTACTACAGCACTGGTATTGTGCAATTGATAAACGTCTTCTATAGCTACGGTTAAAAAATTAGTGCGATTGGACAATATTTCTAAAAACCGTTGTTTTCGTTTTTCGGTCAGAAAACCTTCCAAATAGGCCAGCAAATCAGTATCGAAATCCATATACAATGGTAAAAATAAATCCATTAACGGGCAGTTCCTTCTATTTGCCTTTTTAATTCTTTGACTTTAGACTTCTTCCTTTTCTTAAAAGTTACATTCCCATAACCCAGTATTTGTTCCGAAATGTGACCTTATTCTTAGATAGTTTTTTTGTTTCAGTTCCATAAAAGTCTCGAAACCCTATTTTTGATTCATGGAAAAAAAACGAGTAGTTGTGCTCACTGGTGCCGGCATGAGCGCGGAAAGTGGTTTAAAAACCTTTCGCGACGCCCATGGTCTCTGGGAAGGGCGTGATGTTATGGAAGTTGCCTCTCCTCAAGGTTTCGCGAGAAACCCTGAACTGGTCTTGGAGTTTTACAATCAACGCAGAAGACAACTCAAAGAAGTCAAACCCAATGCCGGACATTTGGCTTTGGCCGATTTGGAAACCCAATTTGCAGTGAACATCATTACTCAAAACGTGGATAACCTTCATGAAAAGGCTGGGAGCCCCAGCGTGTTGCACCTCCATGGCGAACTGACCAAAGTGCGAAGTACCCAAAATGAAAACTACATTCTTGATTGGACAGAAGATTTGGTCATGGGCGATTTGGATGAAAGTGGCCATCAACTGCGCCCGCATATTGTTTGGTTCGGTGAAATGGTCCCCATGCTGGAACCGGCCATAGAAATTACTTCAAAAGCAGATATTTTAGTTATTATCGGTACCTCAATGCAAGTATATCCTGCAGCGAGCTTGATCAATTATATTGCCAAAGGCATCCCTATTTACTTTATTGATCCGAAGCCCAATATTCGAGAAGCCGATTTTGATTATCTTACCATAATCCCTAAACCGGCTACAGAGGGTGTCACACAATTGATTGATCAATTGTATCGATTATGACCAGCGAAGAACTGGAACAGCGGTTGTATGCTGAAAGGATGGACAAAACCAAGATTGATTCCCTGGTTGTTCAACTTCTTGAGTTTCCCGAGCTAGTGGGCAACCTTTTGAATGCTACCCTTAAACAGGATAAATCAAAAGAGAACTTCAATGCCTGCTGGGCCTTGGAGCACTTGATGCGGAAAAGATTGGACTATTTGCTTCCCCACATTGACCGGTTAATAGCACTGCTGCCCCAAATCACTTGGGAAAGCTCCATACGCCCGATAGCACGTATTCTGGAAGCTTTGAACGAGGCCTTTTTTATCAAAAAAGAGGCAACCTTCATTAGTAGTATTACACTAGAACACCAAGAAATCATGACCGAGGTATGTTTTGATTGGCTCATTGGGGAACACAAGGTCGCTACCAAGGTTTTTGCCATGACCAGCCTATTTTATCTAGGGGAACGATTTCAATGGATAAGACCTGAGCTTAAGTCGGTCTTGGAGCTTCAAATAATCGATGGAACTGCAGGTTTTAAAAACCGTGGTACTAAAACCCTTTCACTGCTCAAAGAATTAGGTGTTTAACCCATATCTTTATAGCTTTCAAAAAATCAACTTAATGTCACTAACGCAACTGAATGCCATCTCGCCAATAGATGGGCGTTATCGAAACAAAGCAGCCAACCTCGCTCCTTTTTTTTCCGAAGAAGCATTGATAAAATATCGGGTACGGGTCGAAATCGAATATTTTATTGCCTTAAGTGAACTACCCGTTCCACAATTTTATGAATTTGATACCACTACGTTTTCACAGCTGAGAAACATATACTTGAAATTTTCAAGCAATGATGCCAAAGCCATTAAAGAAATTGAAAAGACGACCAACCACGATGTCAAGGCGGTTGAATATTTTATCAAAGAGAAATTCGATGGTTTGGGTCTTGAAAAATACAAAGAGTTCATTCACTTCGGATTAACCTCTCAAGATATCAACAACACTGCTATTCCTCTATCTATCAAAGAAGCAATGAACGAGGTGTACGTGCCCTTGTATATGGAATTATTTGAAAGGCTGAAAACACTGGCAAACACTTGGAAAGACGTTCCGATGTTGGCCCGTACCCATGGTCAACCCGCTTCCCCTACGCGATTGGGCAAGGAAATTGCGGTGTTTGTTGAGAGGCTAAAACAACAATTTGAGCTATTGAACGATATTCCCTTCGCTGCAAAATTTGGTGGGGCAACAGGAAATTTTAATGCGCACCAAGTGGCTTTCCCTGAAATTGATTGGCAAGACTTTGGCGAAGCTTTTGTTCAAGGGGACTTAGGGCTACATCATTCTTTCCCTACCACACAAATTGAACATTACGACCATATGGCCGCACTGTTTGACGGTCTGAAACGCATCAATACGATTATAATTGATTTAAATCGCGATATATGGACGTATATATCTATGGATTACTTCAAGCAGACGATAAAAAAGGGAGAGGTCGGCTCATCGGCCATGCCACACAAGGTCAATCCGATTGATTTTGAAAATTCGGAAGGGAACTTAGGTATCGCCAACGCTATTTTTGAGTATTTATCAGCTAAATTACCTATTTCGCGATTACAGCGTGATTTGACTGATAGCACAGTGTTAAGAAATGTGGGGGTACCTTTTGCCCATACCATGATTGCATTTCAATCGACCTTAAAAGGACTCAGCAAATTGGTCTTGAATCAAGAAAAGTTTGAAGCCGACTTAGAAAATAATTGGGCCGTAGTGGCAGAAGCCATTCAGACGATTTTGAGACGGGAAGGGTATCCCAATCCATATGAAGCACTCAAGGGATTGACTAGAACGAACAAAAAAGTTACCCAAAAAACGATGGCGGAATTTATTGAGACCTTGGCGGTTTCTGATGAAATAAAAGCAGAGTTAAAGGAAATTACCCCATCGAATTATACTGGGGTCTGATCTTTGAAACATCAAAATTACCTTCACTTCGGTTGACCTTAAAAAAAGACCGTAGCAAACACAACAACGATTCTGAGTTCATTTCAGAATTCCAACATATTTTAAGAGAACCTGAAATGCTTACGGGTGAACAAAACTTCACTTTTAGACAGCCTCTTTTACTGATATATAGTTCGTTTATCTCATTTGGCCTGTTTGACGACCTCCACTTCATGAGGATACGGAATTTCAATTCCAGCAGCATCAAGTGCTAATTTACATCCCTCATACGTTGCGAAATAAACATCCCAATAATCTTCAGGCTTACAAAAGGGGCGCACTGCAAAGTTTACTGAACTGTCGGCCAGCTCCAACACATTGACCGAAGGGGCAGGGTTTTGCATTACTTTGGGGTTTGAGGTTAAAACGTTCATTAAAACCTCTTTGACCTGTTTGATATCTTCCTCGTAAGCAACTCCTATTACGGTATCAACACGAATTTTACCCTCTGCAGTATAATTGATAATATTTCCATTTGCCATAGCTCCGTTGGGAACAATAGCCAATTTATTTTCTGGCGTAGTTAACTTTGTGGTAAAAATTTCTATTTCTTTAACTACACCCAATACCCCTTGAGCTTCTATCAAATCGCCTATACGGTAAGGCTTGAAAATCATAATCAACACCCCCCCAGCAAAATTGGAGAGTGAACCTTGCAATGCAAGACCTACTGCTAAACCCGCGGCGGCAATCACTGCAGCAAACGTAGTTACATCCACGCCAAGTTGGGAAATCACCAAAAGAATCAAGAATACCTTGAGTGTCCATGATAAAAGACTCAGTAAAAATTTTTGTAGCGACTCATCATATTTGCTTTTCGCCATTACTTTTCGAAGGGCTCCAACAATTTTTTTGACAATCCAAGAACCGACGATATATATCAGTAGGGCCGTTATCAGCTTGGGGCCAAACTCTTTGGCCAAATCAAGACCATAATTTATCCACTCTTGTGCTTTTTCCATGATATTTTCGTTTTGTTCTTAGTTCTTTAAGACTTTCGACACCAATATACCAAAGAAGTCACCCATATGCCTTGTGAAAAAGTAAAATCAAGTAAAAAAATCCCGATACCTTCGTATCGGGATTTCAATTTTTAACGTATTCGAGATATAGATTATCCCTTTAAGAATTTTCCAATCTCTCCCAAGCCTTCTCCTTGATAATCTGATTTTTGAATGGCCTGCATGATTTGCATGATTTGCGCCGGATTCATGTTTTTCCCCAAAACACGAACCAAGGCGAACCCCTTTTCTTTGCTATCACCATATAGAATGACCTCATCGATGGCATCATCTTCACCTAAGTATTTAATGACTCCTTTACCATATGAAGAATTGATTTTCATCAACTCGACAAAATCTTCATTTTTTAGAATTTGCTTTACCTTGGATTTCTCCAACGTATAGTCTGCCTCATTATCAGTGGTTTTTTTGAAAGCCAATAGATTGAATTTCCTGAGTGACTCAACAGCTTCTTTTTGTTCATCTGTCAAATCGACCTCTTCCATTTTAAGAATACTCGCGGGAATATCCAATGAAATGAAATTTGGATTCTCCTTATTATCGACATAATATTCCTGTAAGCTCTGTTGTGATGCACAAGAAGAGACCAATATCAAACCTGTAAGGGCTAACATTTTAACTATGTTTTTCATCTTTTGTTGGTTTTTGTACGAAACTCGTGCATATCACCGCGCTTCTGTACGATTTCACTTCTAGTACTATTTCTTCCTTTCTGCCTTTTCAAGGTCTTTTGGAAGATTCATTTTGTTGACCAATGACCCTATTTTGGTTAAATCGATATCTCCAGTCATCGTGACCAAAACCGTTTCAAAATCCGCTTTCCCCGATTTCTTTTCCATATCTGTGACCAACATGACCATTTCATTTACATGGTCATTATCTTTGCCTTCAACAACATAAAAGTTTACCTCAGAACCGTCATCTTTTACCTTCATTAAACTTTCCATCTTTGACGACTTAACGTATTGCTTTGCGGTGGTTTTTATAGTTTGTGAAGCTATTTTGTCTTCCGAAATGAATACTTTAATCTCATTAACACTCTTTGCTAAGTCTAAAAAGTCTTGCTTGTCTTGATCGGCGTTATCAATAGACATATTGGCAACAATACCTAACATACCTTTGCTTATGGTGACGGTGCCTATTTTTTCAGAATCCTCTAATTGGTCAAATGCCGATTGACCAAAAGAGGTTAGGGGCATCAGACATATTGTAATTACAAGTAATTTTATGGAATTTTTCATGTTCGTGATTTTTGATTGATATTTTGATTCGCTTACTAAGTGTGTACTTTGCTGTGCATAGACTGTTGTGGGTTCAAAATTGGACGGCGAAAGAAGTACGCCGCCCTATATGTTGATCATCGTTTATTTTCCTTTTTTGCCCGCCTTGTTCAGTTCTTCGGGCAAGTTCATTTTATTGGTCAAAGAACTGATTTTATTCAAATCAATATTGCCGGTCAAGCTTAATAATACAGTTTCAAATTCACGACCATTGGCCTTCACGTCTTTAATACCGGTCACGAACATCAACAGTTCACTAACATGGTCACTGTCTTTACCTTCTTTTATGTAAAATTTTACATTGGCATCTTTATCTTTCACACGCATCAACTCGGTTAGAGAAGACGACTTGAGGTATTTTGTTACCGATGCTTTCATATCGGTGCCAATAGATTCACTGTCTGTGGTAAATACCTTTAAACTATTTACACTCGTAGCAATGTCCATAAAATCTTGGGCATCGGGATCATCAACCTCTATATCCATCTTTGCCAAAAGCTCAAAAGCTTTTTTAGATACGACTACTGAGGTCACGTCATCTAAATCTTCATACTTATCGAACAGTGATTGCGAAAACCCTGATAACGGCAAGACGGCCACGGCTAGCATTAATATGTAATTTTTCATTGTTTTGTTTTTTGTTTTTACTTTTTGTTGAACACTTTTGATTTTGCAACCGAAAACTCATTCAGATGGGCAACATGTTCTTTACCCTTACCAAAATTTTCGGCCAATAGATTTAAGGCTTTTTTGGTTTCTTGATAGGCAAACTCAGCCTCTTTTCTCTCTTGGTACCGCTGATACTGATCGGGACCAAAATAGATGCCAATCCCAATAGCTATAGGAACAAAAACAGCCGCTGCAGTCGAAATCCACCCATAATTGCTCTTTCTGGTTTTTAGCGGAACGTGCTTGGTAAACTGCTCTTCTTTAGCGTTAGAAAAATAATTGAACATGGGCTTATACTGTTCCAAGTGCGGCGCAACTGAATCTTGGGAGAAATAATCTCTCAGCACATGCTCTTCAGCCCCCGTAGTGGAAGCATCGAAATACTTTTCCAAAAGTTTTTCTATGGTTTTATCCAATTCCATAACTATGTTTTTTTTGCAATTTTTCCCTAATTGTTTTTCTGGCCCTTGACAGAGTAACCCGAACGGCCGTTGGTTTCATATCCAACATTTGAGCGATTTCATCATAATCATAATCCTCTACATCCCGTAGTTGTAAGACCATTTTTTGCTGTTCCGGTAACTCCTCCATGATGCGTTCGACCCAACTTACACTGTCTTGGGCTTCCAATTGACGCTGCACAGAGGTTGATTCGTCACGATAATTGCTGTGCACCAATTTCAGGTTGCCCGCCTGCTTGGACTTTAAACGGTCCAAGCAAAAATTCTTGGTCATGGTCATGGCGAAGGCTTCCACACTTTTATACTGCCCCATGGACTCATTTTTAGACCAGAGTTTCAATAATACCTCTTGGGTGGCATCTTCCGCCTCTTCCCGAGAAACCAAAAGTCGTTTGGCCATGCGGTATAACTTATCCCTAAAAGGCATTACAAGCGTTAAAAATTCTTTCTGTTGCATTTGGTGGTTTACTGCTGTTCGTCAAATGTAGACGTACACCATGAGGACGATGAACAATGAATTTTGTTACAAATCAGTTTCTTTTTTTTTTGAAAGTGCCTATTTTAGGGTTTTTAAGGTTCAAATTGTTACATCATAAAGTTGAAAATCATTCGTAAGTATGGAACGGAATTTGAGACGAAAATGAAAATTGCAACGCTATGAAAAAAATATTTGTATTTCTACTATTTGGACTATTTCTTTTGTCTTGTGACAAAGATGACGATGGTGGTATCCAAAACGGAGACACTCCCGACCCAACAGCAAACGATGTAACAATACAAAACTTTATGAGGCAGGCCATGAACCTCTGGTATTTTTGGCAAGACCAAGTGCCCGACTTAAAAGATGACCGCTTTACCACCGACCAAGAATATACAGAATTCTTACAAAGCGAAAGTGATCCAGAGACGTTTTTAAGGGGACTTCTATTTGACGACGATAGGTTTACCTTTTGGAACGAAGATTTTGAAACCCTTTTGAATTCATTATCAGGTATCTCAAAAAGTAATGGCCTACAGGGTTTCGTTGTTAACCTTACCGCAGATGACAGTGATGACAATCGTTATTATTTTATTCGAAATGTCGTACCTGGTTCTGATGCTGAAGCCCAAGGCATTCAAAGAGGAGATGTGTTTTGGGGAGTGAACGGTGTTCAATTTACGAGCAGTAACTTTTCAGAACTCACCAATCCTGATAGTTATACCTTGAACTATGGCGAATTGGACGCAGAGAATCGATTGGTCGGGCGTACCGATGAAGTGGTAACCCTAACCAAAGTAGAGGGTTTTCAAGAAAATCCTATTAGGCTCGCTACCACGCTTGATGTAAACGGACAAAAAATCGGGTATTTGATGTATCGTCAATTCAACCGAAATTTTAATAAGGAATTGAATGACGTTTTTGGGCAATTTGTTACGGACGGGGTGACCGATTTAGTATTGGACATGCGCTATAACGGCGGAGGCTCCGTCAATACCTCGCGTTTATTGGCCAGCATGATTTACGGAAAAAACACCAATGACCTGTATGCGAAGCAACGTTGGAACAATAAGATTCAGGAACAACTCGACGACGAATTTCTTAGTGATTTCTTTGCCGATGTTGTTAGCATTCCTGATCCCAATGACCCCGAAAAGACCATAACCGAACCCTTGAATTCGTTAAATCTTAGTCGGGTATATGTTCTGGGCACAAACCGAACGGCTTCTGCCAGTGAATTGGTCATGAATGGGTTGGACCCTTTTATACAAGTCATTCATATTGGTACCACCACAAGGGGCAAGAATGAATTTTCAATTTCATTGGTTGATGACCAAGAAAGTGCTTTTGTGTATTCTTCTGCCGACGAAGACGATATTAATCCTGAAAACCGATGGATTATACAACCACTTGTCGGCAGGAATGAAAATGCCAATGGCTTTTCAGACTATACGGCAGGCCTCAGCCCAGATATTGAGTTGGCCGAAGATATTTTTAATCTCGGTACTTTTGGGGATCCGAACGAGCCGCTACTGGCAAAAGCCATCGATGCTATTACCAACGTGGCTGGAAAAGGCGCCAGATTTACTTCTTCATCCGAAGTTAAGAATCTAGATAAAGTGGAATTCGACACATCGCAGCGTGGTCTTATGCTGTTGGATAAACCATTACGGTTTAAATAATAGAAATGGTCACCTAGAAATGTCTAAGTGACCATTCTTTTCATTTACAGATGTAACGTAAGTCCTAAACTAAAATTTCTTCCACGGGTAGTATATCCAATAATTTCTTCATAATCTTCATTGAATAGATTGGTTACATTGGCGAAAACGTTAACCTTATCATTTTTAAATCGATGTGAGAAGTTGAAGTCGAAAAGTGAAAAAGAATCTAATTCCACATCTTCAAAGATGCCAAAATCGGTATCTAATCTACTGCCAACATATTGATAGTTTATACCAATCATTGTGCGATTTGTAATGTCATAACGTAATGTACCATTGGCGCGATGCTTTGGAAGACGCACCCTATTACCTTCCTTTAACTCCGTAAACGTATAGTTTGCATTAAAATGGAGTCCATCAAAAACCTCTCCCATCATTTCAAATTCAATACCTTGAGCAGTGGCATCATCCAAGGCGTTGGTGTATTGTGAAATAAAATTATCAGGATCAATCAATGTAAAAAGCACGGTATTTTCTTCCTGGCGATTAAAAAATAAGGCGTTGAACCGGAATGATTTTGACATCTTGACCTCAATACCTGCTTCAATGGTCCTGTTTTCCTCGGCCTCTAAATCTGCATTACCAAAAGTTGGGTCGAAGAGCTGAAAAAGGCTGGGAGCAATGAATGAAGTGCTGTATGACCCGAACACTTTTCCATATCCTTTGCCGAGATCAAAAGTGTATGATGGATTGAGATTATATATGAATTGACTTCCATATTCACTATGATTGTTCAATCGACCTCCTACGTTGAGGTTTATTCCAACATCAGAAACATAAACAAGGTTGGCATAAGGGTCGTTATTGGTATACTCCACATCATCCCCAAAGAGTGTTTGGTTCTTTTGGTAATTAAAGCCCACTATGGTGTATATGTTTTCGTTAAAAACATATTTATTAAAAATATCTGCTACCCATCCTTCAGATTCAAATGTCGAAGGAAAGTCCGAAACCGTTTCCCTATCAATAGCTGTATAACCTAAATTTAAGTTTACACTTCCATTTTTATACCTGAATTTAGGGGCAAGGCGAAACCGATATTGTTCTGAAGTGGAGCGATCATCAGTATCAGAAAACTGAAAATTTGGTGGAGGAAATCCGTCGATATCTGTTCTCAATTTGGTTTGCCCTCCATATATTTTAACGTCTAAAGCGTCAGAAAACTTATAGCCCAAGGTGATATCGGCATTGAATCGAGAAAATGCATCTTGCTCAGTATTTTCTCCTGAAGCCGCAGAGAGTCCATTTGTAAATTGATTGGCGAATGAAGCCATGTAAGTAAATCTATCTAGAGTTCCAGAGAGTGAGACCGCATTGTTAAAATTGGCCAAGGGTGGCGTTTCTTCATCTTGGGTAGCATTTGTGCCAATAAGTGAAGTAACCGTCAAGTCAACACGTTCTGTCGAGGCTGCCTTTGTAGCAATGTTAATTACTGCGGTTGCAGCTGAATTACCGTATAATGTACTGGCAGCACCTTTTACAATTTCAATGGATTCAATCGCATTCAAATCCAATAGTCTAATGTCAAAGTCATTGGCAATTTGCGAAGGATCGTTCACTTGAATACCATCAATAAGAATCAAAACCTGCCTATTGTTTCCACCCCTGATAAAATACCCGAGATTTTGACCGGCAACGCTTCGACTCCCGTTAATTTCTATTCCACTCTTGGAATTAATTACTTCTGCTACGGTACGTCCTTTGTTGCGTTCCAGTTCTTCAGCGGTGATTTTTATCACCGTTTTTCCTGAATGCTCCCGTTTTAATTGAAATCTAGAGTCAGAAACCACCACTTCATCCAATTGTTGCACATTCAGTGAGTCATTTGCTTGTTGCGCATAACTAGCACCACAAAGCAATACTAGGCCATAAAGACCTACGCATTTTTTGTTCATTTAAAGTTCATTTGCTCGGAAAAGCCATATGTTGTTCATATGTAAACCTCTATCCCGAAAGTTTAACATTTATGTTTGAACCAGGCAGGTCTCCTGACTTGCAATTTGTTATTTTACCTTCCCGCTTTCGCAGTGGTTTGAAGAAAATAACAACCTTTCATTAAATAGGGTACCGAATCCCAATAGCTATTGGGACAGCACATGCTTACAGTTGCGGGAACAGCTCCGGATTCACACCGGATTCCCTTTTAATTCCGTCAACCCATTCGACGGAAACCTTAATTCGGGACGAAGGTAATCATTTGTATTTCCCCTTTAGACGAAAATGCTACTTTTGATCATATGGGAATAAAAAAACAGCTCTTCATTCTTTTCATAAGCTGGGTATGTTGTGTTTCTTGCAAGAGAAACCCAACCAACAAACAAGAGAATCTTCAAAAGGAATCTGTAACAACGTCCTTTACCACCCGATATGCCAAAAGTTTTTCTCTTGAGCAGCATGATGGATATACGGTTGTGAAAGTAAATCGACCTTGGCCTGGTGCTTCGAAGACCTTCAACTATTTAATCGTTCAGAAAGACGGATTGGCTGATAGTATTTTCTCCGCAGACACTTATGACGCTATAATCACCACACCTGTTGAAAATCTTATCGCCACTTCAACGACCCATATACCGGCCTTGGAAAGTCTGGGAGGGTTAGAAAAGTTAGTGGGTTTTCCCAATACCAACTACATTTCTTCAATGCCTGCGCGCGTTTTAATAACAAAGGGTAAGATAAAGGAACTGGGCAATAATGAAACCCTAAATACTGAAATGGTTTTAGCGCTACATCCAGATGTCATTATTGGTTTTGGAATTGACCATGAGAACAGTTCCTATGACCTTTTTAAAAAGGCCAATATTCCGGTTGTGTTTAATGGGGATTGGACTGAAGAGACCCCCTTGGGCAAAGCAGAATGGATAAAGTTCTTTGGGGTTTTGCTCAATAAGCAACGCGAGGCCGATAGTATTTTTACTGAAATTGAAACTTCGTACCTTAAGATAAAGCAAATGGCAACAAAAGCCATATCAAAACCTACCGTGCTGAGTGGAGCGCTATATAAAGATGTATGGTATTTGCCAAAGGGCGATAGTTGGGCAGCCCAATTTATTGAAGACGCGAATGGTTCTTATCTATATAACAAATCCTTAGGAAATGGAAGTCTCTCTTTAAGTCTGGAAGATGTTTTAGAAAAGGGTAAGGAGGCAGATATCTGGGTAGCTCCATCACAATTCACCTCGTATGAAGAAATGAAACAAGCCAACTCGCACTACAAACAGTTTAAAGCATTTCAAGACAAACAGGTCTATACCTTTGCCAATACCAAAGGAGCTTCCGGTGGGCTTCTTTATTATGAATTGGCACCACAAAGACCTGACCTCGTTTTGAAGGATTTGGTACATTTTTTCCATCCGGAGATTTTGCCCAAACATAATCCCTACTTTTTTACACCTTTGCAGTAGTGCGTTTCAATTCAAATCGAAAGCTAAAGTTCTTGTTATTGTTCCTTGTTCTTACAGGAGCCGTATTACTCAATGTCAGTCTGGGATCGGTGAACATTCCGTTTGCTGAGACCTTGAAAGCATTGATGGCGCAATCCTTGGAAAATAGCTCTTGGGAATATATTTTACTTGATTATCGTTTTCCGAAAGCGTTGACCTCCATTTTAGTTGGGGGCGGACTCGCACTAAGTGGACTTTTAATGCAAACTTTGTTTCAAAATCCATTAGCAGGACCGTTTGTACTAGGTATAAGCTCAGGGGCAAGTCTAGGGGCTGCCTTGCTCTTAATGGGTTCAACCCTCTTGGGTAGTTTTTTATTCTCCGAAGTTTCATTGGTGATAGCAGCGAGTTTAGGCAGCTTTTTGGTACTGTTGGCCATCGTTATTGTGGCCAATAGGGTCAGGGATACCATGACGTTATTGATTATCGGGTTAATGTTTGGAAGTATTACCAGTGCCGTGGTAAGCGTTTTGGCCTATTTCTCAGAAGCGGAACAATTACAACGCTTTATTTTTTGGTCTTATGGCAGCGTTGGGAGCTTGAGCTGGACCCAAGTTGCCTTACTAGCGGCGATAGTAGCAGTAGGGGTTGTATTGACCATACTTTCCATAAAAAACCTCAATGCCCTTTTATTGGGAGAAGATTATGCGCAGAGCTTGGGGGTGCATCTCAAAAAATCACGACTGGTAATCATTGCCGCTACCGGGGTATTGGCCGGAAGTATAACTGCTTTTGCTGGACCCATTGCATTTATTGGTCTGGCCGTACCGCATTTGACCCGACAAATTTTTAGCACCATGGAGCACAGAACCCTTGTTCCAGCCGTTTTTCTATATGGAGCGATTCTGATGTTACTTTGTGATACGGTGGCACAATTACCTACTTCGGCAAAGGTGCTTCCTATTAATGCAATTACATGTATCATTGGGGCTCCCGTCGTTATTTGGTTATTAGTAAAAAAACGCAAAATCTTTTTTTAATGCCCTGTACGATTTCCATTTGTAATCTTTCGATTGGTTATGGCCAAAATGTTATCGCAAACACTATCAATTTTGAACTTTTTAAAGGTGAGCTGGTAGGTATTGTTGGTATAAATGGTATTGGTAAATCTACCTTGCTAAAGACCATGGCCAAATTACTACGAACACTAGGTGGAGAACTGAGCATCCTTGAAAATAAAATCGAGAATTTAACTACTAATGATCTATCAAAATTGGTAGCATTGGTATTGACCGAACCCCTAGCCACAAAAAACCTGACCGTTGAAGAAGTATTGGCTTTGGGCAGGCAGCCCTATACCAACTGGATGGGCACCTTATCATCAAAAGATCGCATAAAAATTGAATCGGGTATTTCACAATTTCATTTGAACACTATTCGAGGCAAAAAGTGTTTTGAACTGAGTGACGGACAACTACAACGGGTTATGATAGCTCGTGCTATGGTACAAGATACCCCCTTAATCATTTTGGATGAACCGACTACCCATCTAGACCTTCAAAACAAAGTACAGATTTTAAGACTATTGCAACAACTGGCACATGAATATGAAAAAACAGTCGTCTTTTCAACTCATGAAATCGAATTGGCCATTCAATTGTGCGATAAAATCTTGATTTTAGATGGGAAAGATAATCCATTCGGAAAACCCTACGAACTCATTGAAAAAAGTTACTTCTCCAACTTATTTTCTTCTGATTTGGTCGTGTTTGATGTAAAAACAGCTTCGTTTAGAATAAAGAAGTAGAACATACTATTTAGGGAAGATGACTCGACCAAGATGTAGGCCAAAAGGCTCAATATTTTGAAAGTTCCCCGCGGAGATTAGCGTATTTTGGGTCAGTAAGAGTAATCCTCAGAAATCCGAATTAGATTCCGCTTCACTTAGTGCTATCAGAATGACATTAATAGTATCTTTATTCTAACAATATGTTTTATGAGCGCTGAATTCATCCATCTTTTAATTGCTGTATTTGCCATTATCGCAGGGGTATTTACAGGAATCTATATCCAAAAACTTAAAACGAGATCTACTGATAAAGTATGGGAAGAACGGGAAAGACAATTGAATCAATCTGTCGCTAATCTTGATGAAAAACTGATGTTCGAAAGTGAAGAAAAACGGCAACTGCAGCATGAAAAGGAACAATTGGGCAACCAAATCGTGCGCTATCAGGCCGATTTAGAGAACTTGCAACGTATCAATACAGAACAAAAAGAAGAGGTAGAACAGCTCCAAGAAAAATTTACCAAAGATTTTGAAAACCTCGCGAATAAGATACTGGACGAAAAAAGTACCAAGTTCACCGAACAGAATCGAAAGAACATTAAGCAGATTCTAAATCCGCTACAAGAGAAAATCCAACTTTTCGAGAAGAAAGTCGAAGAAACCCAAAAAGAAAATATTAGTATTCACTCCGCTTTAAAAGAACAACTCTTACACCTTCAAAATCAAAACCTAAAAATTACCCAAGAAGCTGAAAACCTTACTAAAGCACTTAAAGGGGATAGTAAAATGCAAGGGAATTGGGGAGAGTTGGTTCTAGAAAGGGTCTTAGAGAAATCAGGACTGGAGAGAGACCGCGAGTATAGCGTACAGCAAAGTTTCAAACGCGAAGATGGTTCGCGGGTTTTACCTGATGTCATCATCAATTTACCCGATGGCAAGAAAATGATAGTTGATTCAAAGGTATCATTGACAGATTATGAACGCTATACGAATACGGATGAAGAGGACAAGTCCAAATATTTGAAGGACCATATCAATTCCTTGAGAAAACACGTTGAGCAATTATCCGCAAAAAAATATGAGGACTTATATGAAATGGAAAGCCCGGATTTCGTTTTGATGTTCGTACCCATTGAACCTGCATTTGCCGTGGCCATCAATGAGGATAACTCCATATATACCAAGGCTTTTGAAAAAAATATTGTTATTGTGACCCCCTCTACCCTTCTGGCCACATTACGCACTATTGATACGATGTGGAACAATGAAAAGCAACAGCGTAACGCCATTGAAATTGCAAGACAGGCGGGGGCACTTTATGATAAATTTGAAGGATTTGTTTCCGACTTGACCAAAGTGGGTAAAAAGATGGACGAGGCCAAGACAGAATATCGGGGGGCAATGAACAAACTGGTGGAAGGGCGTGGCAACATTGTTACCAGCATTGAAAAGTTGAAGAAAATGGGGGCCAAAGCAAAGAAATCAATTCCGGAGCCTATACTAAAACGCGCCCAAGAAGATGAGCTACTAGTTGACAACAACGTGCCTGAAAAAGAGCAGCCTAAATTAAATCTCTAAATGCGTAAACTGCTTTTTATTTTCATCTCAGTTGTACTTTTGGGTTTTACAGCCTATTTGACCTTTGTGTATTACATACCCTTTAGTGAGGGGTATCGTTCAGGAGAATTGATAAAGTTTAGCAACAAAGGGGTATTGGTAAAGACTTGGGAAGGAGAAATCAGCCAAGGAATTTCAGGAGCACAAATTTTCCGGTTCTCAGTTCAAAATTCTGAAGCAGGAGTGATTTCCAAACTAAAGAATTTTCAGGGTAAATATGTAAAGGTGACGTGTAAGGAGCGCTACGCAACCTTTTTTTGGTTAGGTGATACAAAATATTTTATCACTGATGTTACTCTTGAAAAATCACCACACCTTAATTAATGAAAAAATTTAAAACCTCTAAAGAGTCCCGGGTTTCCATAACCGAACTGATGCTACCGCAACACTCTAATTTTGGCGGTAAGATACATGGGGGTTACATCCTGAGCTTAATGGACCAGATCGCCTTTGCCTGCGCCTGTAAGCACTCACAAACCTATTGTGTAACGGCCTCTGTCAACCGTGTAGATTTTTTGAACCCCGTTGATGTTGGGGAATTGGTCACCTTAAAGGCCAGTATCAACTACACTGGGCGAACCAGTATGGTCGTTGGGGTTCGGGTGGAAGCCGAAAACGTTACAACTGGTCGAAAAAGACATTGCAATAGCTCTTATTTTACAATGGTAGCAAAAACAGAAGATGGTAAAAATGCCAAAGTTCCTGGTCTTTTGATTTCCAGTAAAGAAGGGCTAAGAAGATTTGCCCGCAGCATAGAACGAAAATTGGCCACTGGTCAACGGGATACTAAATATGAGACCAATGATTTCAACGTTGAGGAATACTTGAGCTACCTGACAGAAGAGAATGTTAAAGTAGATTTAGGTTAGAGGGCTTTCGCTGCTGCTTTGTCCATAAACCACAGTAATTTTCCCGATGTTGGATTGACCAATGAAGCAGGGTACTTTTCGAAACCTGACTTTTTATTATGAATCTCATCCACCTTTTTAGCTTTATTGTCGCCAGTGACCAAAAAAACAACTTCCTTGGCCGCATTAATAATAGTGCCGTTAATAGAGACCCTTTTCTGACCTGATTCGGGGTGCGTTGCCACAACACAGTGATCGTGTGCATTCCATAATTCCATTTCATGAGGAAAAATAGAAGCGGTATGTCCATCATCACCCATGCCCAAAATGACCAAATCGAACTGCGGAATTCCTGATATCCTATCCAAGTTGATTTCCAATAGGTTCGAATACCTCATTGCCTCCCGCGTCGGGTCAGCTTCCCCAAGAATTCGATGTATATTGCCCTCAACACACTTGACCTTTGAAAACAAATGGTCAACGGTCATTTTATAATTACTCTGTTCGTCGGTCGGAGAAACGCATCGTTCATCACCCCAATAAAAATGAATTTTTCCCCAGTCAATGGTATCGCCATATTCTTCGGCCAAGACATCAAAAATTAATTTGGGCGTGCTCCCTCCCGATAGTGCAACATGAAATATCCCGTGCTGTGCCACCTTCTCGGCAAAATAGGTTGAAAATCGTTTGGCAACCTGCTGTTTATCTTTAAAAATTCTTACTTCCATTACTTTTAAATGTATTTCAACTGGATAGGATTTCACCGTTATACCTGAATGTAGCAGTTAAATCCCGAGCCTCCAGTCATCTAGAATCTAGCAAATCACACAGAACCCTGGGTCATCAGAAAGATTTGGACCAGGATTTCTCCAAAAACCTATTCCCTCAATAAGATCATCCGCATTTTCAGGCCCCCATACCCCTGCTGCGTATCCATACATGCGTACATCCTTACCGGTATCCCAATATTCCAATATAGGGTCCACGAATTCCCAAGCAGCTTCGACCTCATCCGCCCTTGCATAGAGCGTGGCATCGCCTTGCATGGCATCAAGTAATAGGCGTTCATAGGCCTCCATTACGTGCGTCTCCGCTAAATCGGAATAGCTAAAATCCAAATTTGCCCGTTCGACCATAAAACCCTGCCCCGGTACCTTGACCCCAAACTTCACTAGAATTCCCTCATCCGGCTGAATGCGAATAATCAATTTATTGTCTTTACTATTAAGGCCAGAATCTTGGAAAATTTGATGATGTGGTGTTTTGAAATGTATGACGGCCTCGGTTACTTTTGTCGGCATTCTTTTAGCAGTGCGTACATAAAACGGAACATCCTTCCAACGCCAGTTATCGACAAAAAATTTGACTGCGGCATACGTTTCCGTCGTAGAATCTGGATTGACCCCATCTTCCTCGCGATACCCTTTGACCGGGGCTCCATCAATGGAAGAAGCCATGTACTGTGCCCGAATGGTATGGTCATGTAGCGTCTCTTCATCCCTCATGATCCGCAGTGATTTTAAGGCCTTTACCTTTTCATTGCGAATATCTTCTGGGGCATCACTGATTGGGGGTTCCATGACAATCAGAGAAACAATCTGCAAGAGATGGTTTTGAAACATATCGCGTAAAGCACCGGACGTATCGTAATAGCCGCCCCTTTTTTCCACCCCTACACTTTCTGCATTGGTAATCTCAACGTGATGGATATAGTTTCTGTTCCAAAGAGGCTCAAAAATACTATTGGCAAATCGGGTGACCAGAAGGTTCTGTACTGTTTCCTTACCTAAATAGTGATCAATACGGTATATCTGTCGCTCTTGAAAATGCTCCTGAAGCCCTGCGTTCAGCGTTTTAGCCGTTTTCAAGCTATAGCCAAACGGTTTTTCCACAATCAAACGCTTCCAACCATTGTTCTGCGTACTTAAGCCTGCTTCTGCCAGGTTCTTCGCAATGGTCTGGTATAAGGTAGGTGGTGTCGACAAATAATAAATGATATTCCCTGAGGTATTATACTTGTTCTTTAAATCTTCTATTCGCTTTCGCAATCTTTCGTAAGAAGTATTGTAATCATTGCCCAAATCTTCATAGAAAAACTGATTGGAAAACTGGGAAACATAGTTTTCTTTTAAATCTTCCAAGCGTTCCTTGAGGTACTTGCTTTCCAAAACCACTTTTTTTCGAAAAGCGCCATCGGTCATGTCACTCCGACTTACCCCTAAGACCACAAAGTTTTCAGGTAACTGCTTGGCCAAATAGAGGTTAAAAAGCGACGGAACCAACTTTCGGGCGGTTAAGTCACCCGAAGCACCAAAAATGACCAATATTTGGTTTTCGGTTTTTTTCATAGGAATATCTCCGATTAGTTGAGCAGAACGAATATAAGGTTTATTTTAGGTTGCTAATTATGAATTTCCTTTTGAGGGGAGAAATAGCTGAAGTATGGCAAATACATATGATTTCGGATTGGTAGGTCTCGGTGTTATGGGACGAAACTTCATTCTCAATGTGGCAGATAACAACTTTTCGGCCTATGGTAATGATTTAGATGGAGAAAAAGTCAAGGCCTTGATTGATGAAGGTGGAGACCCCGAAAAGGTAAATGCCAGCACAGACGCTAAAACATTTATAACCGCTTTGAGCACTCCTAGAAAAATAATGTTATTGGTACCTGCCGGAAAGATTGTTGATGCCGTTATTGAAAATTTATTGCCAATGCTCGATGAGGGTGATATCATAATTGACGGTGGAAATTCTTTTTTTACCGATACCGACCGCCGTGAGGCATATCTAAAAGAGAAAGGCATCAACTTCTTTGGGGCCGGAGTTTCGGGTGGTGCTAAAGGTGCCCGATTGGGCCCAAGTATCATGCCTGGGGGATCGAAAGAAGCCTACCAACACGTAAAACCCATTTTCGAGGCCGTATCCGCAAAATATAAAGGGGAACCGTGTGTCGCTTATTTAGGACCAAAATCTGCAGGAAACTATGTCAAGATGGTTCACAATGGTATCGAATATGGTTTGATGCAATTGACTTCTGAAATTTATGACCTTCTCAAAAAAGCGGGACAACTAAGTAACCAAGAATTACACAAGACTTATGGCATTTGGAACGAAGGCCGTTTACAGTCCTTTTTGGTGGAAATTACTTCTGAAATTTTTGCCCAGAAAGATGACCTGACGGATGGTGATTTGGTCGATTTGATTCTGGACAAGGCCAAACAAAAAGGAACTGGGAAATGGACTTCCCAAAATGCCATGGAATTGGGTATTCCCGTACCAACGATTGACATTGCCGTGAGTATGCGAGAGATATCGGCCTTAAAAGAAGAGCGTATCCTAGCTGATGAACTCTACGAACGCCCAGTACCCGAAGAGGTCATAAAATCTACCCTTGTAGACAAATGTGAACAGGCCCTTTACTTCGCGTTTATCATGACCTATGCCCAGGGCATGCACCAATTGGGTGACGCTAGTAAAGAATACGGATATGAACTGGATTTGGGTGAAATCGCCAAAATATGGCGAGCAGGCTGTATTATTCGAGCAGCCTTATTAGCTGATATCACCGAAGCCTATCGGGCAGAACCTGAGTTGCAAAACTTGTTACTTTCAAAATCATTTGTGGAAAAGGTGCAAAGTACCGTTGCTTCGGTGAGGGAATTGGTAAGTTTCGGGGCCATGAACGGTATACCACTGCCTGGGTTGTCAAATGCCCTTACCTATTTTGATGCCTATACCTCTAATCGATTACCTCTAAACGTCATTCAGGCCCAGCGTGATTATTTTGGTTCGCATACCTATGAACGCACCGATAGGGACGGTATTTTTCACACCGAGTGGGAAAACTGAAAAGGACACTGTTGTAACAAAAAGCTCTTATGGTCGTCATGATGACCAAACAACCTTTACATCATGACAACAAACAAGCAAGTAACCTTAAAACTGATAATGCTTATTGCATTGATCGGCAGTGCCAATATGCCGAAAGCTTTAGCCTCGGACAAGATAGATTCCCTTTTTACCTCTCTTGTAAATTCGAAAGCATTCAACGGAGTTGTACTCGTCTCCAGTAAAGGGAAGATTGTATATCATAATAGCTTTGGCTATGCCAATTTAGAGCAAAAACTAACCAAGGAGCACCAATTTAATATCGGGTCGATTTACAAAGAACTGCCTGCCATTGCCATAATGCAATTGCAAGAAAGAGGAAAATTGGATATCAATGATAAACTATCAGAACACCTACCTGATTTACCTAGTTGGGGAGAAAAAGTAAGCCTCAAAAGTTTATTACAGTATACTGGGGGGCTCCCAAAAATCAGTTGGGGCAAACATAAAATCATCAGTAATGAGGCACTACTAAAAGATTTACAGTATTTAGATACCTTGCACTATACCCCGGACTCCAATTATCTGTATACAAATTACAGTCCTTTTTTATTAGCCAAGATTGTTGAAAAAACTAGTGGCGAACAGTTTACTTCATTTGTTGAACATAACATTACAAATCCGCTTGGTATGACACAAAGTGGATTCAGTAGCTGTTTTCCATACAAAGAAACCGCTTCTAAGGCTATTCCATTTAACGACGAATTCGAAGAAGACCGGTTACCTTTTACCATTACCTCTGAATTATTTTTGTTCACGACAACGGCTAAAGACCTGTTAAAACTTGCAAATGGTTTACATTCAGAAGAGTTGATCAACAAAAATTCACTAGAAATAATTTCAAAAACAAGTGAACTGAAAAAAGATGACCTTCAAGCCCCTCTTGGCAATGTAGTATTAAAAAATGGGAAGATAACATATCATGCCCATCACGGTTCAAGCGGTAATTTTGAAGCGTTAATGTCCATAGACAAGGAAGAGGATATTTCCATAATTTTATTAACAAATAGAAGAAAAGGTAATCTCTATGAGATTACTGCTCAAATAAAAGAGATATTAAACAATTAGTGATAACGATAGCATTTCAAAAGCTCTAAATTGACACTGTCGGTTTAGAGCTTTTTATAGATTTAGATTTGAATAGTCTTCTAGGAAACCGGAAAATTAAGTATACGCTAATACGGTTACTGATATACTTTAGAAAAAGAGAGGACGAAGGCAGCTACAAACTCTTATTTATTAAGTAGCAATCAAATATCTAAAGAACAGACCATTGCCAATTGTTAAAACCCTACTTTAAAATACTATTTTAAAAATATGTTGTTAACTTAAAGAATTGTTAGAAGGGTTTTCCACAATAAAAGTTGAATTTTCAAAATCAATAATGCAATGAAAATACTCGTTCAAATACTTCTAAAAAAGGTCAATTTCATCTTATTTACGCTATGTATTGTTTTTATGGCCACTAGTTGCAATTCATATGATGATGATACATCAGAAGAAGAAATATCCCCGCCGGAAGAAGCATTACTTGATTTTTCCTTATTGGTTGATTCTTGGCGTGCAAGTGAATTTTTTACGGTAAGTACAAATAGTTCACTTCCCGATGCTAATATATTAGCAAACGGAGGAACTGTAGATCTTGCAGTTGACAGTAATAGTGAATTTACTTTTACGGTAAATTTTGAAATTGAGGATGGCTTTATGAACTCAGGGGAATTTAGAATTGAAGATAACGTACTTCAAGCGCGATTCGAAGATAATGTGAACTATAGTGACCTAGAAGCGGAAATTGGGGAAGAATCCCTAAGCCTTGAGGGATTGGGTGTTTTTGATTTTAGTGGGGAAGGTTCCAACATACCCCTTGGGTTTCGAGGAAGGTTTTTCCGCAATTAGTTATAGAGGTCTTTTATGAAGAAAAGTGTATCCATGCTCGAAAGCGTTATTTTGAGATTATCAATGGAAAATCAGTCCAATAGGCCCACCTGGCAATGTGAGCCTTTTTGGGGGTGATATAAAACGTGATGCCGAGAACCCTATACCGCATTTATGTTGTAGAGCTGTCCAAAAAGGTATTTACAGAGCATCGCCACTTCCGGGAAGCCAATCCACAGTTCAATGGTGTTCTGGAATGTTTGTATGTGGGGATGACCAGTAGAACACCCAAAGAACGCTTTCTACAACATAAAAAAGGATATAGAAACCAAAAGGGGCATAACCTTTCCTCTACTTTAGTTAAAAAATATGGGAGTTACCTACGGCCCAGTCTTTACAATCATATTAAACCTATACACAGCAGACAAGAAGCTTTAAAAATGGAGGAATTCCTGGCTTTGGAACTCCGTAGGAAAAGATATGCAGTTTGGTATAATTGATTATGGCGAAGCAACCCCAAGCGCGATTGAATGGGCTTCTAGATTTCCATTCCAACCTACTCGTACGGTTTTTGACGTACCTAGTGCTCTTCTCGAGCATAATTTTATCGCTATAACCAAGACCTAATTTACTTTTTATCGTCACTATTGTGGGCTACATCTTGTTTTTATAGTCCGTGAAGATTTTCTCAATATCCTTGCCACGCATTAAATAGGAAAACCTACTTGCTCCCTATTTTTAAAGTATGCCCAAATGAAGAAACCCCATTTCTTATTTTGTTTAGTACTCCTTTTGTTTTTTTCCTGTGACGAAGTTGAAGAAGATTCTGATTTTTATATCACCGGACGCGTTGTCAATACTTCTGGTGAAGGTATTGAAGGAGTAAAAATTTACTACTCCGATAGTGATTACGTTGTTACCGACAGATTAGGAAATTGGGCCATTTTTGAAATATATAATGAGGGGCTTAGTATAGCACCCATAAGCGCAGACTATGTATTCACTCCAGAGGTACATATGGTAAATCAGATGGACCAGGGTATTGAGAAAATATTTATGGCCAATGAAGTGGAAAGCGAAGAGGTCAATCAAATCTTCAATTGGTTTACCAACCAACAGCGCTCAAATGGCCTATTGGAAAGTACGGAAAATGGCAATATCGTATCGCTATATGACAGCGCTCTAGCTGCCATGGTTTTCATGCTCAATGATGATTATACAAAAGCTGAAAATATTTTTGATTTTTTCAATTCAAGGATAGACTCAGAGTTACTGGTTGGATTAGGCGGGTTTTCCCAATTACGTGACAAAGAGGGTAATCCCAATAATCGCAGATGGATGGGAGACAATGCTTGGCTACTGATTGCTCTGAACAATTACAGCGCAAGAACGGGCAGTACAAAATATAATCGTTTAGCGACCGAAATCAGCAAATGGCTTATTGGACTTCAAGATATCGATGGGGGGTTGTTTGGAGGGTATAGTCCCGATGGTACTAAAATCCATAAGATAACAGAAGGAAATATAGATGCATTCAATGCAGTTCAAGGCTATACTGCATTTCATGAAAAAATATTGGATTATTTGAAAAATGAACGCTGGGATAGTAAAGACAGGAATCTCGTGGCATGGGTGGGGCATCCCCAATATCTATATGCTTTAGATTTACATTCATGGAGTTATTGCATCTTTGAAGATTACCCAATTTCAACTCTTTACGATGCCGATCGTTTTTTAAATTCAAAAACTTCGACCACAACCAATCTGGAACTGGTTGGTTATGGATTTGATGAGGATAAAGACGTTATTTGGCTGGAAGGTACAGGACATATGGCCTTGGCTTACAAAATAGGGGGAGTGGATTCAGAAGCAGACTTCTATTTAAAAGAAATGGAAAAAGTACTCATAAAAAGTATTCTTTATGAAAATGCAGCCGGATTTCCTTACGCAGCCAATAGTGGCACGTCTTACGGCAGTGAAATGCTGTGGGAAGGAGCAGACATCAATCTCGTAATATCTACTGGTGCATGGTATATTTTTGCTCAAAAAGGATTTAATCCTTTTGAGGTCGAGCGTAAAAAAGGTATTCCACAAGACAAAAAGTTTTGGCTACATCAAGAAGTCTATCTCAATTGACTTGAAATTGGATTTACAATGCTCTATAAAAATCTAAGTCTATTAGGCCTTGACATGCGGATATAGAAGGAATTTATAAATTTCTTTATCTTTTTTCCAGATGACCGACTTTTAGTCGGCCTAACAACTAATGAGTAATTGGAAGAATTTAAGACATTTATTCTGGAAGCAAGAAAGTGCTCAAATATATTATTATCTGATATTCAGACGAAAGGAATCCAATCTCTTCAGAACCTTTGTTGGACTCCTATCCAAATAACAAATAGGATTTCAACCCCAGATTTACTTGCTCAAATACATCTTTCTACGGGAGTATAGGTTGTAGAATTCGTCATCCTTTAAATCGTCTATAAACAAAATACTCTCTCCCGTGCTTTTCATTTCAGGGCCTAGATTTTTATTCACATTAGGAAATTTATTGAACGAAAAGACTGGCTGTTTGATAGCGAAACCTTGCAGTTGGGGATTAAATTTAAAATCCTTTACCTTCTTTTCACCCAGCATTACTTTGGTGGCATAGTTCACATACGGTTCCCCATAGGCTTTAGCAATAAAAGGTACCGTACGCGATGCTCGAGGATTTGCCTCAATGATATACACGGTATCATCCTTTATAGCAAATTGGATATTAATTAACCCTACAGTTTTCAGGGCTAGTGCTATCTTTTTGGTATGATCTCGAATCTGTTGAATTACAAACTCCCCCAAATTAAATGGTGGTAAGGTGGCATTGGAATCCCCAGAATGGATACCACAGGGTTCGATATGCTCCATAATGCCAATAATATAAATATCTTCCCCATCACAAATGGCATCTGCCTCGGCTTCAATCGCACCATCCAGATAGTGATCTAACAATAACTTGTTATTCGGAATCTTACGGAGTAAATCCACTACATGGGCTTCCAAATCTTCTTTGTTGATGACGATTTTCATTCCCTGCCCCCCCAAAACATAGGAAGGTCTTACCAAAAGGGGAAAACCAAGTTCGTCAGCTAAATCCAAAGCCTCATCAGCGGTTTCTGCTGTCCCAAATCTTGGGTAAGGGATATCGTTCTCCTTTAGAAGTGTGGAGAAGCTTCCACGATCTTCGGCCAAATCCAACGATTTAAAACTGGTACCGATGATTTTGATACCATATCTATCAAGTTTTTCTGCTAATTTCAAGGCTGTCTGACCACCCAATTGAACGATGACCCCCTCCGGTTTTTCATGAAGGATGATATCATAGATGTGCTCCCAATAAACAGGCTCGAAATAAAGTTTGTCAGCAGTATCAAAATCCGCGGAAACCGTTTCTGGATTACAATTGATCATGATGGTTTCATAACCGCATTCGGCAGCGGCCAAAACTCCATGGACACAACAATAATCAAATTCAATGCCCTGCCCAATTCTGTTTGGGCCCGACCCCAACACAACTATTTTTTTTCTATCGGTTACCGCACTGTCATTGGCCACATATCGTTTACCATCAGTAGTTTCAATCTCTTCTTCAAAAGTGGAATAGTAATAGGGCGTCATTGCCTTAAACTCAGCAGCACAGGTATCCACAAGTTTATACACCCGATTGATTTGAAGTTCTAGACGCTTTTTATGCACCTCGCTCTCATAACAATCCAGCATATGGGCTATCTGTCGGTCTGCAAAACCTTTTTGTTTGGCCTCTAATAGTAAATCTTTGGTAATAGTGGCTATGGTATATTTTGAAATTTCCTGTTCTAAGAAATGTAGCTCTTCATATTGCTTTAAGAACCACATATCAATTTTGGTTATCTCATGTATACGGCTCAACGGAATACCCAATTGAATGGCATCGTAGATGACAAAAACCCTATCCCAACTGGGCACGGTCAATTTCTGCATTATAATATCATAATCCCTATAGCCTTTACCGTCGGCTCCAAGCCCATTACGCTTGATTTCAAGGGATTGGGTCGCTTTGTGCAGGGCTTCTTGAAAAGAACGGCCAATACCCATGACCTCTCCAACCGCTTTCATTTGTAACCCAAGGGTTCTATCGGACCCTTCAAATTTATCAAAGTTCCAACGTGGAATTTTTACGATAACGTAATCAATAGTCGGTTCAAAAAGTGCCGATGTTGATTTTGTAATTTGATTTTGGAGTTCGTCCAAGGTATAACCTATGGCCAATTTGGCCGCTACTTTGGCGATAGGATACCCCGTCGCTTTAGACGCTAGGGCCGAAGATCTCGAAACTCTAGGATTTATCTCAATTGCAATAATTTCTTCCTCTTCATCGGGGCTGACGGCAAATTGCACATTACATCCTCCCGCAAAATCGCCGATACTTCGCATCATATGTATGGCCATATCACGCATACGTTGAAAGGTTCTATCCGAAAGTGTCATTGCAGGTGCCACGGTGATGGAATCTCCCGTATGAATCCCCATAGGGTCCATATTTTCAATCGTACAAATAATGACTACATTATCATTATTGTCACGTAAGAGCTCCAATTCATATTCCTTCCACCCCATCATCGCCTTATCAATCATCACTTCATGAATGGGCGAAACTTCTAAACCGTGACTTAGTTGCTTATCGAAATTTTCTTCCTCATACACAATACCAGCTCCGGCACCTCCTAATGTAAATGACGCACGTATCACCAAAGGAAAACCAAATTCCTGAGCGATTTCCTTTCCCTTTAGAAACGAAGTAGCCGTAGCTTGAGGGGCCATCTTCACTCCTATTTTAGTCATCAGTTCACGAAACTGCTCTCGATCTTCAGTAATGTTGATGGCATCAATATCAACCCCAATGATTTCTACACAAAAATCTTCCCAAATACCCTTTTCATCTGCTTCAATACACAGGTTCAAAGCCGTTTGCCCTCCCATTGTGGGGAGAACCGCATCGATATTGGGATGGTTTTTTAAGACTTCAATAATCGATTTTGTAGTCAATGGTCTTAAATAAACATGGTCGGCCATTGAAGGATCGGTCATGATAGTGGCCGGGTTACTATTGATCAATATTGTCTCGATACCATCTTCTCGCAACGAACGCAAGGCTTGTGAACCAGAATAATCAAATTCACAAGCTTGGCCAATAATAATTGGGCCTGAACCTATGATTAAAATCGATTTTAAGTTGTCTCTTTTTGGCATTCTCTTCGGTACTTTTTTTTCAATCGTTAAAAATAGGTCAAAAAAAAGGTGCTGATTTTAAAAGCAGCACCTAATTAATTAACGAGTTATTGACAGTCATCTATTTCTTGTGTCTTGGTTCAGATGAAACTGTAAGTTTTTTTCTTCCTTTGGCCCTTCTACTGGCAAGAACCTTTCTTCCGCTGGCTGACGCCATACGTTCTCTAAAACCGTGCTTATTTCTCCTCTTTCTCTTCGAGGGTTGGTATGTTCTTTTCATTTTGAAGGTAGTTTAAAGCCCTTAAGGGCCTGAAAATTCTGGGCGCAAATATACAAAGAGTTTTTACATTAACAAGTGCAATAAAAAAATTGTTCACCTAGATTTTGTTACTTTTGCCTTCCCTGTTAAAACAGGCTTTTTCAAATTATAAATGCCTTACTAAATGTTCAATAAAAACATAAAGCTGGTCATAGCCACATTAATCATAGCCTATGCTATCTATCAATTTATTGAAGGGTATATAGGGAACGGTATATTCCTGATTTTACTATCGCTGATTTTTATCTTCCTCTATTTTAGGAACGAAATCATCTTACTTGCTTTTTTGAGGATGCGAAAGCAAGATATGGAAGGAACCGAAAGATGGCTCTCCAAGATTAAAAATCCGGAATCTGCCTTGGTGAAAAAACAACAAGGGTACTATAATTACCTTCATGGCATCATCTATTCCCAGAAAAACCTTACACAGGCCGAAAAGTATTTCAGAAAAGCTTTACGATTGGGACTCAATATGGGCTATGATGAGGCGATGGCAAAAATGAGCTTAGCAGGAATAGCTATGCAAAAGAACCGAAGACAGGAAGCTGCCAAACTTTTGCAGGAAGCCAAAAAATTAGATAAAAATGGTATGCTGACCGATCAACTTAAAATGATGCAGCAACAAATGAAGAAGGGCCCCCAACAAGTGAGGGCGCGTCATCGGTAGCGTTACTTTGTCTCACGATAGTACCCTTTGTTCGGAATTTCAACAGTATACTTCTTACGTGAAGTATTGTTCAGATGAGGCTCTCGAAGCCAAGGATTATGCCGTTTTAAAATTTTGTAGTTGATTTCATACTCTTGGGCAAAATCGGCCCAATTATTAACGGCAGTATCTACCTCAATTGAAAAGGTTGGTACTTGGCTATATAAATCGTCTTTACCAAGCTCAAAACCATATTTTTCAGGATGGGAAAGGATTTCTTTGATCGCCATGATTCGAAAAACATAGCGCCCAGTCTCTTGGCCCAATAATAAATCGTAGTAATCATTGACCTTTTGAATGTTCATGTATTTCTGGATGCCTCCAGGACCCGCATTATAGGCGGCCGCGGTTAAGGTCCAGGAACCAAACTTCTGCTTCCATTTGTTCAAATATTCACAGGCGACTTGTGTGCTTTTTTCAATATGATAACGTTCATCCACATTGCTGTTCACCTCAAGACCATATTCGCGACCTGTAGCCTTCATAATTTGCCAAAATCCCGTAGCACCAGCAGGAGAAACCACATTTTGCAATCCACTTTCAGCTACAGCTAAATATTTGAAATCATCCGGAATGCCATTCTTGGCAAGAATAGGTTCGATAATGGGAAAATACTTATTGGCGCGTTTCATCAGTAATACGGCATTGGATTGCCAGTAGGTATTCACGAGAAATTCGCGATCAACCCGTTCCATAATTTCAGGGTCTTCTTGCGGCACCGCCTCTCCAGCAAAATTTAAATCCTTAGGAATGTCAATAGCGCTGATTTGATATGTTTCGGCAACATTTTTCTCTTGTAAAGGCGTTTCGGTCGTTATCGTTTCCGCTTCACCCTTTTGTAATTGAACAGCATATGTGAGACTGGCAATGACAAATAAGAAACCGATAATAGCCAAGATGTTCTTTAAGTATTTCATAAAACTTTCTAATTATATAAAGCAAGATAGCACTAAAATAGGTCGCTCTTATTCAAAATCAATTTAGGCAAGTGCTCATTAAACCATCTTGCGCGATGAATAATCATGGTATGTGTACCATTTTTAACTTCAATACACCCATTAATATTGCCTATAGGGAAAACCGCATCCCTTTCTCCATGAATATGGATAAGGTTAATTGGTGGACGGGCTTGTTTCCAATTCACAATGGCATCTATGGCCCAATCTATATATTGTTTATCACGAAGCGCCAAGTATTGTTCGTAGAGATCAAGCCGTTTGGTCACCGTTTCTCCAAAGGCATATTTCGCCAACAACTCCACATTATTGATTAAACCAGTGGGTAATAGTTTGTGGACTCTTGTGTACTTGGCAAAAAGCATCCGCTTGGGTAGTTCTTTGTTGGATTTAACACAAGACACTACAATTATCTTGCTTATATCAATATGCTGTGCCATTTCTTGTACCAACATTCCCCCGAAAGAAACTCCCAATAACACCGGATTGTGATGATGTACTTTTTCACACATTTTTTTGGCATAATCGGTTAACGACATTCCTTTATGGGGCAAAAACCAATCTAATCGATAAAGCTCAAACAAGGTTTCGTCCAAGCGAATTCCATCGAATATCCTTGAACTGGCCGCCATTCCAGGCATAAGGTATATAGGTATCTTAACATTTTTCAACGCGCGCAGTACTTGATTTTGCTAGGAAATTAGCGATTTTTTAACTATATTTGCGTCCCGTTTATGTTCAACCACACATTACATAGACTTCGTTGTCACCAAACCAAAATCGAATTAAAAGCTATTTGCCTTTAAATGGTGACTTCATTAAAACCTTAACTATATGAGAGAAATGGAAATCAAGGACAACAGCTTCCTCCGTCAATTCGAGACTAACGTAGACGGTCATTTAGCAAAAATCGAATATTCGTCGCAAGAGCGGAAGGTATTTTTAACGAAGCTGGTTATTCCTGAAGAAATCAGTCAAGAAGGTTTCAAAGAAGATTTTATTAAAGAGGTATTGCATCACCTTCAAGAACAAAATGTACGCGTGGTACCGACAAGTCCGCACATCGCCGGTTTCTTAAGAAAGAACCGTCAGTACAAAGAAATGTTGCCCGTGGGCATTCGTATCTAATCTGCGTACGCACAAAAAAATGAAACCTGCCAACTTTAGGCAGGTTTTTTTATGCCATGACGTGTTCGGTAACGAATTCAAACCGAACCAATCCATCTTCATCAATATCAGTGAGCTGTACCTCATGTAGGGTATTGACCAGATTGGGATTCCAAGGGGTCTTGACCTTGACATAATTTTCGGTAAATCCGTAAATATATCCCTGCTTGTTCTCACTCTCGAAAAGAACGGTACGCTTTGAACCCAACTGGGTTTCGTAAAATGCCCTTCTTTTTTTGACTGATAGGCCCCGTAGCATTTTACTTCGTTTGGAACGTATATTTTTGGGTACTGCCCCCTGCATACCTGCAGCCAGTGTATTGTCACGTTCTGAATAGGTAAATACGTGTAAATAAGAAATATTCAACGCATTAAGAAAATGGTAGGTCTCTAGAAAATCTTCATCCGTCTCCCCAGGAAAACCAACAATGACATCAACCCCAATACAGGCATGCGGCATGATTTGCTTAATACGCGCTACTCGGTCAACGTAAAGGTTACTGAGATACCGACGTCGCATCAATTTTAAGATTTTGTCACTTCCACTTTGAAGAGGAATATGAAAATGCGGCACAAACGAATGACTTTTGGCCACAAAATCAATGGTTTCATTTTTTAAAAGATTGGGCTCAATGGAAGAGATGCGTAGGCGTTGAATACCTTTTATCCTGTCTAGTGCTTGTACCAGTTCAAAAAAGGTATGTTTATGTTTTTTGTTACCGAACTCCCCTTTGCCGTAGTCGCCAATATTAACACCGGTCAAAACAATTTCTTTAATACCCTGTGCTGCAATTTCAGTGGCATTTTTCAGTACATTTTCTAAAGCATCGCTTCTCGAAATACCCCGTGCCAATGGAATGGTACAATAGGTACATTTGTAATCACAACCATCCTGCACTTTAAGAAAAGCCCGTGTTCGGTCTCCAATGGCATAACTACCGACGTAAAAATCGGCCTCTTCAATCTCGCATGAATGTATTTGGGCTTGTCCTCGACTCCGCTCGGACTGACTCAACAAATCATTTAGATAATCGGTCAGTTTAAACTTTTCGGTGGCGCCCAGCACTAAATCAACACCATCAACCGCAGCCAATTCTTCTGGTTTTAATTGGGCATAACAGCCCACGGCAGCAACAAAGGCGTTTTGATTTGCCTTTTGTGCCTGTTTTACAATGGTCTTAAAACGTTTGTCGGCATTTTCAGTAACAGAACAGGTATTGATTACATAAATATCGGCAACCTCTGAAAATTTAACACGTTCAAAACCTTCATTTTGAAAGTTTCGTGCAATTGTAGAAGTTTCTGAAAAATTCAGTTTGCAACCTAATGTGTAAAAAGCGACTTTTTTGGACATGACCCGCTGAAAATACGATGCAAAAATACTAACTTCTTTTTGTTAAAAATCCAGAAAACCATAAGCTCCAATGCCAAGAAACTTATTATTTCCTCCATTTTTGCGTCAATTCAAAAACCTTTTCTAGAATCGCCTTTTCTTTTTCATCAAAGGCTTTTCCCCTTCGCGCCATCATGACCTCGGCAGTTTCAAAGGCACTTTTTAGGTTATAGGTGCGAAAGCCCGATGCCCCGCCCCAACTAAAGCTAGGGATAAAATTTCTTGGAAAACCGGGCGTATAAACGTTAACATTTACCCCTATAACCGTACCCGTATTGAACATCGTATTGATAGCTGATTTACTGTGGTCGCCCATCATCAGACCACAAAACTGGAGCCCTGTACGATCAAAGGTTTCGGTCTCATAATTCCACAGGCGTACCTTGGCATAGTTATTTTTTAGGTTGGAGTTGTTAGAGTCCGCACCAATATTACACCACTCCCCCAACACAGCATTACCTAGATAACCCTCATGCCCTTTGCTCGAATATCCAAAAATCACGGAATTGCTCAGTTCGCCGCATACCTTACCAAAAGGGCCGACCGTTGTAGCACCATATATCTTGGCGCCCATCTTCACGATAGCACCCTCACATAGGGCGAGACCACCACGAATGAGACTCCCTTCCCAGACTTCGGCATGCTTTCCAATATATATGGGTCCATCTGCGGCATTTAGAATACTATATTCCACTTTTGCCCCTTCTTCAATAAAAATATTTTCAGGATGAATCAATTGATTCGTTGTTGAAATGGGGGCACTTTGTCTTCCCTCCGTGAGCAGCTTGTAGTCCGCCCGCAGGGCTTCTCCATTTTTTGAAAAAATATCCCAGGTACTTTTCACCGTAAGGCCATCCTCTTTATACGATATACAGTGGAAATCATTGGTATTGAAGGTGGCTTTCAGGTCATTCGTTCGATAAGCAATCACGTTTTCCCCATCTATAATGGCTTGATTTTCTTGTAATTGCCGAAGCATCACCACAAGATTCGTATTCGGGAGATAGGAACCATTGATTACAATATTATCGTCAGTTACGGTTAAAGGAAATTTGTCTTGAAGGTATTCCTCGGTCAAAAAGCTAATATCGATCTGGAGCCACTTTTCCCATTTTTCAACTATGGTCAAAATACCAATTCGAATCGCCGCAACTGGTCTAGTAAAAGTAAAAGGCAGCAAGGCCTCGCGTGAAGTACCATCAGAGATTATATAGTTCATATTGTCTTATTTAATTTTTCGGGCACTCCAATCAGAATAGGCTTAAATCAAAATCAATTTTATTTTCTATTCTTTGAAAAGCCCAATGCTTGGTGTAGTCTTGCGGAGACCCAACAAAAAACGCCTTCGCAAAGATAACGAAGGCGTTTTGGCTATATTTTTAGAAAAAGTTTACTTTTCTTATTTCTTGAACTTTTTGTATTTGTTTTTAAACTTATCAATACGACCTGCAGTATCGACCAACTTGGTTTTCCCAGTGTAATAAGGATGGGAAGTTCTGGAAATCTCTAATTTCACCAAAGGATATTCAACACCATCCACGGTAATGGTGTCTTTGGCATCTGCAGTCGACTTGGTTATAAAAACATCTTCGTTGGACAAGTCTTTGAATGCTACCAACCTATATTTGTCTGGGTGAATTCCTGCTTTCATCTTATTACATCGGATTTTCGGATTGCAAATTTAGATAAATTCCGTTGACAAACAAGTGGTTTTGAGCAAAAAACAAAAATTGTACATCTCTGATGTAACATTCATCTTATTCGGGCAACCAACAAAAGGTAAACAACTAAAAATTTAAAAAATGGAAGAACAGGATTTAAACTCCAAAAAACATATTTTAACCTACGGTGGATTAACCGGGACAGTTGGGGTCATTTTCGGGATAATGCTTTTCACCCAAAACCTACATTACGAGCAGAGCTTCAGTATCCAGGCCATACAATTTATCATATTAGGAATCTTTGTAATCATTGCAACCATTCAATACAAAAAATCCAACGACGGCTATTTAAAAATCGGTCAAGCCCTAAAAATAGGCGCAGGAGTAGGTGCTTTGGCCGCCTTAATAGGGATTCTTTGGTTTTTCGTCATGTCAAATGTCATAGAACCTGATTACATGGACAAAACGATGGAGATTGCAAAAACAAATGCATTTGAAACAAACCCAAAATTGACCCAAGAGCAATGGGACCAAGCGGTCTCCTTTCAGAAAAAGTTCTTTCCTATTTTCATGGGTTTTGGAATTGTTATAAGTTCCATATTTGGTCTTATCGTTGGGTTGATCACTGGTGCCATTATCAAAAAAGAACGATCGTCGTACTAAGGAAAAAGTACTACTTTTGACGGGCATATAGCGATAACCATGCAATTATCACTGGTAATCCCTTTACTTAACGAAGAAGAATCCATAGCGGAATTATATGATTGGATTGTGTCCGTGATGCAATCCAATCGCTTTTTGTATGAAATCATTTTTATCGATGATGGCAGCACTGATGATTCATGGGCCATCATCTCAAAAATTGCTGAAAAGAATACACACGTAAGGGGAATTCGGTTTTTACGGAACTTTGGCAAGTCTCAAGCCTTACATGCCGGTTTTAAAGCGGCCAATGGTGATGTGATCATTACTATGGATGCCGATCTTCAAGACAATCCCGAAGAAATTCCAGAAATGTATCACCTCATCGCGAGCAAAGAATTTGACCTGATATCTGGCTGGAAAAAAAAGCGGTATGATTCCATTATTGCGAAAAACCTACCTTCAAAATTGTTCAACTGGGCCGCCCGGCAAACTTCGGGGGTAAAATTACATGACTTTAATTGTGGCCTAAAAGCATATCAAAAAGAGGTCATCAAAACTATTGAGGTATCTGGTGAGATGCACCGCTACATACCTGTATTGGCCAAAAATGCCGGATTTTCTAAAATTGGGGAGAAAGTAGTACGACATCAATCGCGAAAATATGGCTCTACCAAGTTTGGAGCGGAACGGTTTATCAACGGTTTTCTAGATCTAACCACGATTTGGTTCGTCTCTAAATTTGGAAAGCGCCCCATGCATTTGTTCGGTGCCTTGGGGGTACTGATGTTCACTATTGGATTTGGGCTTTCCATTTACCTCGGAATAGACAAGCTATTCTTAAATCCCACGGGCAGGCTTATTACCAACCGACCTCAATTTTATATTGCCCTTACCTGTATGATTATGGGTTCACAACTATTTTTAGCCGGATTTTTAGGAGAATTGTTTATAAGAACAAAAAAACAAAGTGAACCCTACAAAGTTCAAGAAACCGTTAACGTTACCGAATAACAGGATTTCGATTCTTCTTACATTTGTTTTATCTTACTAAATGAAGAATATGGATGCTTATTTGACCAATGCCAAATCATGGTTGACCGACTTTTTTGACGCCGATACACGACAAAAGGTTCAAAGACTAATAGATGAGGACCAAGAAGAACTTCAAGAGCGTTTTTATAAAGACCTAGAATTCGGAACGGGCGGCATGCGCGGTGTTATGGGCGTTGGCACCAATAGAATCAATAAATATACCCTAGGCAAGAGTACGCAAGGATTAAGCAATTATCTCAAGAAAAGCTATACTTCCGAAGAAATCAAAGTAGTCATTGCCTATGACTGTCGCCATAATAGCGACACATTGTCTCAAACAGTGGCGGAAGTGCTCTCGGCTAATGGTATAAAAGTGTTCCGCTTTTCCGCACTACGAACGACCCCAGAACTATCTTTCGCGGTTCGCCACTTGAAGTGTCATGCAGGTATCGTATTGACAGCCTCGCACAACCCTCCTGAATATAATGGGTACAAAGTATATTGGGGCGATGGCGGACAAATAGTACCTCCCCAAGATGGTGAAATCATATCAGAAATTAACGCCATTACATTTGAAGACATCAACTTCACGGCCAATCACGATTTAATCGAGGCGATAGATACCGAAGTCGACAAAGCATTTTTTGAGAGTTCGGTTCAAGTGGGAAATTTTAATGCAGCGGGCAAGGATAATTTTAAAATAGTTTTTACCTCAATACATGGTACATCTATCACAGCCATACCTGAAGTATTGAAAATGGCCGGTTATAAAAATGTTACCGTAATTGAAGAGCAGGCCATACCGGACGGAAACTTCCCGACGGTACAATCTCCAAATCCTGAAGACCCAGAAGCATTGGCCTTGGCATTGGCAAAAGCAGAAGAGATTGGTGCGGACATGGTGGTGGGTACAGACCCTGACGGTGACCGTTTGGGGATTGCCGTTCGAAATTTAGAAGGAAAAATAGAACTCTTAAACGGTAACCAAACTATGGTCTTAATGACTAGATTTTTATTGGACCAATATCAATCAAAGGGTTTCAAGGGTAATGAGTTTATTGCCACTACCATCGTTTCAACCCCGATGATGGAATCAATGGCAAAAGTGTATGGCGTAGAGTTCAAAACAGCATTGACCGGATTCAAATGGATTGGCAAGATGATAAAAGACTTTCCACAATCCAATTTCGTAGGCGGCGGTGAAGAGAGCTTTGGCTATATGGTTGGGGATTTTGTACGTGATAAAGACGCAGTGACCGCTACCCTTCTGGCCTGCGAAGTCGCTGCACAGGCCAAAGCAAAAGGCAGTTCTTTTTATGAGGAATTAATAGATTGTTATGTACAGTTTGGCTTTTATAAGGAGAAATTAATTTCATTGACAAAAAAGGGTATCAGTGGTGCTGAGGAAATCAAACAAATGCTAAAAGACTTCAAAGAAAACCCCGTAGCATCAGTTCAGGGTTCAAAAGTGATGTGGATTGAAGACTACAATACATCGATGGCGAAAAATGTGGTAACCGGTGAAGAACGATATATTGACCTACCAAAATCCAACGTATTGATCTATGAAACGGAAGATGGCACCCGAATTGCTGCAAGACCCTCAGGAACAGAACCTAAGGTTAAGTTTTACATCAGTACAAATGCAGTGTTGACAAAAGCATCAGATTTTAAAAGCGTAAATTCGCAGTTGGATGCCAAGCTAGAAGGTATCGTAGCTGAATTGAATTTAGGTTGATGAATAACATCTTAAAGAAGTTACTGCGGTTTGCAAAGCCGTATCAATTTTATGGCGTATTGAACATTCTTTCCAATGTTCTTTATGCCTTTTTTAATGTGCTATCCATTATTATTTTCATTCCCACATTGGGCATTCTGTTCGACCAACAAGAAGAAGTTCACGAGAAGCCTGTTTACGAAGGATTCGATAATCTAAAGGGATATGCCGAGGATTCCTTGAATTATTTTCTCACGCAAAAGGTAACGGACGATGGCCCAATGGCAGCCTTGGTATTTATTTGTTTGGCCAGTATTGTCATATTCTTTTTGAAGAACCTATTTCGTTATTTGGCAATGTACTTTTTGGCCTATTTGAGAACAGGTATGGTGAAGGATGTCCAGGACCAACTCTATCACAAAATTGTAGATTTACCAATTTCATTTTTCTCAGAAAAAAGAAAAGGTGATCTCTTGGCGCGTATGACTTCTGACGTAAAAGAGGTAGAAGGCTCCATCATCAATTCTTTGGAAGCTTTGGTAAGAGAGCCGATTACTATAGTCATCGTATTGATTTCGATGTTGCTCATCAGTGCCATACTGACCTTGTTCGTCTTTATTTTTTTACCCATAACTGGTTTTATCATATCTGCCGTGGGCAAACGATTAAAGTCGCAGTCTTTGGCTGCCCAAAAAGAGAACGGTATTTTTCTTTCCTTTTTGGAGGAAACCCTTGGCGGACTCAAAGTGATCAAAGGTTTCAACGCCGAGGGTAAGCTGGCCCAAAAATTTACAGATTCCACCAATCGCTTTAAAGAAATCATGATATCCGTACTTCAGCGTAAAGGTTTGGCATCGCCACTCAGCGAGTTTTTGGGGGTCGCTGTTGTCATTACCGTTTTATGGTATGGAGGAAGTTTGGTTTTTGCTGAGAACAGCTCTATAAAACCACAGGAATTTATGGGCTATATCGGGCTATTTTATACTATTATAAATCCTGTTAAGGCCATAACAACGGTAAACTATAGTATTAAAAAGGGAACTGCGGCAGGAGAACGGATTTTTGAAATTCTTGAAACGAAAAATACGATTCAAGAACCTATTAATCCCATCACGCTAACGACAGTTGAAAACCATATTCAATTCAAAAATGTTTCTTTTAAGTATGAGGACGAAAATGTCTTGGAAGATTTTAACCTTACGGTCAACAAAGGGCACACAGTCGCTTTGGTAGGACAATCTGGCGGCGGCAAAAGTACGGTTGCCAATTTAATCACGCGCTTTTACGACGTTAGCCAAGGTAGTATCGAAATTGACGGAATTAATATTAAGGACATTTCGAAAAAATCGCTTCGCGAGTTAATTGGACTGGTGACACAGGATTCCATTCTGTTCAATGATTCCGTTAGAAACAATATTGCCCTTGGAAAGGAAAATACTTCTGATGAAGCGATTATCGAAGCTGCAAAAATTGCAAACGCCCATGATTTTATCATGGAACTACCGCAGGGTTACGAAACGAATATCGGTGACAGTGGCAATAAACTAAGTGGTGGCCAAAAACAACGTTTATCCATTGCTAGGGCCGTATTGAAAAATCCTCCGATTATGATTCTCGATGAGGCGACTTCTGCTTTAGATACCGAAAGCGAGCGTTTGGTGCAAGACGCGTTAGAAAAGATGATGCGCAATCGTACCTCCATTGTAATCGCCCATAGGCTTTCAACCATTCAAAATGCGAACTCGATTATTGTCTTGAACAAAGGCAAAATTCAGGAGCAGGGCACGCATAAAGAACTAATGCGATCAAAAAAGGGCTATCAAAAACTAGTGGAGTTGCAGACCTTGGCCTAGATGGGCAGTAACACAATAACCTCATAATCTGTATTTTGAATATTTCTAATCAGAGGTTTAGACAACTCTACACCGTCGACCAATACTTTTGGAACGACTACGTTTACATCCCTTTTCATTGTAATATGAAACCGACTTCCCCTAAAAATCCGTTCTACTTCAACGGTATCCCATTGCCTCGGTAGTTGGGGCGAAATATGTAATCCATCAATATCTCCCCTGAGCCCGAACAAACCATCAATCAAACAACGATAGCACCAAGATACCGTTCCCGTATTGAACAATTGACTAGATCGACCGGCTGTTCGAGGAAATTGACGGTAGGCACCACGATAATAGTTTGGAATAAAAATAGGCAATTGGCCCCGTTGCACTGCATCTTTCTCGTCAAGGCCCGACAGCATTTTTCGTAAGATTTCGAATGCTTTTTCGGAGTATCCAGATTCATAAAGTCCAAAAATGTAAAAAGCGACGGCATGGTTATAGACCGAACCATTCTCCGCGGAACCAGGATATTTTTGCGTGACCCTTCCTATATCCTCTCGCATTTTTGTAAAAGCTGGTGCCATAAGTTCTACACCATAAGGGCTTTCCAATTGTTTTTCAACAGCCTCCAATAGACTTGACTGTTTCTCTGGTCTTGCCGCGCCACTTAGAAGGGCCCAGGCTTGAGGATTTAAGAAAATCTTACCCTCTTCATCATCTTGGATTCCAAAAACAACATTGTTATCGGTAATACCGCGGGCATACCATTTGCCATCCCAAAGATGGGTATTCACCGCTTTATTTACTTCCTCTGATTTAGCACGAAAATCTATGGCAAAATCAGCTTTTTTGAGACGTTCACATATTTCTGACCAAACTTTGAGCGCATATGCAGTGGCCAAAGACAACCATCCAGATACGCCCTTACCCTCCGGCCCAACCATATTCATGGGATCGCACCAATCACCCTGATCTATAAAATTCAATCCTCGATAATCCCTATTGGCATACAACCAATCCATCGCTCTGTTTATATGCTCAAAAACGGTGGCAGTGGCATGACCCTCAGCGAAACCCACTTCTTCGTTCAATAAATCATAATCATTGGTCTCGTTCAAATATGCCTTCAAACAAATGGGCAGCCATACACAATGGTCTGTGTGGGGTACTTGGTTGATATATTTTAATTGCGCCTCTGGATGGATTAAGATACCATCTGGCATGGCCCCACTTTCTTCTTGCTGACTTAAGGCCGTAATATAGGTTTGTCTTGCAATTTTGGGCTCTATATATGCCATTCCCATATTATCCTGCAAATAATTTCGGGTTTGCGGATCGGTGCTCAATCGATTTGTTTCACCGTGATAGTACATCTGCCTGGGCAACCAGTGATTGACATAGTCATTCAAGATGGCATCTGGAGTCTTTATTTTCAAAATGCCAGCGCCTTCGTCAATGTACTTTTTATAGCTGATGGTACTCATTCTAAAACCCTCGGCATCTGTATCGAAGTAACGGGATCTAACATCGCGCACCTCCTTGAGATTTGAGGCCGGGCCAAATAAGAAGCGGTAGTCTTCTTGTTGATTGCTCCCTAATAAAATTTGATATTGCATTACCGCAGCAGGTGTTTCATAGAGGGCATCTCCCCTACCTAACTCATCGTTTACGATACCATCAGGGCGATGTAGCCCACCTTCTCCTTCAAAATTTGTTTGATTGACTTCCCAAGAGGTAGGCCTTCTTTCTGCCAAAAAAAACGTCTTGGCTTTAAGCGTCTTTATCTTATCGTAGTCTTTATACTTTTGGTATGGAGTTATCGAGGAACAGACGATACCCGATAGGTTGTCATGATATTCCCCGGACTGGTTCATCCAAGACATATACCCTATTGAAAAATAAGGGTAAATGCTGAGCTTTCGTGGTTTTTGTGCAGTATTCTTAATTGAAAAAGACCACTTCTCCACAATATCGTCTTTCGTGAGTTCTAGACGCATTTCCATATAAAGTCCTTGATGTTCTATTTTCCATAGAATATCACTCTTACCCACCGAAAAGGTAAAAGCATCCAACGTTGACTTCACGGGAGCATAGGGCAAGGAGAAAAACTCCCCGTTTTCTTCATCCTTTATATAAAAAAAGCGACCGGGGTGATGGGCGTAATAGGGTTGCTCAGGTTGCATAAAGGTTTTGGCCTCCAAATTTGGAGCATGGGCGTACTTTGCCGGTTCAGGTTGCATGAATTGAGCCACTGCGTATCCTCTGCAATTCATATGGACCATCATCTTTTTGTTCCATAAAAACGAGGAGGCACTGGGCAATGAAATGGGGGTATTCAACTCTACTCGAGCACCATTTTCAACGGTCTGAATCATAGATTATTCTTGGGACTTTCTTTCTCTCAATTCGTTTTGGACCTTCGTAAGCAAAGCTCGGTCCAGGGTGTAAAATCGCATGATGTAGGCCGCTAGTAGTGCAATTATACCTGGAATAATACTTATGGTCAGTACTATTCCCGTTTGGGAAGCATCAGACTGGGCTTCTTTAGCAACATAGCCCATTGATGCCAATACCGCTCCAATGGCAAAAGACGCCAAGGCACCTCCTAATTTCTGGGAAAAAATAGCAGCCGAAAAAGTCATTGCAGTAGCTCTTCTACCCGTTTTCCATTCGGTATAATCCGCAGTATCAGCATACATAGAGAAGGCCAATGGCGATTTAGGCCCCAAACAAAGACCTATCAAAATATTTACAGTGAACAACAACCAAATGGCGTCCGGGGGAATAAAAAAGAAGACGATGGACAATACTCCTGTCAACGCCATTAACAACATCAAAAGTTTCTTCTTTTCCAAAAAGCGGGTCATTAAGGGGGTAAGGGCCGCGCCCGCGGCCAACGCTAAACCATAAGTCGTAAGGAAGTCATCGACCAAATCAGGTTGTTTAACGTAATACTTAATGTAATAAATGGCCGCACCAGCCCTCATGGTGATGGTAATCATGATAATCAGTGCCAAACTGAACAGAACCAACCACGGTTTGTTTTTCAATAAATCTTTTAGGTCATTAATAGGATTGGTCTTTTGATTGGGCGGGGGCTCAATACGTTCTTTTGTACTAATAGTTACTATAGCAAATAATATGGCAGCCACCAGTCCATACAGTAACATGGTCAATTGCCAACCCAAAGCCTCATTACCATTACCGAAAAGTTCAACCAAATCCAGGGTGAAGTAATTCACCAGCGTCGTTCCGGTAAAAGCAGCAATAAAGCGAAAACTGATTAAACTGATTAAATCGGTCCGGTCTTGACTCTTCGCAGTGATAACACCTGAAAGAGCAGAATAAGGAACACTCAACACCGTATACATCAACATCATTATAGAATACGTTCCATAGGCCCAAAACAGTTTGCCACCACTTCCCAAATCTGGGGTGGTGTAGGTAAGCACTGCGGCCCCAGCCATGGGAAGCCCTCCTAAAAGGAGATAAGGCCTATATTTTCCCCATTTTGATTTGGTTCTATCCGCGATACCGCCCATAACTGGATCGGTGAAAGCATCGAATATTTTGGTCACCAAAAACATGGTGCCTGCTGCGGCCGCTGAAATCCCAAAAACATCGGTATAGAAATACAATAAAAAACCAGAAATATTGGCCCAGTAAAAATTGAAGCCCAAATCACCTAGACCGTATCCAATCTTTTCACCTAACTTAATTGGGGTTAGAATGCCCTGATTACGCTTCGTAGTTTCTTCCATTGGTTAGTGGTGTTTGTTCAAAACGCCAAAGAAAATTATAAAAAGACAGTTTTCGCTATTATTTTAAAAATAATTTCCCCTGTATTCTAACACGGATACCAAAATGAAAAGACGGAAGTAGTTGTATTTCTCAAAATTGGTATTTAAACCTTTGGTTATTTTTATAGTCCAATACAAAAACAATCGCTTTGATAGCTGAAGAACAGTTCGTTTTAGCGCTTAAGGATAAGTCGACCCAGGCCCAATCATTCGAAGTATTGGTCAATACGTACAAGGAACGGCTGTATTGGCATATTCGCCGTATTGTGCTCAATCATGATGATGCCGACGACGTGCTCCAAAATACCTTTATCAAAGTGTTTCGCAGTATCGAAGGATTCAAAGGGGAAAGTAAATTATATTCTTGGATGTACCGTATTGCGACCAACGAGGCACTAACATTCTTAAAGCAGAAGTCAAGAAAACTTGGAATATCGGACAACGAATTACAAGAAAGCCTAGTTGAAAACTTGGAATCAGATGTCTATTTTGAGGGCGATGCGATTCAACTCAAATTACAAAAAGCATTGACAAAATTACCAGAAAAACAAAAGTTAGTCTTTAACATGAAGTATTTTCAAGAAATGAAATATGAAGAAATTTCTGAAGTATTGGAAACCTCGGTTGGAGGGTTAAAAGCATCTTATCACTTGGCAGTTAAGAAGTTGCAAACTTATTTAACCGCGTCAGATTAAACTATTACAAAAAAGGTCAGTCTAAATCATATCATGAATAAGAACCACAACAATAAATTCAAAACTCCTGAAGGTTACTTTGAAAACTTCAATCAACGGTTGTTCGAGCGACTGGAGGAAGAGAATGACGAACCCAATACGGATTTCTTACCCAAATCAGATGGGTTTGGTATTCCTGAAAAATACTTCGAATCAGTACAGCTTTCCATCATTCAAAAGTTGAAAGGGGATTCCACAAAAGTGATTTCAATAAAACGATTTCAGGCTTTTTATTATGCAGCGGCGGCAATTGCAGCCCTATTTGTGCTGACATTGGCATGGAATTGGGGCCAAGACGATAAAATAGACTTCGAAGATTTAGCTAGTATAGACATTGAGACCTACTTTGAAAATAACGAATTGGGGCTTTCTTCTTATGAGATTGCAGAAACCGTAAATTTGGAAGATATATCAATTGCGGATATAGTTGACAAAAATCTTGAAGACACAAGTATTCTAGATTATTTAGATGAAAATGTAGAGGATTTCGAGGACTTAGATTTGAGCTATGAAGAACTACAACAATAAAATAACAATATTCTTGGCACTTTTAATGACCACTATAATGGTTGCCCAAAGGCCTGCGCAAGAACGAATCAAAACCTTAAAAGTTGCTTTTATTACTGAGCGCTTGTCACTCACTTCGGAGGAAGCACAGCAATTTTGGCCAGTGTACAATAAACATGATGAAGCATTGCAAAAACTTCGAAGAAAAGAACGACAACGTTTTGGGAGCCAATTGCCTTTTTTGGATGACCTCACAGAAGACGAAGCCTCTACATTATTAACGGAATTCAGTACTATCCAAAAAGAAAAACAGGCCTTAGAACAAAACTTGATTACCACTTTAAAAAATGTGCTGCCATCAAAAAAAATAGTGTTGTTACTTAAGGCAGAGGAAGACTTCAAAAGGAGACTCTTACAACAAGTCAGAAAACGAAGAGGGCAATAACCAAAATTGTTAAATAATCATAAAAAAGGGCCACTTCCCTTTTTGAGGTTAAACCAATCGAAGAAGTCAAGGTCATATTTGTATATCTATAAACAACTTACCAATGAATCTTTCCAAAAACTTCTTTTTATTCGTATTGTCCTTACTTGCCTCCTGTACTTCTTCTGATGATTCAGATGCTGTATTATTCGACGATGATTTAAGCGCCAATTTAGACTGTACAACTTCGACCAGTGTTTTTACCATCAATCTAGACCCTGCAACATGCAATATCGACATAGCATCGGAACTAGGCAGTACGTCGCTATACTCAGAATCTATTTCAGGTGATACAAGATCTATTGTAATCAATGGTGTGGCCAATCATTTGGTTGGGCAATTTCCAAATAGCGGTAATCCCAACACCATTTCAGCCGTGACCGAAACCTATAGCATGACCACCGCACCTGAATTGGCCAATTCGATAACCAATGGAGGGGGGTACACCACAGGCATTTTATTTTCAGGAGTGGCCATTGAACCCTATACCGCAGAGTTTTTTGTTGGTTCAACAGGCACCATAAACAGGGACTGGAACATTACCACCTTACAATCCACAAGAAATCTGGGGCTCGATTGTAACAATGCCCATGTGCAGCCCACAGGTCGTTATCACTATCATGGAACACCATCAAGTTATATGGACAACCTTAATATTGATGGTAGTGAAATGTTTAAGGTAGGCTATGCCGCCGACGGTTTTCCAATCTATTATAAATACGTCATCGATGACGATGGAAGTACCATAGTACCTTTGGAAAGTGGTTATCAGTTGAAGACTGAGGCACGCGGAGGTGATGGGATTTCCGCTCCCGATGGCTGCCCAGATGGGTATTATTTTCAAGATTATGAATACATCAACGGAAATTCAACATTGGATGAATGCAATGGCCGTTTTGGTAAGACCCCAGAGGCAAATGAAGAATATTACTATGTCATTACAGATAACTTTCCTTCGATGCCACTTTGTTTTTCAGGAACACCCGATTCAAGTTTCAGTTTTAGACCATAAATCAAAATGGGAAAGTTCTTTTGCACCATTGTATTTTATCTCATCATTATAACGACGAGTCGGGCCCATAACCCGAATGAAGTCAGCTACTTTTTCAAATTGGAAAGTGAAGAATTGGTCATTCACTTAACCCCAAAATCGTGTGTTGATATTTTAGAAACCTTGCATCCAAACTTAAAAAATCAAAGTACGTTTTCCCTTCAGACGTATACTACAGATATTGAAGAGTACTTTAAAAAACATATACTGTTTTATGTAAATGGGCAATCAGTTCCTTTGAAATTGACAAAGACAGATATGAACGTTCATGATGCAACATTGACCTTCACGATACAGAACACCGTATCAGAATCAAAAAACCTTGATATTACCATTTCTAGTTTTGTTGACATTTATAAAAAAGTAAAAAACCACGTTTTTATTTATGGTAGCGGAATCAAAAAACACTGCGTATTGGATTCTAAAACAAAACATATTTCAGGAGAATTTCCAAGTGGAGCCCCAACACCTCTAAACCTATTTTTTTGGCTCCCTCTGACAAGTTTATCATTTATGCCTTTATCGATTGGTTTTGCTGTTCATCGAAAACAAAAAAGTAGGTTTAAACCATTTCAATCGATTTAAGTCAAAAGGATAAACCCAAAAAAATTAAGTCATGAAAAATCTTAGAATTATCCTTTTGACACTACTATTGGTAGGTGGACTGTTATCTTCAAATGCACAACGAACCGTTGTTCGAGTGTATCCAAAACATGGGACAGTCGTCACTACTATCAAGAAACCAAGGACCTTTATTCACAAGCGTACCAATTTCTTTTTTTCCGATGGTGTATGGTACAAAGCTAGAGGAAGAAAATATGTAGTGGTCGCAGCGCCAGTTGGAATCAAGGTGAGAAACCTTCCCCGAGGAAACAAGCTAGTTATCGTAAACGGTAGGAAACTTTACAAATACAAGGGTATTTGGTATAAGAAATCAGGAAGAAACTATGTCGTAGTCAATGCATAAAATAAAGTAGGATGTGTTGGTTGTTGGAAAAAAGAGCGCAAATCGGCGCTCTTTTTTATTGGAATTCCTTTCTCCAGAAACATTCTCATTTGAACAGCAACTCCCCAGCGCTTTTTAATTAAATTCGGAACATGATAAAACGTAGGGATTTTATAAGAAACACCGCAGTCTCTTCGCTGCTCGTTGGTATGCCTGTAAGACTTAAGAGTAATATCGATTCACCAAAAGTATCCTTAGAAATTATTCGACCCCAACGTTTAAAAAAGGGTGATATCGTAGGTTTGATTGCTCCTGGATATTCCATTACCCCAGAAATGCTTGAAAAATCGGTCAATGCCACTAAGGCCATGGGTATGGAACCCTACTATACCCAAAGAATTTTTGGTTATCACGGCTATCTAAGCAATACCGATGATGAAAGGGCCAAAGACCTTATGGATATGTTTACCAATGAACAGGTCAAAGGCATCTTCTGTATTCGTGGAGGGTATGGTTGTACACGTATTTTAAATCTACTCGATTACAACCTCATAGCCCAAACTCCAAAAATACTTTTGGGCTATAGTGATGTAACCGCCTTGCTGAATGCATTTTATATGAAAATCGGGTTGATTGGCTTTCATGGATACATGGGGCCTGAACCCGATTCTTATGCATACAATGCCGTGAAGAACATGGTGACGAATCCTAAAGAAAAATGTACGATCAAAAATTTTGAGTTTGATGATGAGGCTTTTGCCGATGTTGTTTACGATAGATATATAATTACGTCGGGAAAAGCTTCTGGTAAATTGGTCGGTGGTAATCTCTCATTATTATCGGCCATGAACGGCACAGATTACGATATTGATTATACCGATAAACTGGTCTGTATTGAAGACGTTGGTGAAGCACCTTACCGCATTGACCGCATGCTGACCCAACTACTCTCGACCCCTAGCTTCAAAGAAGCAGCGGGAGTCATCTTTGGCGTCTGTGCCGGCTGTGACAAAAAAGAAGGTACTGACTCTTTTTCGTTGAAGGAAGTCATCATGGATCGTATCGCGCCTTTGGGTATTCCAGCTGTATATGGTATGAGTTTTGGCCATATTTCTGAAAGCTTCACCTTTCCCATCGGGATTGAAGCAACACTCGATGCGGATAATTTTACCCTACAATTACAGCAAAGTCCATTGGTATAATTAGCGAAAGGTGAGTTGAGCGATTTTATTTTTCCCAGCGGCATAGGCAATGGAATCGTTCAGAAATCTTATGGTATAAAACCCTTCCTCGCTTAACGCTTCCCATGTCGCACCACCATCTTTAGAGTAGGAAATTCCCGTGAAACCCGTAGCAACCAAATCCTGGGCTCCCGAGTTTGGAATATACTGCACACAACTTTTATACCCAGGATATTCGCCATCAGCGATCAAGGACCAAGTTTTACCCCCGTCGGAGGTACGCATCTTATTGTAAACGTTCAGTTCTGGTTTGCTAAAATCACCGCCGATTCCAAATCCATTCATCTCGTCATAAAAATCAATGGAATATATACCTTGATAGGCCTCTTCAATTTGAATGGGGGTTTCAATAGCTTCCCACGTTTTCCCCTTGTTCGATGTATATAATAGCTGTTCTTTTGATGTCATTACCCATGCCATATCCCCAATCGTCACGATATTCGTATTACTGGCGGCATATGCTCCTGAACCTTCAAGCTTAGGAAGTTGTTCGCAGGGGATATTGGTCCAACTATTACCACCATCCCTGGTAACGATGATAGAAAGACATCCAACGGTTTCGTCCCCAATAGCAATGCCTTCCAAGTCATTCCAAAAGGTCATGGCATCATAGAAGACCCCTTCTCCTTGTTCTAAATACACCAGCTCCATTTTTCCATTACTACCTGTTTTATACAACAAGGCGGGGTTACCGACCGAAAGCATAAAAAAATCTGTTTTGGTATGGGCAACGGCCCTAAACTCTGGAATAATGGAATCATAGGTTTGGGTACTTGTTCTCACGGTATTCGAAACGGTGTTGACCGAACCATATACCCCTTTACTTCCCGCGAATGCCAAAGTGTTATCCTCTAGAAATTCAATGGCCCGAATACTCACTGAATCTTCAAACACTGTTAGAATTGATACTTCTGAATAGTGATGCGACCCAACTCCATTTGAACATGAAACGAGCATATAGATAATGGCAAGTGCAAAGAGTACGTTATTCATTTCAATAAAATGATTTCCTCAAAAGTAGCGATTAGAATCTCCATAAGTTAAAGATTACCTTTACGCCCTTAATTTTAAGTATGCGACTCCATAGAAATTTGGTATTTGCGGTAATAGATGCCCTCAGTCTTATTTTTAATGACAACGAATATGCCGACAAAGTCATTGAAAAAGTATTGCGGTACGATAAGCGCTGGGGGGCGAGGGATAGGGGTTTTATAGCGGAAACCACCTACGAAATCGTTCGTTATAAAAGATTATATGCTGAAATCGCAGAAGTTCATGAGCCATACTCCAGACCCAATTTATTCCGCCTATTTGCCGTTTGGGCCGTTTTAAGGGGAATTTCACTTCCTGATTGGAAACAACTGGAAGAAACCCCGGTTCGGCGAATAAAAGGGCGCTTCGATACCCTTTCCAAAACCAGGAAGATTCGGGAATCATATCCCGATTGGTTAGATGATTTAGCAGAAAAAGTACTGGGCCACCAACTTTGGAATAATGAAAGTGCTGCATTAAACGAGCAAGCAGACGTTATTTTACGTACAAATACCCTAAAAACCAATAAAAACCGTCTTCGTAAAGCCTTGATGGAAGAGGAGATAGGAACTCAAACCGTTTCCGGCGCCATCGATGCCCTACGCCTTCAAGAACGAAAAAATGTCTTCAAGACGAAAGCATTTAAAGAAGGTTTTTTTGAAGTTCAGGATGCTTCTTCACAACTAGTGGCACCATACTTAGAGGTTGAACCCGGTCAACGTGTAGTCGATGCCTGTGCCGGTGCTGGTGGAAAAACCCTTCATTTGGCCGCACTGATGAAAAATAAAGGGCAATTGATTGCCATGGATATTTATGAAAGTAAATTGAAGAAGCTAAAGATAAGGGCCAGAAGAAATGGCGTTCACAATATGGAAACCAGAATTATTGATTCCTCAAAGACCATCAAAAAACTGCATGGCAAAGCAGATAGGGTATTGTTGGATGCCCCTTGTTCCGGTCTCGGAGTCATACGCCGGAACCCTGATAGTAAATGGAAGCTTCAACCTGAATTTTTAAGTAAAATAAAAGGGGTACAACGCGATATTTTACAGGATTACTCCAAAATGGTAAAACCCGGCGGCAAAATGGTGTATGCCACATGCTCCATATTGCCTGAAGAAAATACAGAGCAGGTGCATCACTTTCTATCTTCGACGCGGGGTGAAGATTTTTCACTGGTCAAAGAACAAAATATTTACGCCTCGAAAAGTGGGTTCGATGGATTTTATATGGCCCTTCTAGAAAAAAAGAGCTAATTATTTGATTTGTGTAACTTTGGGCCATGTACAAAAGGGTCTCCATTGAAGAGTTTTATACGTCTGCCCATCACTATGTACCCCAAAGTGTGAAATCGGGCGTTGGGCACTTCAATGTATTTAAGTTAGATGACTTTGCTAAAGCCAAAGCGAAACCCATGCCCTTCAACAGACGTGACTATTTTAAGATAAGTCTGGTAAAAGGTAAGAGCAAGGTGCATTATGCTGATAAGACCATCGTCGTCGAAAAACAGGTGTTGGTTTTTTCAAATCCACAGATTCCCTACAACTGGGAACGAATCGACGACCAATTGACCGGCTATTTTTGTGTCTTTACGGATTCTTTCTTCCATCAATTTGGAGACCTGACGCAATACCCTATTTTTCAACCCAACGGCAAACCGGTATTTCAACTATCTGACCAGCAATTGGAGCAAATTATTCCAATATTCAAACGAATGTTTAAAGAAATCAATTCAGAATACGCCTATAAATACGACTTACTAAGAAATATGGTTTTTGAGTTGATTCATACCGGACTCAAAATGCAGCCCGCACAGATTGAAGAGAGCAAACATTCGAATGCCTCTGAACGCATTTCTGGTTTGTTTATGGAATTGTTGGAACGGCAGTTCCCCATTGAAAGTCCGTTACAGCGTATTCGTTTGCGTTCGGCTTATGAATATGCCGAGCAATTGAGCATTCATGTCAATCATTTGAACCGCGCACTGAAGAAATCAATGCAAAAAAACACTTCAGTGTTGATCTCTGAACGAATGGTACAAGAGGCAAAAATTCTTCTCAGGCATACAAATTGGAACATTGCCGAAATAGCTAACTCACTACGTTTTGAAGAGACAGCCCATTTTTCAAACTTCTTCAAAAAACATACCCACTACTCTCCTAACTCCTATCGAAAATTAGAAACTGTTTGATTTTTACAATTCTTGGTTTTCCTTTTGTAACCAACAAACGATAAATCAAACTGAAATTTGTAGTGTTCAATTTTTTAAAACGATACACTATGAATTCAAATAAAATAGCATTGGTCACTGGTGGCAGCCGTGGTTTAGGAAGGGATATGGCAATACAACTGGTCAAAAGAGGATTGAAAGTTGTAATCACGTATAATGCAAACAAAACCGCCGCCGAGGTCGCTCTTAGCGAAATTAAATCCAACGGAGGCGAAGGTTTGGTCCTTCAATTGGATACGCGAGATACTTCAGGTTTTGAATCCTTTAAAAACAATTTGACCGAAGAGTTACATACAAAATGGAATACCTCAAAGATTGATTTTTTAATCAACAATGCCGGTTTTGGATATAATGGAACTGTATATGATACCACAGAAGAAGCCTTCGATGATTTGATGAACGTTCATTTTAAAGGGGTCTACTTTTTGACGCAGAAATTGTTGGATGCCATAAATGATAATGGAGGAATCGTCAATATCTCAAGTGGATTGGCCCGATTTTCCTTCCCAGGATATTCTGCCTATGCGAGCATGAAGGGAGCCATCGAGGTCTATACCCGTTATTTGGCCAAGGAACTGGGAGAGCGGAAAATAAAGGCCAATACTGTGGCCCCCGGAGCCATTAATACCGATTTTAACAAAGACCGCTTTGAAGCAGCTCCGCAAGTTGTTGATATGATTGCGGGCATGACCGCATTAGGTAGGGTTGGTGAAGCCGAAGACATTGGTGGTATAGTGGCCTTTCTTTGTACCGAAGATGCAGCCTGGGTCAATGGGCAACGGATTGAAGCGTCGGGCGGTATGTTCGTTTAATAAGACAGAGGTTGTCTAAAAAATCATAGTGTACTCCTATTGTCAGGTTGAGCCCGTCTAAACCAATACTTATCATCGCATCCACAGGTCAAAATATTTATTCGGGCTCAAAATGACATTTGGGAACGCTTTTAGGTAAGCCTATCCATTTAAATCAATCACAAATTATATGAAGGTCTAGTGGTAATTCTTTTTGAAAACTTATTCCCAGGCCCTATGCAAGAAAGCGATGAAATTTTTACTGAGAATCTGTTCGATTTCTGATTTAGAGTACCCCCGTTGCTTCAGCATTTTCGGTAGCTTTTGTAAATCGGCAATAGTATTGAGGTCTTTAGGGGACTGTTCTTTGCCAAAGGCGCCATCCAAATCTGTACCAATACCGACATAATCGCAATCACCGGCAAGCTGGCAAATATGGTCGATGTTATCCACTACCTGTTGAAGCCCCACGTTCATTTGTTCAGGTGTAGAGATACCACGTTGCCAATGAGGCACCAGCATCCAAGCATCTAGGGCCACGCCAATCACCCCTTTTCTGTTGATAATTTCCAATAGTTGTTCGTCTGAAAATTGTCGGTTATGAGGTACCAATGCACGACAATTATTATGGCTGGCCCACAATGAACCAGAATACAGATCCATCGCTTCCCAAAAGCAAGTATCACTTAAGTGTGTGACATCCAATATCAAACCGAGTTCTTCAATTTTTTTGATGAGAGCTCTTCCCTTTTGACCCAATGGGCCATCAGAATCAGTTCCGTACGCATAAGTTCCAGGGCCATAATGGGCTGGTCCAATAGCCCTTAACCCATTCTCGTAAGCACGTTCCAAATAACTTAAATCGATGATGGAATCGGCACCTTCAAGACTTAGAATATAACCTATCGGTTGGGTTTTGGTTTCCTGATTCCAAGATTCCAATTGTCTGTTCAAACCTATTATATCGGTAATTTGAACAAGCTCCCCTCTGCCCTCCATAGTCCTGTACCATGCCAACTGGCCCTGGGTCTGGGCCCAAGCCTGTTCAGGTGAGTGCCAACCGGGCAATGTGCGATTTCGTTTTACAAAGCGTGCGATTTGTGTGGCCACGCAAAGACCGATATTACCTTCCCGCATAGCAGGAAAAGAAACTGTATTATTTCCTCGATCGGGCAAATCGGTCATTTTTTTTTCCGATTCCCGTATGTCTTGAACAGACCAACGCAAATCACGATTCCATTCCATAGCGTTCATGGATAAATCCAAATGGGCATCAAAAATGAAATAATCGTCCATTAATAGGTGATTTTGTGGTCACGTGCGGCCACTGCCCAAGCACCGGTAACTTCGTGGTTTTCTACTGTAATGACACTCGGGTATTTCGCCACTGTTGGGCATATATGCATCGGAACAGCGTAGAACACATCACCTATATTATATTTTTCAGGATGCGTTACCGAAACCACAAAATGCTCTTCACTCTGCCCAATCTGCTCAAAATCATTGGTATTTAAAAAATGAACCCGAGGAAAGTTCATTTCTGATGCGAGTGCCTTATGCCCTAAGTCAAGGCAAAATTGATTGGGTTTAGGCTTACTAATGAGTCGCATCGCCAACAAGGCTGCGTGTTGAAAATTCATATCGGGGAATTTGGAACCATAGCCAGCGTCCCAAAGTAAAACTGTTCCGGGAGAAAGTACCACATCATTTCGATGGGCATGTGCCGGAAATGTCGGAGAACCCCCAACGACAATGGAGCCCACGGTATACCCCTGTCTTTCAAGTTCTAATTTAATGTTCAAAACGGGCTGCAAAGCTTCCGTACAGGCGCTTTTACGTTCCTTCAAATCCGGAATTCTTAAGTGACCATCATAAACATGAAACCCTTTGGCGTTTAGAAGCATATGTCCCGAAATATTTTTGAAAAGCTCAATAACCGCCTGACCGGGAGCGATGCCGGTACGGTTCATGCCATTATTGATATCGATAAAAATCCCAATGTGCTGGTTCCTTTTTTGGGCTTCTTGGGAAATAGCATCAACCGAGATTTGATTATCAACTAAACACGAAAATTGCAATTCAGGATAGTGGGTGACGACCTCGAAGAGACGGGCGATATTTGGCCCGACAGGTTGCATGGCCAAAAGGATATCTTTTGCCCCTGTAGAGGCTAACAATTCTGCTTCCGCAACAGTGGCGCATTTAAACTTATCTATACCATAATCGCGCTGCATTTGAATGACCTCAGCCATTTTATAGGTTTTGACATGGGGTCGGAGTTGTTCGGGCGAACCGGCAATGCGAAGCATTTCTTTAATATTGTACATAACACGTTCAGGGTAGACCAAAAGGGAAGGCGTACTAATCTCATCGGTGTTGGCTACTTCGAACCAATTTGTTTGACTCATTCTGGATGTAATTCAAATTGTGCTTCTATTTCGACCAAAATATTGCTGGGAAGCATCATACCTACTGCGCTTCGTGCGCCAATTCCATTTTCCTTTCCAAAAACATCGGCCATCAATTCACTAAATCCGTTGATTACATAAGGTTGTTCGCCAAAGTCAGGAGTGCAGTTGACCATTCCCAATACTTTGATCACCCGCTTTACGCTATCCATGGCCCCAAAATGAGTCTTTATCGTTGATAACATGGTAAGACCTACTTGTCTTGCTGCCAATTTTCCTATGTCTTTATCCGCATCAAGACCTACCCTACCTATCATCAAACTTTTATCCATATTTACGGGGCCCTGCCCCGATACATAAAGCATGTTTCCAACCACTAAAATGGGGCGATATACCCCGGCCGGTGGTGGTGCAGGAGGCAGTTGTAGGCCCAGTTCCAGAATTCTATTTTCAATTGAGTTTGTCATATTTTCCCTAAATAAACTGATTTAAAACCAAAGTGCCCAAAAGTCCCATAATACCTACCAGTGTTTCCATTACAGACCAGGTACGCAAGGTCTGTTTTACGGAAAGATTGAAATACTCCTTAAAGAGCCAAAACCCGGAATCGTTGACATGTGAGAGCATTAAACTTCCAGAACCAATGGCCAATACCAACAGTTCGGCACTGACTTCATTGCTAGTGGCCAAGGGCAGAACGATACCTGCTGCAGTCAGCCCCGCAACGGTGGCCGAGCCCACACAAACGCGAATGGCAGTAGCTATCAACCAGGCCAAAAGAATCGGGGAAAGACTCGAATTTTCAAGCAATCCGGCAATATAATCACTTACCCCGCTATCAATCAATATCTGTTTTAAGGCGCCTGCACCACCAATTACCAGCAGAATCATGGTAATACCCACAACCCCATCAACAACGGTGTCCATGACCTCCTTCATTGTCCTTCCCTGCCTAATACCCAAAGTATAAATGGCCAATAAGACGGCCAATAGCATGGCCATTACAGGGTTTCCTAAAAAGATAAAAAAGGTCTGTAATGGGCTTTCTACCAAAAACTGTTCCGCAGCTATGGCAATAAAAATGAGGATAATGGGGAACAAAGCGGTAAAAAGACTAATGCCTGTCTTGGGCATTTCGTGGTCTTCCAATATTTGGGGATTATAGAATTTGGCCAAGGGTTTGGCCTCAATATTTTTTAAGGTACGGGCAAAAAGTGGACCACCCACAATAATAGCGGGCACGGCTACAATCAATCCGTAAAGCAGTGTTTTTCCAAAATCAGCATTGAACATGGTTACTATTGCTGTTGGTGCAGGATGTGGAGGAAGATAACCATGGGTTACCGATAACGAGGTGAGCATGGGCAAACCCACATATAACAATGGTAGTCTTGTCGTCGCGGCAACGGTAAAAACCAAAGGGACCAAAATGACAAATCCAACAGAATAGAACATAGGGATACCCACAATAAAACCAGTGAGCACTACCGCCCATTGCACATATTGAATCCCGAAGGTGTCTACGAGCTTGGTGGTAATGCGTTGTGCAGCACCACTATCGGCAACCAATTTACCCAACATGGCTCCCAGTCCTAAAATGAGCACCAAAAAGCCCAGGGTACTGCCGATTCCCTTCTGAATCGAGGCAACAATGGCCAAAGGCTCCATACCTTGTAGTAAGCCAACAAAGAGACAAACGATAATGAAGGATAGAAAAGAGTTGAGCTTAAGGCCGGCAATTAACACGAAAAGCAACAAAATGCCAGCAATAACAATAAGTAAAGTCATAGATTGGTTCTGTTTGCTCTAAAAGTAGCGAATTTAAACATGGGGGGCAGGTCAATTTCCTTATCTTTCCGTTAAAGAGAGAAACACTGACACTAAGATGAAAAAGTTCTACGATTTTAAAAATTTTAAGGGTGACCTAACAGGTGGATTGGTTGCAGGTGTCATTGCGCTTCCGCTGGCCTTAGCGTTTGGAGTACAGTCAGGAATGGGCGCAGCAGCTGGTCTATATGGTGCCATTGCCGTTGGAATATTTGCGGCCTTATTTGGAGGTACCGAAACCCAAGCGAGCGGACCTACGGGCCCCATGACCGTGGTGTCCGCAGCCCTGGTAGCTGGTGCAATTCAAATGAATGGAGACCTCGACAATGCCATGGGCATTATTCTAATTACGTTTTTATTGGGAGGACTGATACAAGTCATTTTTGGGCTTTTGAATATTGCAGGTTATGTAAAGTACTTCCCATACCCCGTTGTTTCTGGCTTTATGAGCGGTGTTGGACTGATTATCATTATATTACAATTATTCCCGTTGGTAGGGCTCTCTTCACCAAAATCAACCATAGCCGTCATCAAAGACCTCTCCAGAATGTTTACTGAGGCAAATCTCTACGCTTTGGCGTTGGGCGTCTTGACCGTTGTGGTGTATTATGTATTTCCCAAAATCACCAAGGCCATACCCAATGCCTTGGTAGCCCTTTTAGTGGCTTCTTTGGCCGCATATTTCTTAAAGTGGGATGTTCCAGTCATTGGCGAAATCCCATCCGGGTTACCAGCGCTTCAAATCGGAACGATGTGGCCCATAGATGCTGAAGCTTATAGTATTATTGTCGAGTACGCGGTAGTCTTGGCGGTCTTGGGTAGTATTGATTCCTTATTGACATCTGTAATTGCCGATAACATGACCAAAACCAAGCATAATAGCAACCGAGAGCTTATTGGGCAAGGTATAGGCAATATGTTGGCGGCAGTCATCGGTGGTATACCTGGTGCCGGGGCTACCAAAGGAACTGTCGTAAACATCAATGCTGGCGGAAGAACCCGTTTATCAGGTGCTTTGCACGGTATATTCTTGTTGACCGTTCTATTGGGGTTAGGGACTTTGGCCGCACATATTCCATTGGCTGTTTTGGCCGGACTATTGATTCCCGTAGGATTTAAAATCATTGATTTCAAAGGACTCAAACACCTAAAAGTGGTGCCAAGAGCAGATGCCATTGTGTTGATCATAGTACTCTTGATTACGACCTTTGGCAGCCTTATCAATGCAGTGGGTATTGGTGTTGCTTTAGCTTCATTGTTATTTATGAAACAAGCCAGTGACTTGGCCAAAAACGGTATGGAAGTCGGTTCCGTTTCTGACTTTGACGGCTCGAAACCATGGCAAGATGAGCTGGAGTTTTACGAAAAGTATAAGGATAAGGTCATTATCAAACACTTGTACGGACCTTTGTTCTTTGGTTTCACCTCTTATTTTAAAGATGGCATTAAAGAATTGGGTGGCGATATCAAAGCATTGATCATTCGAATGGACCGTGTGCCCTACATTGATCAATCTGGGATTTATGCTTTGGAGGAGGCCATATTTGATTTAAGGGCACAAAACATCGAGGTCATTTTAACAGGATTGCAAGAACAACCTTTAGATCAATTAACTTCAATTGATATTATTCCCGACCTAGTTCCCAAAGATGATATTTTTGAAAATGTTGAAGGAGCCTTTGCTTATTTGAAAAAGGAACTCCAGTAAAATGGTATCCTACAGAACCATTTTGGTGTTTTTAGTAGCTATCAATGGTTTTAGCTGTTTTGGTTATCAATCTGAAAATGGCAATGACAAAGACGGTATTTGGGAGTCTCTTGGTTATGGCAGAATCATAACCATAGCAAATGGCGAATACGTTTTGTCAGACGTTACAAAGTTTTCCTGTCTACCCATTATGGAAGGGCATATTGCAGAATTTGGTGATGTTTTGAAGCTTAAAAATGACACGCTCTTGCTTACCAATGGAATCAACCGTTATTATTTTACCCGCATAGTTGAAGCTCCCCCTGTCTGTAAGAAGGGTTCCAAAGCATACAAGGCAGCAAAAGCAATGGCTCAAAATCCGGAACATAATTTTGAAGTGTTGTGGGATACCTTTAAAAATCACTACGCCTATTTCGAATTGAGAGGTATTGACGCAGAAAACATGTATGCTAAATACCGACCTAGAATAAGCCCTGAAACTTCTGAAGCAGAATTGTTTTTGATTCTTTATGAAATGTTGGAATCCTTTGACGACGGTCATATCGGAATTAATGCCGAAAAAGAGGTGCTAAAAGCAGCGAGTAAGATGTATAGGGCTCAAAATCCCCTACAAAACGAGGAAGAATCCTTTGAAAGCGGAGAGGTGGCAGAAATGATTGCCAAAAAATACATCCCAAACGGCAAATCGCGACGTGGCGATAATCTGCGTTGGGGAATGCTTGAACAAAATATCGGCTATGTTCAGATAAATGAAATGGAAGGAATGGCCGATTACGGTATCAAAAACAGCCTCAAAGGTGATAGGTATTGGAAGGCATATTCCAAAAAGTCGAAAAATAGCGAAAACGAGCTGGCAGATGAAGTAAAAGGAATAAACAAAGTAATAGATAGCATCTTAAATGACTTCAGAAATGTAAGTGCATTAATTATCGACCTCAGGTGCAATGGTGGGGGCATAGACGAGGTTGGTATGGAAATCCTAAAAAAACTGAATGATGAAGAAAAGATAGTTTTTACCAAAAAGGCACGATGGGATGGTGGATTCACCCCAGTTGTAAAAGTAGTGCAACCCGCAGTAGAAAAGCCTTATAAAAAGCCTGTTTATTTGTTGATTGGCCCTGAATCGGCCAGTGCAACAGAAATTATGGCGCTTTCATCGCTTTCAATACCCAACATCAAATTGGTTGGCTCTTCAACCGAAGGAATTTTCTCAGATGTTTTGGAAAAGACCTTACCGAATGGTTGGTCTTTTGAACTTTCAAACGAAGTGTATCTTGATATGAAGGGCAATAATTACGAATCCATTGGCATACCGCCTGATATTCCAATAGATTATCCAAGGGATATCGATGCCTACTTCAAGAAGTTGGTTGACGATTTAAAAATAGGTGACGCCGCAATTACCAAGGTTATCGAAATTGTCAATTAGGCCGCCCAATTTTACGATTTACCGTTTTCTTAAGGTATTACTCGAAACGCATAAGCTATTTTTGTTACGCAGCTTGACCAAGAAAATCGAAACATTATGCAAAAAATTCGACGATATCTTGGTGTATGCCTATTTCTTTCCATTATTCTCCCAACCCTGGCCCAAGTAGGGCAATACTCCTATAAATCGGATGACCCCAATGGCATTGGTAAATGGTACATGGGCCGTGAGATAGCACATGTGATGGGATTTGCAGGTATGCTTTGGTTGGAGCGCCCTGAACGTGAACTGGAAGAACGCGCCTCTTTATTACTTGAAAATATGGCCATCGACAAGAAAGATAATATCGCCGATATCGGTGCTGGATCGGGTTATCATGTGTTTAAAATGGCCAAGCAGACCCCTGAAGGCATGATTTACGCCGTTGATATTCAAGACGAGATGCTAGCGGTACTTGACAAAAAAAAGAAAGCGGGAAATCACGATAATGTTTCCGTGGTCAAAGGGACTATAAAAAGCGTTAACCTCCCCGAAAGCACCTTGGATAAGGTATTGATTGTTGACGTGTATCATGAAATGAACTATCCCGTAGAAATGATGCAATCCGTGTATAAAGCAATGAAACCGAACGGTAAACTGTTCCTCATCGAATACCGGGGTGAAGACCCAAAAGTGCCTATCAAGAGACTACACAAAATGACGGAATTCCAAGCTGTGAAGGAGATGAAAGCTATAGGATTTCAACTTGAGGAAAACATTTCAAACCTACCATGGCAACACTGTATGGTTTTTGTCAAACAATAAAACTTTCATTCCCGCATAGCGGAAATCTTTTCAAGAAAAATGAAGCATATCATTTCATTCGTTCAAAATCATACTTTAATTCTTGTTCTTTTAACTTCAACCATGAGCGCGCAAACCCTATTCGATAGCGAAACCAATCCTCATTCAAAAAAGTGGTACATCATTGATGATGTCGTGATGGGTGGCCGGTCAAATGGACAATTTGAACTAACCGCAGCAGGTCATGCCAAATTTTTTGGAAACGTTTCCTTAGAAAATAACGGTGGATTCTCTTCAGTGCGATACGTCATCCCTAAAACCGAGGTTCATCCAAACCAAATTATACGTATTCAATTGAAGGGAGATGGCAGTACCTATCAGTTTAGGGTAAAAAACCACCGAGGTCAATATTATAGTTATATCACCAAATTTGAAACCAGCGGGGAATGGCAGACCAAGGAGTTCCAACTAAAGGACCTCTACCCCACTTTTCGCGGAAGACGATTGGACTTACCCAATTTTAATCACCATACCATTGAGGAGGTCACCTTTTTGATTGTGAATAAAGTGGCCCAACAATTTGAACTTTTTGTATCAAAAATTGAACTCTTGAATTGAATATTTAGAACCAAGATAAACTATACCCCGAAAGCACAAATGAAGAAAATAGAATACTATCTTCCCTTACCAATTAATCGTTAGCTGAATCCCAACAATACTGTGCAAACCAAACAATCCTTTCTTACTTATTTACTTTTAGTTTTCCTTTTCGTAAGTGGAACAGCCTTAGCACAAACCGTTGACCGACCGAAATTTCCATCGGGTCAACTGACCGAATCTTTTAATTTCGATGGGGCCCTCAATGAGGAGGATTGGAAAAATGCACCTTTACTGACCAACCTTAAAACAACAGTACCGGTCGAGGGCGGTCCGCCCTCTCAAATCACCTTGATTCAGGTGATTGCCAATCCAAGAAATGTGGTCATAGGGGTAACCTGCAACGATACAAATCCTGATGGTATCATCCGCTTCTCCAAACTTAGGGATGCCGATATTTCCGAAGAAGATCATATAAAGATTGTGATCGACCCATTTTTAGATGGCCAATCGGGTTACATCTTTGCGGTCAATTCTTTGGCGGCACGCTATGACGCTTTGGTTTCGAATCGAGGAGAGAGTGAAAATGAAGATTGGGATGCTGTTTGGGATGCCAAGACGCAGATCACCGAAAATGGCTGGACGGCCGAAATCGTATTACCCATTCAAAGTATTGCGTTTAAAAAAGGACTTTCAACTAGGGGCTTCAATGTAGACCGCAGAATTCAACGCAATTTAGAGACGATACGATGGTCAAACGTCGAACGCGACCAAGGTTTCGCCCAGACCAGTCGTGCGGGCTTAGTCATGGGCCTACCAGAATTTAATTATGGTATTGGTATCAACGTAAGACCTTCATTGATTGCCAATGCCAACCAGACAGGACCTAATGGAGCCATGGTGGTAAAGCCTGATGTGAGTCTCGATGCGAACCAGCGTATAGGCCCTAACGTTTTGGCCACGTTTACGGCAAATACCGATTTTGGAGAAACGGAGGTAGATACACGACAGACCAACCTCACCCGTTTTCCGCTCTTTTTTCCAGAACGAAGAATATTCTTCCTCGAAGGCTCTGATATTTTTGAATTCGGATTTGGAACTGGGCGAAGTACGGTGCTACCCTTCTTTAGTCGTCGTATCGGATTGCGAAATAATGTGCAAATTCCCGTCGTTGGAGGCACCAAACTCAATGGACGCATTGGTAAGACCGCTTTCGGGGGCTTGGGCATTCGCACCGGGGATTTTGATTTAGAGGGCAACTACTTTGGTGCCACCAATATGGGCGTGGTACGGGTGCGCCGTAATGTATTCAAAGAAAGCTCGGTAGGGGTTATCGCTACTTCAGGAGACCCTTTGGGCCGCAACGGCAGTTGGATGACAGGGGCCGATTTAACCTTTCAGACCACTCGGTTCATTGGAGATAAAAACTTTATCGTTGGCGGTTGGGCCTTATTGACCAATCGCGAAGACTTGACGGGCGACCGCTCCGCTGCCGGGTCTAAAATTGATTACCCCAACGACCGTTGGGATATTGCCTTTACCTATGCCCGAATTGGAGAAGATTTTGACCCTTCATAGGGGTTTGTACCGCGGCGTGGAGTGAATTCTTATCGCATCGGGGGCACTTTTGCACCTCGGCCCAAAGCGCCATGGCTTCGCCAGATGTTCAACCAACTGTTCATTACCTATATCAACACCCTTCAAGGACCGTGGCAGTCGTATAGCGTGTTTACCGCACCCATCAACTGGCGTCTAGAAAGTGGGGACCGTATCGAAGCCAACATCAGACCGGTCGGCGAAAACATTTTGGAGCCCTTTGAGATTTCAGATGGGGTGACCATTCCGGAAGGGGAATATAATTTCATGCGTTATCGCCTAGAGGCTGAATTTGCCCGTAAACGACGGTTAAGTGGGCAAGCCACGTGGTGGTTTGGCAGTTTTTATGAGGGAAACTTAGATGAATTTGAACTTTCACTCAATTGGAACCCCAGCGCCCTACTCGCTTTTGAATTCGCTGGATTACACAATCGCGCACGACTCCCTTTTGGGGACTTTGAACAGACCTTGGCAGGACTACGGGTTCGGTTTAATGTCACCTCCAATTTACAGCTGAACAGCTATTTGCAATACGATACCGACAGTAGGGTATTGGGCCTTAATGCCCGTATCCATTGGATTTTCTCGCCCTTAGGCGATGTTTTCTTGGTCTTTAACAACAATACGGTCAACAACATCAACAACCAACCTTGGGAGCTCCAGAACCGACAGATTCTACTAAAAGTACGGTATAATTTTAGGTTGTAACAGGGCGATATCTGTATCACCTCTGAATCTTGGATGGAAAGTGAGGTATCAGCTTAACACTTCAAAAGAGAAGCGAAGAGAACTACGTATCACATTCGTTTGAACCATTACAACATCCCAGGCAACCTTTTTCAAAAATGTTTTGTCTATACTTATACATGACGAAATGCAACGAACAACAATGAAAAAGTATAGCAAAAAAGCCACCATAATTGGAGTCATCTTGTTAATCATAATGTCCATATTCCACGGAAGTGGGACAAGATATGTTACCGAAATTATAGAACAGTCCAATACGGAGGACTTTGCCAAAAATATTTTTCCTGTTCTTTTTGTTCATCCTTCCATTCATTTGTTGGGTTTGGCCGTATTGGGGGTTTTAACCTTATTTATGAAACATGAGACGAGAAAAATAAAGTTCTTCATTGCAATCCTGGTTGGTATTGACGCAATTCTTGCTTTTTATTTGAAGGCCCTTGTCCCTGGTATCGCCCTTCTACTTTCAGCTTCTTTGTTTCTCATCGATACGAAGACTATTGATTCTTCAAAACCATCTACTTCAGACAGTATCTTATGAAGATGACGATGTAGTAAACAAGTGTTAGGGGGCAAATCAACTATGAACAAACCTAGTTAACAACTAGCTTATTTAGGCAGCAAAAATAACTTCCATTTTGGTAAATTTGCACTTTCCAAAACGGCCTAAGAATGATTCACTTTTTTGGCGATGCAGCAACAAAGGTTTTCGTACTGCAAACCCAACACGACCTGACCCCAGAAGACATCAAAAAATAAACATGGTTGGTCGGCAACCAACCCAAGATAGAAGCGGCGTCACTAGACGCCTTTTTTGTTGGTCCACGAGCCACCATGCTTACCCCTTGGAGTACCAATGCCACAGAGATTACCCAAAATATGGGCATTCAAGGGATAACCCGAATAGAAGAATTTAAAGCGGTATCTAAGGATTTTAGCTACTACGACCCTATGCTTTTTCAAAAGTATAGCACCTTGGGTCAAGATTTTTATACCATCAACATCGCGCCCGAACCAGTAATAGAGATTGACGATATCGGGGCCTATAATCAAAAAGAGGGCTTGGCATTAAGTTATGAAGAGGTGGGGTATCTCGAGACGCTTTCGAACAAATTGGGCCGTAAATTGACCGATTCAGAGGTGTTTGGTTTTAGCCAGGTGAACTCTGAGCATTGTCGCCATAAAATCTTTAATGGCACTTTTGTTATTGATGGTCAAGAAAAACCGACTTCGCTTTTTAAGCTGATTAAAAAGACCTCTGAAGAAAATCCAAACGGAATTGTATCGGCCTATAAAGACAATGTGGCTTTTGTAAAAGGTCCCAGAGCGGTACAATTCGCACCCAAACGCGCTGACCAACCTGATTTCTACCAAGAAACTACATTTGATTCCGTACTTTCCTTAAAGGCCGAAACCCATAATTTTCCGACCACCGTTGAACCCTTCAATGGCGCGGCAACAGGTTCAGGTGGTGAAATACGTGACCGATTGGCGGGTGGTAAAGGAAGCCTGCCCTTAGCCG
>JBHJJC010000068.1:0-5931 GCA_050042945.1 Croceivirga sp.
TTGGCAGAGCTTGTAGACAGTGTGCAACAGCCCAAAACCGCCCATCTACGCAACTTTTTTTTTGTAGATCGTGATTTGAATTCTGATGAAATCAAGTTTTATTCCCATGGTATTCTGGAGGAAAGCTATGATATTTCATCGATGTTCTTTGATAATACGATTGAGGATTCAACGACAATCAAAAATTTTACAAGTCGCCGAACAACAGCAGTATTTAAGGAAGATTATGGTTTAGATGGAAAGCGATATGCATTGACACCTATACAACGGGTGGAGAAAATTGGCGGACTTTCAGCTATTGATAAAGCTGCCTATGAAGACGTTTTTATGGAAGCTGCAAAAACAGTACCCATTCATGAGCGGGTTTCCCGACAAGAATTGGAATTATTATTAGGTAGGGAATTGGATAATCGGGGAATTGATATTGTTTATGAATATGGTATTTATAGTAGAGGATTTCCAACGAAAGTAAAATCTAGGAAGTTCAAGTTCGATAGAGGTACCATTTATGAGACCCCAATTTTTCGCGATAGTGAAGGACAGACAAACTTTTCGCTGTTATTGAACTTTCCGGAAAAGAAAAAGTTTTTATTGGGTAGTATCATGACCATGGCAATACTCTCACTATTGTTTACACTGGTCATTGTAGTAGCGTATTCCAGTGCAATTTATCAGTTAATCCAGCAAAAGCAAATTTCAGAGATTAAGTCTGATTTCATCAACAATATGACGCATGAGTTCAAAACCCCAATTGCTACGATAAATTTGGCTGTTGAAGCCATTCGAAACCCGAAATCAATTGATGATAAAGAAAAGGTCATGAGGTATTTGGGTATGATTCGTGATGAAAACAAACGCATGCATGCTCAAGTGGAGAACGTTCTTCGCATTTCAAAGCTGGAAAAAAATCAGTTGGATATCAGTAAAGATCGCGTAGATGTTCATGATATTATCAATGATGCCATTACCCATGTTGATTTAATTGTTCAGAATAGAGGAGGGTATATCAACACAAATCTTAATGCATCACGAACCGAAGTATTGGCCAACGATATACATTTTACAAACGTTATCGTAAATATGTTGGATAATGCAATAAAGTACTCACCAGAGTCACCTAAGATTGATGTATTCACCGAAGTGGCGAAAAACTTCGTTGTTATTAAAATTAAAGATCAAGGCGCTGGAATGAACAAAGTCGTACAAAAAAGAATATTTGAAAAATTTTATCGGGAACACACCGGAAATATACACAACGTTAAAGGGCACGGTTTAGGCTTGGCCTACGTGAAAAAAATAGTAGATGATCACCAGGGCGAGATTTATGTAGAAAGTGAAAAAGGTAAAGGAAGTACTTTTTATGTTAAACTGCCCCTAATTTAAAAATGGTATGGAATTAGAGAATAAAAAAATATTATTGGTTGAGGATGATCCGAATTTTGGTATTGTACTCAAAGACTACCTTCAGATGAATGACTTTGATGTTGTTCTTGCCAAAAATGGTATGGAAGGTTTTGAGAAGTTCAAGAAAGATAACTTTGATGTTTGTATTCTTGATGTTATGATGCCGTACAAAGATGGGTTTACCTTGGCCAAGGAAATCCGGGAGAAAAATGAAAATGTACCTATCATTTTCCTTACGGCCAAAACCATGAAGGAAGATGTTTTAAAGGGATATAAGGCGGGTGCTGATGATTATTTGAACAAGCCATTTGATTCTGAGGTGCTTTTGATGAAACTTAAAGCAATTCTTCAGAGAAAAGCCTCCAATTCATTGGCTGACAGCAAACAGTTTGAGTTTCAGATAGGAAATTTCCACTTAAATTCGAAGTTACGATTTCTGAAATATAAAGAGGAAGACCCTACAAAACTGTCCCCGAAAGAGAATGAATTACTCAGACTTTTGGCATTGCATGAGAATGATTTGATGCCTCGAGAGTTAGCCTTGACAAAAATTTGGAGAGATGACAATTACTTTACCTCACGTAGCATGGATGTGTATATAGCGAAGTTGAGAAAATATCTCAAGCGTGACGATGTAGTAGAGATTTTAAATATACATGGCGAGGGGTTTCGATTAGTCGTTAAAACCGAGGGAGAGGCAATGTAATTTTTTTATAAAAATAATAAAAGCCGCCAATTGCTGTAAAGAAGTTTTTGGCGGTTTTTTACATTAAATATTTTTGTTCTATAGACTCGGTGCATCGATATAGAATAGCGGGACTATTACGATATTGCTACTCATTTTCAGATTTTAATCTAGAGTGTTGATGATCTAGCCGAGTTTGTTTATTATTTCTTGAACGATTTTATCCGGCGTATTCATAATATTGACCTTGATGGCATTTTTAGGCCGCTCTAGGGTATCGAATTGTGATTTTAATAGGTCTAATGGCATGAAATGTCCCTGGCGTTGCTTTAATCTCGATTTCACTTGATCAAAACTTCCATCGAGAAAAACAAACTGAATGTTTCCCGGTCCTTGGGCAAGTTGGGAACGATACGTTTCCTTAAGTGCAGAACAGGCAACGACTGCGCCCTTTTCACTATTAGAGTGTAATAATTCATTTAATCTCATTAACCAACCTCGACGGTCATAATCATTTAGGGGTATGCCAGAGGCCATTTTGGCGATATTTTCTTCAGGGTGAAAATCATCTCCATCGTAAAAAGGAACTTTGTACTTTTCGGCCAATAGTTTTCCTATTGTTGATTTTCCGGTGCCCGAGACACCCATTATGACTAAGAGCGGGGTATTATCCATAGTTCTCATTTAGTAGTTCGGTAACAGCCGTGATAAAATCTTTCTCTTTTAAATGATAGGGTACCCATTTCACCATTTTGTTTTTTCGATACCAGGTTAATTGACGTTTGGCAAACCGTCTGGTGTTTTTTTTAATTTCTGTAACTGCTGTTTGTAAAGTAGTATTTCCATCCAAGAATTCGAAAATTTCTTTGTATCCAACAGTGTTCAGGGCATTTAAATCTTTGTGTATATAAAGTGATTTAGCCTCTTCGAGAAGCCCCATTTCCATCATTAGGTCAACTCTTGTATTGATGCGCTCGTAAACCAGCTCTCGTTCGGCGTGCAACCCAATTAAAATAGAGGAAAAGGGTCTTTTTTGCGTTCTCTTTCCTAAAAATGAAGAATAGGGCTTCCCTGTGGCTATGGAGACCTCAAGTGACCGTATCAAACGATGTGGATTCTGTAGATCAACCTTATCGTAATGGTTCGGGTCCAATCGCTTTAATTGGGTTTGTAATGCTACTATCCCCTCAGATTGATATTGGGCGTTCAGTCTTTTCCGTATGGATGGATCAACCTCTGGAAAACTGTCCATGCCATGTAGCACCGCATCCATAAAGAGCGCACTGCCCCCCACTAAGACGACAATATCATTTTGTTTAAAGAGTTCATTGATACATTTTAGGGCATCACGTTCAAAATCTCCGACCGAGTAGGCGTCTTGTACGGAGATATGCTGTATAAAGTGGTGTTTACACGTATTCAATTCTTCTTGCGAGGGTACGGCGGTACCAATAGCCATTTCTTTATAAAATTGGCGTGAATCAGTAGAAACAATCTCAGTTTTAAAATGTTGGGCAAGACTTATCGCGCGCCCGGTCTTCCCGATGGCAGTGGGCCCAGTTATGGCAATAACCGTTTTAGGCATCAGTTTTCAACGTCTAGTTTTTCACCGCACTTACGACAGTAGTGAGCATCATCCTTTAATATTTCCGTTGCACAAGCAGGGCATGATCGACCTTCGTCAGCTTTTACTTTTTCTTTGGCAGAAGCATATTCTGCGGAAACGATGCCCGTTGGTACCGCTATAATTCCATAACCGATAATCATAATCAACGTAGCTAAGAACTGCCCAAATCCGGTTTCGGGAGAGATATCTCCATAACCAACGGTGGTCAGGGTTACAATGGTCCAATACACGCTATGTGGAATACTTTTAAACCCATGCTCCGGACCTTCAACAAGATACATCACCGTACCCAGAAGCAAGGATACTACCAAAACGAAAAAAATAAAAATTAAGATTTTGGTCCTACTGGCATTCAAGGCTTTAACCAAGTTATTGGAAGCGCCAGTATAACGCACCAATTTTAAGATTCTGAAGATGCGTAACAATCGCAATGCCCTAAAAGCGGTAAAGTATTGGGTGCCCACAAAAAAGAAAGACAGGTACTTCGGAATGGTGGAAAGAAAGTCAACCATACCAAAAAAGCTGAAAATATAACGGCTGGGGCGTTTGATACAAGCGATTCGAAGAAGATATTCTATGGTAAACAGAACGGTGACGACCCACTCCGAAATATTGAAAAACTCATGATATTTTTCATCATAGCGTGGAACACTTTCCAACATCACTACGATAACGCTATATACAATGACTAAAAGTAAAATGATGTCAAACCACCTACCCGCCGGCGTATGGGTACCATAAATGACCTCATGTAAAGTAGCTTTCCACGAACGGTCAGTTTTTTTATCAGTCAGACTCATTGTATTCGTGTCATTGGTCAAGTTCCACCATGCGAAGTCGCTTTATCCTAAGGTACGATTCAATGATGTATGTGGTCTCATCATCTCCTTGCATAGGCGTTATAATAGATTCCAAGATAGGAATATTATTGATTTGGTAATTAAGTTCTGCGTATCCGAATCCTTGAAAGACACCATTTTTAATGAGAAAAACACTTTTTTCACCAAGCTCTCGGCCTTTGTCCAACAACATGATATTCCTATTTTGTGTGCTGTAGGCATTCAAAAGTTCAGTGGTTGTTTTGTTGGGCAACACTGGTGCATCCGATTCTTGCTCTACGGTTGCCGTCAATTTTTTAAGGAAGTTCTTTGAAGCTTTTAGGGTGAGAAAACTACTGAGTCGTTTTGGTTGGCCATTGGCTTTTTCCACCAAGAACTGAAAATGTCCTTCGTTGATTTCCTTAGCATAGACACCATATGAAAACCCACGGAATATTTTTTTCTTGTTCAGTTTAGGTTTGTTTGAACGAAGTTCAAATTTTTCTTTGAGAAGGGCAGCCAACTCACTTCCAGTTTGTTCAAAGGAGACCTTTCGTGTTTCTTTTTGTAGGTTTCGAGCCAACGCTCCCTGATTGGTAAAATGTTGGTTGACCCTTTTTTTGATGTTCTTGGTTTTACCTAAAAAGATAATTTCCCCTTCTTTGTTGTGCATATAATATACCCCAGTGGTCGATGGAAGGCTTTCCACCATGCGTAATTGTCGTTCGGTTAATTCCCCTAGCGTTTCTGCCCGAACGACCTCTGTGAGAATCATCTTGTTCAGATCCTTCGCCAATAACAATTTGAATAATTTAAGGGTGGCCAGGGCGTCACCATTCGCCCGGTGCCTATCACTTACGGGTATTCCCAAAGAACGTACAAGTTTACCAAGACTGTGCGATTCGGCATCCGGCAATAGCTTTTTGGAAAGGTCTACTGTACACAGGGTTTTGCGCTCATAGTTATAGCCCAATCTTCGAAATTCCGTTCGTATAATACGATAGTCAAACTGCGCGTTGTGCGCCACCAATATGGCACCATCAGTAATTTCTACGATACGCTTCGCCACTTCATGAAACTTGGGTGCAAATCGTAGCATTTTGTTGTTAATACCGGTCAGTTTGACCACAATTGGCTGAATGTCACGCTCAGGGTTGATAAGGCTTATAAATTTGTCAATCACTTTATTGCCATCAAAACGGTGGATGGCAATCTCCATGATGCCTTCTTCGTTATATTTTCCCCCGGTACTTTCTAAATCAAGAATGGCGTACATTCATTGGTTTTTAGCTCTATTGGCGTGCTCCAAAGATACTACTTCCTATGCGTACCATAGAGCTTCCTTCTTCAATGGCGATGTCAAAATAACCACTCATCCCCATGGAGAGAATTTTAAT